>CASBRD010000075.1 GCA_949128025.1 Oscillatoriales cyanobacterium PMM_0008 | reverse complement strand
AAAGGAATCCCATCATTTAACTGATAACCAGAGAGAACTTCCGTCAGGAGTCGCTGTTGTTTTTCGTTAATGAAACTATCCAAGGGAGTATCGTCTTCTTGTATGAGTTTGCTAGTATCGGGGTATTGACTGGGGTCAAGAGTGATAGGCTCAGACATGGCTGATTTTGGGATGATTTGATAATATTAGGATTGAGCGCTCGAACTCTTTATAATTATATCAATAAATTGTATTCTCCTTCTTCTGATCTTCTTTGTTATCATTCCCTTTAATCTCGTTAGGACTAAAGCTGCGCGTCACAAGACAAGTGTTGATTTTTAGGTACGTTGTTGCGATGCCGCGCTCTTCTCAGAATTACGAACCAGAAAGATTTTTGGCGATCGCGCTGGCTATTTTTCTCTTTTAGTAGTATCATGTAAGTGTGGGAAAATGTGCGCTCATATAAACCCCTGCTCAGAATTGTAGATAAAGTGAATCCTCCTTGGTACGTAGTTGCGCTTTAGCGCTAAAGCGCAACTACGTACCAAATAGCCAGTGCGATCGCTCTTTTGGCGATCGCACTGGCTATTTTTCTCTGTTGGTAGTATCATGTAAGTGTGGGAAAATATCCGCTCATATAAACCCCAGTTCAGAATTGTAGATAAAGTGAATTGCTCTGCGTGTCGGTGCTGCTAGGTTGCTCAAAAATCTCTGGACAAAGATTAAAGGAATTTTTCGCTGAGGTAATTTATCAGTACACTCCCAACTAAATTACTCACGGATACCTAGATTAAAGCGATCGAAATTGCCGACATCTCCCGGTCGGAGGTTCAACTGTAAACCAAGACCAGCACTCATCGCTGTTCAAACGCCCATAACTGATTATTTTTTATGAGAATAATTTATCTGTGAATTTGGATGTTAAAATACCAGGACTGAACGATCGCGTATCTTTAACAAAAAATTTTCCTGCCGATTTACTCAGTAATCAATCAAATTTGAGGAAATTCCTGGTATTTGCGTCATAACTCTTTTGCAAAACAGAACGCTCAAAAGCAGTATTGATACCTATTTCTGCTGAAAGTTGTACCCTGTTTATGAGGCGTCCTTGCATTTATTGCCCCATAGTGTTCCCAATTTACAAGCGCCCCAAGGGTAAGCGAAACTTTTGTGCAGTAAAAACGAGGCATTCTGACTTAATTAATAGCCTGCAACAAGAAGACTTATGGAAGCATCTTTTGAAATAACCCTGCAAATAGTGATAGCAGTCCTTGCAGGCATCCTAGCTCAGGTTCTGGCCGCATTTCTCAAAGTTCCTGGCATTGTCTTCTTGTTGCTGTTTGGCATTCTGCTGGGGCCTAGTATTTCTGGGCTGCTACATCCTAACTTGCTGGGCACTGGTCTAGAAGTGATTGTGGCCCTGTGTGTAGCTATCATCCTATTCGAGGGTGGCCTAAACCTGGAACTCCGAGATTTGGGTGAGGTTTCCGGTAGCCTGCGAAATTTAGTCACCTTTGGTACTCTGATCACCCTGATGGGAGGAGGCATGGCTGCACACTGGCTGGGTGAATTCCCCTGGCCGATCGCATTTCTCTATGCTTCCCTGGTAGTAGTAACAGGCCCCACTGTGGTTAGTCCCCTCCTCAAGCACGTCAAAGTCGATCGACAAGTTGCTGCACTCCTAGAAGGAGAAGGCGTCTTGATCGACCCGGTAGGGGCAATTCTGGCAGTGGTGGTGCTAGACACAATTTTAAACGCAGGTGCCAATCCTGCGATCGCCATCATTGGCTTATTCCTGCGACTCGGCATTGGCGGTGGTATTGGTGCTGCTGGCGGCTGGCTGCTGGGCTTGATTCTCAAACGCGCTAATTTTCTGTCAGAAGACCTGAAAAACCTGGTTGTTTTGGCTGGTTTGTGGGGCTTGTTTGGTTTAGCGCAATCGATCCGCAGCGAGTCGGGATTGATGGCAACCGTAGTCGCCGGAATTGTTATGAAAGCATCGTCAGTTCCAGAAGAACGACTGTTGCGGCGTTTTAAAGGTCAGCTAACTGTTCTCAGCGTCTCGGTTTTGTTCATTCTCCTGTCAGCGGGTTTGTCAATTGCCAGTTTATTTGCCCTTGGTTGGGGTAGCTTGTTTACCGTCTTGGTGCTGATGTTTGTCGTGCGCCCCTTAAGCATCACCTTATGTACCTTAAACAGCGATTTCAACTGGCGGCAAAAAATATTTCTCAGCTGGGTTGCCCCTAGAGGAATTGTTTCGGCTTCTGTGGCGTCTTTGTTCTCAATTCTGTTAACCGAACGGGGAATAAATGGCGGAGATTCGATCAAAGCTCTTGTTTTCCTCACCATTATTATGACCGTGTTTGTGCAAGGGCTAACCGCTGGTTGGATAGCCAATTTGCTGCAAATCACCTCAAAAGAGGCAACGGGTGCGGTAATTGTCGGCTGTAATCCTTTGAGTCGATTGATTGCTCGTTTATTTCAAGAACGAGGAGAATTGGTTGTTTTAATCGATACCGATCCGGAAGCTTGCCAAATAGCCGAACAGGAGAATTTACGAGTTTTCTTAAGCAGCGGTCTTGATACCAGCGTTTTGGAAGAGGCGGGGCTGGGATCGATGGGGACTTTCGTAGCTATGACCAGCAATGGAGAGGTAAATTTAGTGTTAGCTCAACGCGCCGCAGAAGAATTCTCGCCGCCTAGAGTTTTAGCAGTATTTCCCCTAGAACCGCAAGCTAGTCCTGCGAAGAATAAATCTAAGGTACAACAGGCTTTTGTTTCGCAATTACAGATTAAGAATTGGAATGAGTATTTGAATGAAGGGAAAGTTAAATTAGGCGAAACAGCGCTGAAGGAAGAGGGATTTGCGTTTCATCAGGCGCATCTTCAGGCGCTGATTCGTTCTGGGGATCTAATGCCGTTGTTAATAGAACGAGACGATCGCCTAATGGTAGTTCCAGCGGCTGAAGATTGGCAATTGGGCGATCGCATTATCTACCTCTTGCACGACCCAAGACCCAACCTGCTCAAGCGTTTATCCGGTGCTAGTCCGTCCTCTCGCCTGTCCCTAGAAAAGTTGGCAGAAGTCGAGGAAGTGCCAATTGCTTCTCCCGCTTTGGAAGTTCCCCTAGAAAAAGCTTGAAGCAAAATGACTGATTTCAAATTTCAATTCAATCCAAAATCCAAAATCTAAAATCTAAAATTTTAAGCTAGGTAAGATACCCAAGATTGCAAAGCTGTCGGCGAACCATACCAAATACCGCGAGATCTGGGGGAATGTAGCACACCTTCTATAACGAGATTTTCTGCCCCTTCCAGATGAGCAGCTTCAATGGGGGTAATGCCGTCTCCCCAGCTATCCCCTCTGCCGCAGGTTAATTGATAACTGCTGTAGGCTAACCAACTGCCTGGGCGTCTAGCACCGTAGATGGCTTTACCAGCGACGCAGATGTAGCGTACTTGCGGATAGAATGCACCTGGATAGTTGATTTTGACAAAATCTAGATTGCGTTTTGTCCAACGCTCTAGACTAACATGGGGAGTTCCCAGGGTTACTAGGGTGGCGATATATGGATGAGCGTGCCACAAACCAGCCGTCTCCGTAACGTCACCATGAATAATGTAAGGCTGTTCTCCCAGATAAATCCGAGAAATCCAGCCGCCTGCTGAGTGACCGATCAGGTTAATCTGGGAAACGTTGTATTGTTGTAAGGTTTGTTTGACAGTTCGATCGAGTTGCCGCAAAATAGGCACCATTGACCGACCGCCTACAGTTGGCAACCAATCCGTTTTTCGCAAAGGCACTGTTACCGTTGGAAAACCGAGTTGTTGCAAGAGTTCTTCCATCGGGCGGTAGGCTCTAGCACCTTCCAGATATCCCGGCATAATGACAGTAGGCAAAGGCATTTTCGATTTGGGATTTTAGATTTTAGATTTTAGATTGTATTGTGCAAGCAGGTATACTCTACGGAATCAGCGTCGGGACGGGCGATCCAGAATTGATTACCCTTAAGGGACTGCGATTGCTCAAACAGGTGCCGGTGGTAGCTTTCCCCAAGGGGGTAGGCGGCAAACCAGGTATGGCTGAGCAGATTGTAGCCCAATGGCTGAATCCCTCAAGCGTCCAGCTGGCTTTGAATTTCCCTTACGTGCAGGATGAAACTATTCTCTCCTTGGCTTGGCATCAGGCGGCAGAACAAGTCTGGCAATATCTTGAAAAAGGCCAAGATGTGGCTTTTGCCTGCGAAGGTGATGTAAGTTTTTACAGTACTTTTACTTATTTGGCTCAGACACTGCAAGAGCTGCATCCAGAGGTGGTAGTACAAACTGTACCGGGAGTTTGTTCGCCGATGGCGGCGGCGTCAGTGTTGGGACTGCCTTTGACTATTCGCGATCGAAAGTTGGTTGTGTTACCGGCGCTTTATCGAGTGGAGGAATTGGAGGCGGTTCTGGACTGGGCTGATGTGGTAGTTTTACTCAAGGTAAGTTCAGTTTACGATCGAGTTTGGCAGGTTTTACAGCGGCGTCAGTTACTGAGTCGCAGCTATGTTGTGGAACGGGCGACACTACCGGATATGGTGATTTATAGGGATTTGTGCGATCGGCCCCATCTCAAGTTACCCTACTTCTCTTTGCTGATTGTTCAAGTAACTGTAGAAAAGTCAAAAGTCAAAAGTCAAAAGTCAAAAGAAAAAACAAGCTAGTCCCATCCCCCATACCTCTTTTCTTTTGGCTCTTTCGGAGTTGTTATACTTTATGTTCAAAAAAACAATATTTT
>CASBRD010000074.1 GCA_949128025.1 Oscillatoriales cyanobacterium PMM_0008 | reverse complement strand
GGGGAGTATTTCTCCCCTCCCCGTTGACGGGGAGGGGTTGGGGGTGGGGTTCCACTGTCCCGCTTTAAGCTGGTAGTCGAGAATTGCAGTTAACAGTCAACAATTAAAGATCGCCAATCACCAATTTCCGATCGCCGATCGCAAACGTTAACAAGGATTTTAATATGACTCAAACATCTAGCGAAACTTCTACTTCAAACAGCACTAACAATTCTCAAGAGCAAGCCAATAGGATTCCTTCTACCTCTTACTCCCAAATTCTACCAGTTGGACAAAACGCTGAAACCAGTGTAATAACATCAGCGGAATCACCAGAGTATTTGCCAACTACGATCGCGTCAAGCTCGATTAACAAGCCAATTGACACCCTAGCGGTGGAACTCGAAACCGGGTGGTGGAGGGGACTGAGCTTGAAAGATAAAGCAACAATAAGCGCGATCGCCATCAGCACCCTACCTGTATTCATAATTGGTACAACCAGCTATTATTTCGCCGACAAATTAGCTGGTGTAATAATTGGCACAGGCGTATCTGTAGTAATAGCAAGTGCGATCGCAATCTTCCTCACCAACCGGGCCATTCGTCCCATCCTGATCGCCGCCGCCACCGTTAAACAAATGGGGCAAGGTAAACTCGATACCCGCATTCAGCTAGAAACTAAAGACGAACTAGGCATCTTAGGGACTAATATAAACCAGCTAGCCGATCGACTGCAAACCCTCTTAGCAGAAAAAGAAGCCGCCGCCAGACGAGATAGATTAATAGGCGACATAGCCTGGAGAGCCCGTCAAGGAACAGATCCGCAAGACCTTACCAACAGAGTTCTAGCAGGAATTCGACGAGTTCTAAATGTCGATCGCGTCGTAATTTATCGCTTCAACCCAGACTGGAGTGGCACCGTTGTCGCCGAATCAGTAGCCCCCGGTTGGACAAAAGCCCTCGACGAAAAAATTGACGACCCCTGTTTTCGCGCTCGTTATATTCCTCAGTATCAAAATGGGCGCGTTCGTGCCATCAACGACATTAATAACGAACCCGGATTAACCGATTGCCACATTCGCACCTTAGAACAATTTGAAGTCAAAGCCAACCTCGTCGCACCCATGCGAAAAGACAATCAATTGGTAGGCTTACTAATAGCCCACCAATGTTCTACAACGCGCAACTGGCAGCAACCAGAAATCGATTTCTTCTTACAATTAGCTTCTCAAATAGAATACGCCTTCGATCATGTAGGCTTCATCCAACAACTCCAATCTGCCGCCAGACGCGAACGCTTATTAGGCGACATTGCCTGGAAAGCTCGTCAAGCCACAGACTCATCAGAACTTTTAACCTCATCTCTTACTGGCATTCGCAAAGTCCTGGAAGTAGATCGCGTCGTCATTTATCGCTTCAACCCAGACTGGAGTGGCACCGTTGTCGCCGAATCAGTAGCCCCCGGTTGGACAAAAGCTCTCGACGAAAAAATTGACGACCCCTGTTTTCGCGCTCGTTATATTCCCCAATACCAAAATGGGCGCGTTCGTGCCATCAACGACATTCACAACGAACCGGGATTAACCGATTGTCACATTCGCACCCTAGAACAATTTGAAGTCAAAGCCAACCTCGTCGCACCCATGCGGAAAGATAATCAATTGGTAGGTTTACTAATAGCCCATCAATGTGCCAAAACCCGCAACTGGCAGCAATCAGAAATTGATTTTTTCCTCCAGCTAGCCACCCAAATTGAATATGCTCTCGACCATCTTGGCTTTATTAAACAGTTAGAAGAAGCACGCCAATCAGCTGAAGCAGTATCCCTCGAACAACGCCAAGAAAAAGAAGCTCTGCAAGCCCAAATTGAAGGATTTCTCCAACAGATAGAAGGAGCATTCCAAGGCGACTTAACAGTTCGTGCTGGGGTGACACCTGGTGAAATGGGAACAGTAGCTGACTTTTTCAACGCCCTGATCGAGAACTTGCAGGATATTGTTGTGCAAGTACAATCAGCCGCCAGTTCCGTAACGCAAACAGCCAAAATTAGCGAAGTAGATGTAAAAACACTTTCTGATGAAGCTAGGCGGCAGTCAGAAGCGATCGCAGCCACCCTGGATCAAATTCAAGTCATGGCAAATTCTATCCAGAAGGTTGGCACCAGCGCCCAACAAGCAGCACTCAAAGTTCAGGAAGCAAATCAAACCTTAAAAGTCGGCGATCGGGCCATGAACAAAACAGTGGACGGCATCTTAACTATTCAACAAACAGTTGAAGAAACCGCACTGAAAGTAAAACGCCTGGGCGAAGCTTCCCAAAAAATATCTAGAGTCAGCAGCCTAATTAAAGATTTGGCAAATCAGACAAACATTTTGGCACTGAATGCTTCAATTGAAGCCGCAGGATCTGGTAAACAAGGCCAAGGATTTGCCGTTGTTGCCGACGAAGTGCGTGCTATAGCAGAACAATCAGCAGCCGCCACCAAAGAAATCGAGCAAATTGTCGAAGAAATCCAAATAGAAACCAACGAAGTAGTCACAGCTATGGAAGCTGGAATGGAACAGGTAAGTACTGGCACCAACCTTGTCAAAACAACAAGAGTTAAACTCACTTCGATCGCCGCAGTCAGCGCCCAAATTCGCACCCTTGTTGAGGATATGGCTCAAGCTGCCACATCCCAAATGCAGACATCCACCGACCTCACCCAAACCATACAGGAAGTAGCCACTATCGCTAACCAAACCTCGGAACAATCGCAAACAGTAGCGGATTCCTTCACTAAGCTACTTGGGGTAGCCAACGAGTTGCAAGAGAGCGTAGCACAATTCAGAGTAAAATAATTGCAAATTTCAGATCTTAGATTTTAGATTTGCAGTTGGAACTCGGCATCAGAAAAGTCAAAAGTAAAGAAGGGAGTGGGGGAGTGGGAGAGTGGGGGAGTGGGAGAGTGGGAGAG
>CASBRD010000073.1 GCA_949128025.1 Oscillatoriales cyanobacterium PMM_0008 | reverse complement strand
CCCTAGCCCCTAGCCCCCTCCCCAGATTTATGGCTTAACCGACGAAAGCGGTTGCTATAAGAGCGCTAAAGCGCAACAACGTACCTAATACCATCCTCAATTCATCTGTGGTAAAAAATAACCTATCCACAAAGTTACTACCCTTATGACTTCCCTCTCTCCACTTACCCAATCTCGACATATCCGTCAACTAGCAATCAATCCAAACCACTGGTACGTTGTCGCCAAAAGCAACGAAGTAAAAACCCAACCTCTCGGCATTACCTTATGGCATCAACCAATAGTTATTTATCGAGATAGTGCAGGCAAAACCCACGCTTTAGAAGATAGATGTCCGCATCGCCAAGTAAAACTAAGTCACGGTAAAGTTATCGGCGATAACTTAGAATGTGCTTATCACGGATGGCGTTTTAACTCAACAGGAGAATGCGCTGAAGTTCCCTACTTAGCAGATAATCAAAAATTACCAAATTGTCAGATTAGCCGATATCCCGTCCAAGAGAAAGATGGTTTTATCTGGCTATTTCCCGGCGATGATACTTTATCTGAAAAGATATCTCCTTTGGGATTACCAGAATGGGAAGATCTCAATTATATCGCAACTGTTGCAGTTATTCACTGCAAAGCACATTATTCCTATCTAATTGAAAACCTGATGGATATGTATCACGGACATTTGCATCAAGACTGGCAAGCTTGGGCAAATCCAGTACTTGAGGATATTGACGAAGATGATAATTGTGTTAATGCTCATTATCAAGCAGAAAGTTATTATAAAATAGATAAAATATGGTCAATTTCGCAATTATTTTTCCCGGCTTTGCGACGACTGCATCCCGAACCATTGGATGTCAGTTATGTTTACCCGCATTGGGTTTCTAGATTGGGAAATGATTTTAAAATTTACTGTTTACTTTGTCCGGTGAATGAAACAGAAACTCGCGCTTATCTGATTCATTTCACATCGCTGAATGCCTTTTGGCGATTGCACAAATTGCCTGTGTGGTTTCGCCGTTTTGTGAAAGATAGTTTGTTTGGTTCGGCGCAAAAGTTACTCGATGGTTTGGTGCGTCAGGATGTGCAGATGATTGAGGAGGAACAACAGGCTTATTTGCAGAATAATGAAAGAAAAAATTATGAATTAAATCGAGCTTTGGTGAGTGTTCAGCGGTTGATGAGAAACCAGCAGCCTAACGCCTAGCGTGTGTTTTGCTTTCATGCGGACAAAACTCTGATGCTGTATAATAACGTAAGTTGCTAGTTATATAGTTGAGGCTAGTATTAGGTACGTTGTTGCGCTTTAGCGCTCTTATTACAACTGGGATAAGAGCGCTAAAGCGCAACAACATACCAAGAAAGCAAGTAACTAGCAACTTGATTACAGTACTATCAATTACTGAAGGTTAATCATAATGACAGAAAATCCCAATCAACCGAGAGCTTATGATGTTGTAATGGGTGGTCAAAATCTGCCACCTATTATCGTCCGGATTCCGTTTGTAGTCTCCTTTGCCAGGACTCTTACCCTTTTCTCTTTTACCCTTTTACCCTTTTCCCTTCTTTTCCCTTTTCACTTCTTCCGCCGTAGGCGGATCAAAATTTTTTTTTAAATATGACTTAGGCAAAAAACGGATTTTTTTACTCAGATTTTGCACTTGCGGTGTAAGCCCGCCTGGGGTTTGAACCCTCCGCTTTCTTTTCCGCTGCCAGTGCCGCCATTCACCCAAGTGTAAGCTCGCCTGGAGGTTTTAACCTCCGCTTTCAGCCCGCCTGGGGTTCAAACCTTCTCCTCTGTGGTGGGGATAAAAGCACTCAAAAACAAGACATTCGCACAGCTAAGGAATATTGGGCAGATTATGAAAAACGTGAAAACTCCAACAAGTAGAAGCTACCATGAGTTTCTGATTGAGTCTCTCAAAAACAGGGAAGAAGCTGCTGGTTATATTGAGGTGGTGCTGGAAGAAGGCGGCGACCAACCAATATTATTACGAAAGGCTATTAGAAATGTGGTTGAGTCTTGTGCAAAAAGCGATCGACTTTCTGATTCAGCGAAGCAGTTGCATGAAAAATTCGACAAGATGCTGACAGAAAGTAATGCTTCTGAAATTTACACTTTTATTGAATTACTGGATAAACTCGGTTTTCGAGTAGCGATATGCGCTGATGACGACGAATAGCGCGATCGCACCACGCAGTTGCCCTGATATTATTAAACTGGTAGTGCGGCTACAATGACATCATGGAAGTAACACCAAGGGAAATTCGACGTTATATTACGCCAGATGGCAGAGTTCCTTTCTTAGAGTGGTACTATTCCCTTGGCGATCGCAAAACTCAATATAAGATTGATATAAGGCTTGAGCGAGTTGAACTAGGAAATTTAGGTGACTGTCGATCTCTTGGCGAAGGGGTTTATGAATTGAAAATAAACTATGGCCCAGGCTATCGGATCTACTTTGGACAAATAGGATCGACAATTGTACTTCTCCTTTGTGGCGGAGATAAAAGCACCCAACAAGAAGATATCACCAAAGCTAAGGAGTATTGGGAAGAATATGAAAAGCGTGAAAATGCCAACTAGCGATAGCTACCGCGAGTTTCTAATTGAATGTCTGAAAGACCCCGAACACGCTGCTGGCTTTATTGAAGCTATTTTAGAAGAAAAAGATCCCGAACCGGAACTGCTCCGCAATGCGCTTAGAAAAGTTGCAGAGGCTTATCTAAAAAGCAATAAACTTTCAGATTCTGCGAAGCAGTGTCATGAAAAACTTGACAAAATCCTTACAGAAAGTAGGTGTACTGAAATTTACACTTTTATTGAATTACTGGATGAACTGGGTTTTCGAGTAGCGATCGCACCCAAACATCCTCAATCCTAAATGCGATCGCCTCTTTTAGCAGTTTATCGCTTCGGTAACATCGGACGCATAATCAAATAACCAGCGCCAAACGCCGTCACCACAATCATAACGATCGCAAACGTCAACCACCATCCATTCACCTCAGAACTTTTTTCTGGCTGCGAACGACGACGATAGCGACCTTCCGGCTGCTCTACTATTAATTTTTCCGGCAACCCAGAGCCTGTCGGTTCCATTTCTTGAAAAATGTTTGAAATATCTACCCCAGGCGCAGCAGGGGTAGCGTTGGAAGCAGGACGAGTTCGACGAGACACCGGACGTGGCTCCGGTATAGACTGGCTGGGTTCGGTTCTTAATTCTGGATGAGTGTAGGAAGGTTGACTCCAGCCACCCGGTACAGACGAGTCCGCTACCTGCTGTAGATGGAGAGATGCGTGAACAACCTTTTCAATTTCCCGACGCAGCTGTTGATTTTGTTGAGACATCTGCTGATTTTGGTTATTCAGCGAGTCCAGCATCACCTTAGTCGCTTGCAACTCTGCTGCGAGTTCTCGATAGAGCGAAATTGGTACGGAAGGTGAATAAGCACCGGGTGCTGTTTGGGGATTATGACCGGCGGTACTTGCATTGGGCACCGATTGCTTGGGATTGAAGTTAGATGTCATAAGCTTCGCTTTACCTAGAGTTGCGTCAGACAGAGGCGACCTGTATAACTATGCCTCAGAATAGTCCAGATCGGGAAAATATCACAAGCTGATTTAAAATATTCTTTTTTATTTCTACAGAGGCTTTTGTAATAGGGGAAAAAAGTGTCCCACCGGCCCTTGACCCTGACCGATATTTAAAGCATACTGCAAAGCGGCGCTCACGTAATCCTTTGCCAGTCGAACAGCAGAGAGTAAATCTTTACCCAAGGCTAGATTAGCTGCGATCGCAGCTGCCAGAGTACAACCAGTACCGTGAGTATTGGTTGTCTCTACCGTCGATGCACTCAAAGTTTCCAGCAGACTACCATCAAACCACACATCCACACCACGCAGACTCCCCTGCATCCCTCCTCCCTTGACCAAAACCGCCTTAGATCCCAGTTGGTGAATACGCTGTGCTGCCGATCGCATATCATCCAGAGTCCGAATCTCCAACCCACTTAAAATTTGCGCTTCATAACGATTTGGCGTTACGATCGCCGCTTGGGGGATCAGCTTGGAGCGCAAGCACATTACCGCATCATTGTCAAGCAATTGGGAACCTGTACGAGAAACCATCACCGGATCGACCACCAAGTTATTCAGCCCTAAAGCTTCAACGCGATCGGCCACTGCGGTGATAATTTCCTGGTTGAGCAGCATACCCGTTTTGGTAGCTTGCACTCCGATATCTGCCACCACTGCCTCAATTTGGGCTATAACAGCCACAGCCGGTAAAGCATCAACCCGTGTGACGCCCAAAGTATTCTGAGCCGTCACGCAGGTTATGGCGCTGGTGCCGTGGACGCAGTGAAAGGCAAATGTCCGTAAATCAGCCTGAATTCCAGCACCGCCACCACTATCCGAACCAGCTACAGTCATAGCTACTGGTACACTTAAGCCAGTTCTTGCCGTCATACTACCAAAAGGAAGAAAGATGAAAGATCTGGACTATTGGCAAAGCAGAGCCCTTTGCCGTCGCCGACCCGTACTGCATAGGCTAGGAGCGAAATTGCTGCTTGATGGGTAAGTTTTGGCCTTATTTTGGGGGACGTCTCCTTTGGAGAAACTCCGGTATGTCCAAGCCACCTGGTTTATCTGGGGACTCAGCAGTTGTGGGAGGCTTAGTTGGAGTCGGTGATATCGATCGCGGTGGTTGAACTTTCACTCCCCGCGATTGCGTTGATCCTTGCGGTTCGCCGCTAAACCCAGTCGCAATCACCGTAATCCTAATTTCGCCTTGCAGCCTTTCATCAATGACTGCCCCAAAAATAATATTGGCGTTGGGATCGACTACTTCGTAGATAGTTTCCGCTGCCGCATTGACTTCGTGCAAAGTCAGATCGGTCCCACCCGTAATGTTAAACACCACGCCTTTGGCTCCATCCACCGAAGCTTCCAGTAAGGGAGAGGAAATAGCTGCGATCGCCGCCTCTCTGGCACGGGATTTGCCAGAGCCAACACCAATCCCCATCAAAGCTGAGCCTGCATCCGCCATAATAGCGCGGACATCGGCAAAGTCAACATTAACCAAACCGGGGATAGTGATGATATCCGAGATCCCCTGCACACCCTGACGCAGAATGTCATCGGCTACCCGAAAAGCTTCCTGCACCGGCGTTGTCTCTGGGATCACCGACAGCAGGCGATCGTTCGGAATAATAATCAGCGTATCTACCCGACTTTGCAAAGCCGCAATGCCTTCCTCCGCCTGGTTCGTGCGCCGCCGTCCTTCAAACAAAAAAGGACGAGTTACCACCCCAACGGTTAAAGCACCCACTTCCTTTGCCGTTTCAGCAACGATTGGTGCTGCACCAGTACCCGTACCGCCTCCCATCCCAGCCGTAATAAAAACGAGATCCGAGTTGGCTACAGCTGCGGCAATTTCGTCGCGAGACTCCTCAGCGGCTTTCTGACCGATCGCCGGATTGCCCCCCGCTCCCAGTCCCCGCGTCAATTTCTGTCCCACTTGCAAGCGTCTTGAGGCAGATGATAAAGTCAGAGCTTGAGCATCTGTATTAATCGCCCAAAACTCAACACCAGCGAGATCGCTGGCGATCATGCGGTTAACCGCATTGCTTCCACCCCCGCCGACGCCAATCACCTTAATTTTGGCTATCCGACTTGGCACGATATCGCTACTTCGAGATGTTTCCTCAGCCATACCTTTGGCATCGCGAACTTGACCGAACTGAAATACAGTATAGGGATTAACGGCATCTACCGTCGGTGCCAAACCCGGTTGTCCCTCTGCTTGGGAACGGTTAAAAGCGAGCCCCTGTTTATTATTAAGCGTCATTGCTCTTCAAAAATAGCTGGTAAACAACTTTTCAATTTTAGGTAGCTCAAGTCAACTATAGGCTATGTCGGTTGAAAAACCAATAATAGTGACAAGGCCGATTTTTCGGTTGAAAACGCCTTTTTCAAATCGCCCTGCGGTTACAATCTCTGCGATCGGTTTTTAGCGGGTATCGGGATCTTTGTCCGAACTTGCTGGTTCTAGCAGTTGAATCGCTGGCGCTTCTGGTTTTTTGAGGTCAATGTAGGCAATTTGGCGTCCATTCAGTTTAGCTGACAATTGCCTCAAGCGATCCAGGACTTTGAGTTGCTCCGGCAACTGGGAACTGTACGATCCTAGATGTACGATTCCTAACTCAGTTTTCAAGATTAAATTTTCCGGGTCTTGCCAGTCAATCTCAGAAATTTTCACAGGACTACGACGAACTACTTGATAAAGTTGAGACCAGTATGGGAGATACTGCTCTCTAGAACCGATAATTTTGAGGTTTGGCAACGGAAACGACTTATCTATGCTGGTGTTGCTTTTTATAGGCATCCAAGCACCCTTTTCATCAAGCAACCCCACAGTCGATTGTTGGGATCGCGTTTTTCCCTCTTTTGCGGCTATCGAGAGGCTGCATCGAACGTTTGTACACGCGATCGCCACCGGCTGTCTTTCCTGAATTTGTACTGTCAGGCTGGGCGGGAATAGCTGTCGGGTAACTGTAGCTTTGGCAATCAGCGACTGCCTCGACTCCAGTTTTGCAGCAAGCGCTTGAGGTTCAATCCGGAGCAAAGACTGGGGATAGGATAAGGATAACAGAGACCGAATCGTTCTAGAGGAAAGAAGTTGATTGCCCTCTATAGAGATCTGCTCTGGGTTACGGATTACCCACACTGGTTGGGTGCTTCCCCAGAGTAAACCCAGAGCCAAACTGCTGAGCGCTAAAGTCCGCCAAATATCGTGAACCGTGTGGCGACGCCTTTGGCGACGCAAGGTTTGACGCCGCTGGCTCAAGTCCGCTGGCGAGACTGATACAATACTGGTCATCCTCATCCCTCAAATATGTGATACTATTCGACTGGTTAGTTTACTATGCTTAAGCGTTGCATAGTAAATACTCGCTATTTGTTCAAATCTTCCAGACAAGCGCCGATTATTATAAATAACAACTTATTTTCCCTTGTTAAATCCAAACGCTCCGGAAGCGATCGCCCCCATTTCACCATCCGGAACCGATCGGCCAGCTATTTAGCGCTCACATTGGCTGCGGTAAGTCCACTGAACTGCAAAGACTAAGGACAGAGTTGGAGCAGCAAGGATTTCATGTAATTTAACGCAAGTTGCTAGTTATATAATTGAAGCTGTATTAGGTACGTTGTTGCGCTTTAGCGCTCTTATATTAACTTGGATAAGAGCGCTAAAGCGCAACAACATACCCAGAATGCAAGTAACTAGCAACTTGAGTTAATTTATTTTCAATCCAGTCAAGACCTCGTGTTGATTATCTGTGACATGACTCCGACCTAAAGGTACGGAGCTTCTAAGAATCACTTCTTAGTCTTCCTAGTTGTTCCCTTGCGGGTTTTCGACTTTGACCTAGACTGAGATATCTCAGTCCCTG
>CASBRD010000072.1 GCA_949128025.1 Oscillatoriales cyanobacterium PMM_0008 | reverse complement strand
CCCTAGCCCCTAGCCCCTAGCTATATCTACTTCGTTTCCATTACCCGAATCACTCCTTGTAACATCGGATCGTTAGGGTCGAAATTTTGTTCGCAAACTAAGCCCAAAAACCACGTATATTCCTTATTACTTTCCATTTTTGGTGCATCTTCTGGTAATTGAAAAGTAAATTCACCAGGACTTATAGGAAGTGCGATCGTTGTCTGGTAATAGTAACTTTCATTGGCATCTCTCAAGCTTAAAAAGATTCTTTTTGCTACAGTTTTAGGAATGTAAACTGAAAAGATTGGGCGTTCTGAAATGGTTTGACTATAGCTTGGTACGATCGCTTTGAAACCAGATAAACCCTCCACTAATTCATCTTCTGCACAACGTCCTCCGTTACGAGATCCTGCTCCGGCTGTGTCATCTGGAGTGCCATCTTTAGGCGGTTTAAAAATTGTATTAGAGTTGAAATTTCTAAATAATTCACTCTGCGCCATTACGGGAGGTGCTACTATCATTTGTAATGCTATAAGGATAGCAAATAAAATACAATACAAGCGTTTTTTTGTCCCTATCATGGTTCAAACTCCTTTGTGGTAAACCAACATTTCGCCAAAGCCTGAAAAATAAACGATCTAGCCGTTTAACCGATCCATAAGCGATCGCCCTCACAGCCAATTACCGAGCAATATAAAAGGTGCCCAATAATATGGATGATTGTATTTTTCTTGCTTAAGCAGTAATAATTGAGCTTGACGAAGTGCTTCAGCTTTGTTTTTACCCCCTTGAATCAGATTTTTGTAAAATTCTACCATTAGCTTGGTTGTAGATCGATCGTTGACACTCCACAGAGTTGCCACGGTACTGCGAACCCCAGAACGCACAGCTAATCCTGCCAATCCTAAAGCTGCTTTTTTGTCTCCAGAAGCAGTTTGGCAAGCGCTGAGAACAAGTAGTTCAATAGGTTTTCTACTGTTTTGTTCTCTGATTTTGAGTAATTGAGATAAGGTATTAACATCAATCCGACCGTCCCAAGTTAACACAAAAGTATTTTCTGGTTTGGAACTAAACTGACCGTGGGTAGCCAGGTGAACGATAGGATAAGAATGAGTTTCAATTTGCTTTTCTAAAGCTTGCCGAGTAAATTCTTCATCAAGAATAACTTGAGAATAAACTGTCTCGCTAATTTGTTTTACTTCATCTTTTACAGCAGGTAAAGCGGCAAAACCACTTCGAGCTTCAGTTAAACCTCCGATTAAAGATTGGAGTTTAATTTGTGGAAGCGATCGCGGTTCTAATAACTGCAACCCAGCCGTTAGTGCGACGCTGTATTTTTCAATCAGATAGCGATCGCCATCGTGGAGTGCTGCCATTGGGACGTTGCGAAACACACCATCTAGCACGAATACTAAAGTTTCGATCTTATTTTCAGCCAACTGCGCTTCTACAGGTCGAATTAGCCAGTCATAAACTTGTTGGGAAAGACGTAGGCGCTTTTGGTTTGATATAGCCGGACTCATTGTCTGTCGCAATTCGCTGATTATTTGTTCAACTTCTGCTTGAGGTAGTGCGGTACTGTATGTACTTAAGGGTTGTCCGGGAAGGGAGAGAATCGTTGCTAAACGGTCTGCTAGAATAATGGGATAAATGACCGCAGCAGTGCGATCGCCCTCTTCTATAAGTTTTTCAATTTGCTCTGTTTTAGGATTTAAACAAGGGATGCGAAAGAAGTTTTCTAACTCTGCCAACTGAAGTGACTCTATTACATTTCGCGCTTGTTTGAGGTTATCTTGATTATTGGGAAATTGCAACAAAAGGCTGACGAGATTGCGGTAAATTGGTTCTATTTGCTCGTTAAAATAAAATTGCGCGTCCTGGTTGATGGCAACTAAATCGCTGCGAAGAGATTGCAGTGTATTGTAAGCTTGTTTATTATAAGCGATCGCACCTTCAATATCCCCTTGTTCTCTGAGAAGTCGTGCTATTTGCCATTCCCATTGATAAGTAATCTCAGCAGCATTAATACTGAGTGCGATCGCAAGGGCTTGTTGCGTTACAGTTTGCGCCTCTGACCACTGTTGAGTTTGTTCGTATAATTGACCTAGCGTTCCCAAAGCGTGAGATTCTGCTTTTTTATCTCCCAGACTTCTCGCCTGTTGTACCGCTTCGGCTAGAAGTTGGGCAATTCCTTGATTATTGATAACTGCGCTCTTCCTTAATTGTGCGTTAAAATCTTGGATTGCTTCTTGCTTATTAACAAACTCGATCAGATTATGTGCTAGATAAATTCGTGCGTAGATATTACCGCGACTGGGCGGTAAATTAGTTAAATTACCTAAAATTTGCGGAATTAATACCTGCGTAGCTTGTAACCCATTTACTTCCAATAGTAAGCTCATTTGATTGATCTGGGTATCTAATATTAGCTCGATCGCCTCCTTATTTGTAATTGTACTTGCTACCGCTACAGCGTTTTTGTAATATTCCAAAGCAACTTCAATTTCGCCTAACATTCTAGCAGTATTCCCTAAACAAAATAACGTTTCGCTTATTTGTCTAGGCAAATTTAGCTGTTGAAAAATCGCCAAACTTTGCTTTAAAATTTTTGGGGAGCGAGGTAAGTTGCCGATCGTCCCTAAAGCCACGCCTAAACCGCGCAAACCAATGGCTTGCAGTGGGGAATGAAAGCGCTGTTGCATCTTTTCCAAAAGTCGCTCGAAAGTATCGGAATCGACTCGATCTAAGCCTTGACAGTTCAATTCCTGAATGTTAAGCGATCGCATTAAATTATCAATCTCAAGCGCTTGTAATAATATATTGCAGGAGCGACGGTATTGCCCCTCCTCTTCCAATGCCTGAGCCTGATTAATTTTACTGCCTAGCACCCCTGTTTCATCTTTTGTTTGAAAATAAAGCTTTTCTGCCATTGACCAGCTTACCAGGGCAGCTTGGGCTTTTCCTTGCGCCAATTGCAAACTTGCTTGAGTATCGAAAGCTTGAGCTAAAATCTTCAGGTTAGGTAGCCTTTTTAAGAGAGTTATGCTTTGCGCGATCGCCTGTGACGCCTCTGCATAATCTCCCAAACCTTCATAAGCCCAAGACAAATAGTGTAAACTTTGAGCTTGGTTTGCCATATCTGCCAAAGCCTCAAACTCTTTCGCTGCCATTTGCAACTCCTGAACTGCCGCAGTAAAACGACCAGACTGATAGTCGTTTTTCCCTTTTTCTAATAAAGCGATCGCAGTTCCAGCCTGACTTACTGGTATAACATTTAACTCTTGTGCAATTACAGGCAGAATTGCTGTGACAAATAACAGTGTCAGTAACGTTAAGGCAATGAAAGTGCTTAATCTCCTACGTGCTTTTATGGTTGGCATTGGCTTGGTTGAGAGAGCAACTGAGAAGTGCGATCGCTTCCAGACATCGGTTGGGCAGTAAGTATAATAGTGCCATTTGAACTCATTATCCAACCTTGCGCCTCCACAATTTGTTCCCTGCCCGTTTCAGTTGGCAATTTTTCGCGATCGATTCTTCTACTGACTTCTCTAGAGCGATCGGACAACGCAAATAAATCTCGCCTGTCTCGCCACAACTCTTGACTCCTGAGCATTTGGTTGGGACTATCCGGCAAACCTCCCCGTCCCGTAATGGAAAAGCGATTGCCGCGATCGGCAGGACAGCCAGCAACAATTTGATCGGAGGGGTCTTCGGGCGTACTGGGCAATTGCACTAACCCAGAAGCGGGGTCTACTTCTGGAGTATTAATTTCCACAGTTCCATCAATACCAAGCAGAGAACTGGCAGTAATTTGACTATCGGGAGACACAAAGACTCCTTGCGCTGAAATCTCAATATTACCCCCATTTCCCTGAAAAGCATTGCCATTGATATCGCTATTTTCCAAAGCAACTAAAGTGCCCGTGTCAATCCTAATATTTCCTCCATCGCCACCGCCACTATCAGACGTTCCCGCACGAGTAGAAATTTGACTGTTATTTCGCAAATTCAGGGAATCAGAAATTTGCAGGTTAATATTACCACCTTGACCAGAAATGCTGGTAGCAACAATAGAGCCATTATCCAATAAAATAGAACGGGCAAAGATATTAATATCCCCCGCATTCCCAAAACCTTGTCCGCTAACAGAAACAGCTGCTCCATTGCGGATATTCAAATCTCCTGTAGTAATGGTGATGTTTCCCCCTTGTCCAGAAGCAGTTTGCACAGAAGAAGCAAATAAGCCCGTAGCCAGGAGTTGACCTACATTGGCCGGATCTGTCAGATCGATCGCCCCCGACACATTTACAGTCAAATTCCCTGCTTTTCCGGAAGAAAAGGAGGTAGTGAGTGCCAGTGCGCCCCCTTTGGCAATCAGATGACCAGCAGTTAAATTCAGATCGCCCGATCGCGCATCTGTAAACGTGCCAGTGCCTAAAAGGGAGTTATCTATTTCCAAAGTATCGATCGTATTAATCGTAATATTTCCTCCCTGTCCCGAACCAAAGGTGGAAGTTGCTACCAGTCCGCCATTGCTCGCAATAAAATTAGGAGTTTCGATTACAATGTTGCCTGCCGCCCCACCCCCGGCGGTGGCGTTGACGATACCGACATTGTAGTTAGCTAGCTTCACCGTACCATTAAAAGCGGGAACAATTAGATTTTGTTGCAGATAGTCAAATCCCACCCCAATTACTTCCACAGATTCAGCCGCATGAATAGTAATATTTCCTCCCATACCAGAACCCGATGTAGAAGCATTGATCAGCCCGTTATTAAGTTGCAGCTTGCTAGTATTCAGTTGAATATTTGCGCCTGAATTAGATACTGTGGTAGCGGCGATACTGCCTCGGTTGTTGATAATAATTGTGTCAGCATTCACCTCCAGCTTTCCAGCTTTGCCTATGCCATCACTTCTAAGGTTAATCCCACCATTATCGAGTACCCTAAGAACGGGTGTATTAATAGTTATGTTTCCGGCATCTCCAGAAGGGACATCAGGCAATCCAAACAGTTTTCGTAAGGATTCACTTGCAATACTAGAAGACGATGAAATATTACTTGAATTTCCTGAAACTTCTACAAACTGAGAAGCATTGACGGTGACGCTTCCGGCATCCCCATTGCTAGCAGTAGCAGCACCGATAGTTGCTCCATCCCGAATTATCAGCGAACCTGTGTCGATCGTTAAGTTGCCTGCTCGACCTTCTCCAAACGATGATACATTGATATTGCTGGGAATAGAACTTTTCTGTTCAATTCCTATTACTTCTATGGAATTTGCCCGAACATTTGCGGAACCTGCCTCCCCAGATCCGAAAGTTACTGATGTTACCGTTCCTCCACCTTCAACCGTTAACTGTCCCGTTGATAAAGTAATATTTCCCGCATTTCCCGACGCATAAGTTGTCCCAACAATAGCGCTCAGAAGGATGGGATTAATGGGTGAACTGCCAGCAACTCTTGTAGATTCAGCAGCATTAACGGTGATGTTGCCTGCTGTTGCTGGACTGTAGGTAACAGCTGCAATCTGTGCCGCACCGAATATGTCTAAACGCTTGGTTGAAAGCGCAATATCTCCTCCCATTCCCCCAACAGCTTGGGTGTGTAAGCCAGTGCGAATTGCTCCATCTGGAGTTGTGCTTATTAGTTGTACAGATTCCGTGGCATTGACGTTAATATTTCCTGAGAGTAGAGGACTTCTGTTTTGAATTAAAAGTACCGAACCATCGCGCATTTCCAAATTGCTCGCTTGCACCTGGATCGAACCGCTACCCGCACCGGAAACATCCGCTAAGGCTTCAGAATTCAGTCGAATATTACCAAAGTTTTCTACATCAGAATAGTCTAAATTCCAGCCAAAAGCAGTAGAATTGATACCGACAAAACCATCTTTAACGCTGCCTAATTCAATTCGTCCCGACTCAGCGGTTAGGGTACCGCCAGAAATGGTAACATCGCCTCCAACCAAAGCTAGAGTATTTCCACGTTGAACTCGCAATCCGGAATCGTTATTATCTCTTTGGTATGGTGAAAATATGGGAACTTTTACGGTTAAATTGTGACCAGTGCCTGTTACTTGAATTGCGCCTGGATTTGACCCGTACTGCAAACCAAGGGGAACTTTTATAGTTAGCAGTGGTGGCGTTTCTGGGTTGGTAGCGCTGAAGGAGTAGTTATCAAAAATGACACTGTTAGCTGTGCTGGCAAAAAAAGAACCGGAAATATCTAGTCTCGCATTTTCTCCAAAGATAATCCCATTGGGATTAACTAAAAAGAGATTGGCAGCACCGTTAATTCCTAACGTCCCCAAGATCCGCGAGGCGTTTTTACCAGTCACGCGAGTGAGGATATTGGCGATCCCGTTGGGGTTAGCGAAATAAACCTGCTGTCCGTCGTTGATGTTGAATTCCAGAAAACTGTGGAAGAGGTTGCTGCCTCGAATTGCTCCCCCTTCAATTAAGTCTCGTCCCCCTTCTGGGATGAGAGTAGAAGTTTCTGCTCCCAAGGTGCTGTCTGGGATAAGCTGAGCTTTAACGGGGATATTCAGTAAGGCGAAAGCAGCTGCGATCGCGATCGCAGCTCTGCCAATCTCCAAAAATTTTGCTATCTGCATCTATACAAATTGATTGAACTGTGCTAAGGCTGCCCGAACTTTTTCTAGGAGGATTAGTTTTACAGCGTTTTTCAGGTGAGTAGGTACGCGAAACCGGGTTTCTTGAACAATACCTTTGCCATTTTTTTGTAGGTTGGGTTGAGTGGAGCGAAACCCAACACATTTGCCCTAGTTTCGTGCCTCAACCCAACCTACAAATTAGGGATTTTAGGTTTTTGGCGAAGGTATTGGCAGAAGTTACCGGGTTTCTGGGCTGTACTTCATCCAACTGCAAGCCGCTGTATCGATCGTTGTCTGTCTACTCATTATCTGCTATTATATTTCGCCTATGTATAGTGGGAGGGCGAAGCATTGCGGGATTAATCTTAACTCAAAACCGAAACCTCAATTCCGCAATGCTGATGCCTACGGCACGCTATGCGCGTTCGCCCCTACATAATCTTGTGGCCCTAACGGAGTAAACGTAAAACTCCAAGCCCTTAGAAACCGGGTTTCTGGGAGTTCAGTTTATTTACGCCCACCTACGGTTCTTCCCTTGTCAAATATGCGGTCGTAGTAGCACGGCATAATTAAAATCTTGGTATGACCGACATACTGATGAAGCTGTACTACTACAAAATGTTCGGTTTGAACATTCGCATAATAATTCCGAAATACCCCCACCTACTTAGTTTTTTTGAATTATTAGATGAGTTGGTTTGTAGGTGCGAATAAAGTTAGTCATTACCTCTCTTTCTTCAATTGTTGGAGTTGCAAAACAGCCTGAAGTTCCGGTTTGAGAATTGTTCTTGAATACTGACGGATCGTAGTGAACTCCCAGTCCGCTGCGACCTGTCTTGAAAGTAGGTGTAACGGGTGACCAGACTCCACCAAACTCTCCAGAAGCATTCTCCACACTGCCGGGACGGTCAAAGGTATAAACACCAAAGGGTATAGGAGTTTGAGACCCTGCTATGTCAGACGGAGTTTGTTTGTCCACCCTGCCAGAAACGCACCGCACAGTATTAACGACTTTGCCTGTACCATCAATCAATTGAGTGCGGTAAACCTTTAGTCCGCCGCCAATAGTTTCGTTAGTCTGAGTAGCGACAACTTTAGCTCCTTTAATCGAGAGATAATTATCGTTGTTGTTGTCAGCTGGAGTTTCCTTAGTAAGAAATTCTAAAGCGACCCAACGATTAGGGCCGATTTGTACCCAATTCTTTCCCCCAGCCGCTACGGGGCCACCCGTAACCATTACCTTCGCACCATTGGCAACGGTATCAACGACCTGACCGTTGGGGCTAGAACGAACATTTAAAGGGTCGCCCTGAGTTCTCACAATAGCGGTATAGCTCATTGGTTTTTCTCCTTTAGGGAAGTAGATTTATCTATCTGGAATTGTGAGATTTATTAAAATAATAAACCACTTTTACGCCACCTTCAAAAATAGGCGATCGCACCTTCTACCAAATCCGGGTTAACTACCCCCTTTTTCTTGAAGCCCGCGCAGGCGGGCTTTGTACGCGCAAGCCGCGACTTTAGTCGTCGGGTAAAAAAGGGGTCTTACTTCACTTCGATCCCGCCTGGGGTTCAAACCCCAGGCTAATAGCGAAAGTCCACTCAAGTGGACTGAATACTAATCTGACAGTCCATTTTAATGGACTTTCGCTATTAGCCCTGCACTTGAGTGCAGGGCGGGTGTGGGCGACACCACCGACTTTGCCAACAGCATCATTTATTTACGGAAAATGGGCATGAGGATTGAGTTTTCCTGACTTCAATTTATATTCCTTGGTTTGGCTGCAATCTCTCTATGCTTGAACTTTCTGGATTTGGTGCAGAGCCCTGGCCTAATACAGTTAAATCTGCTCTGGCGCTAGAAAGAGGTTTAGTTCCGCTGCATAACCCGGTTGTCAATTCAGATGGCTGACCGGAAGCGTAAATAAGGTACTCTCTACCTTTTTCAAAAGTATAGCCGCAACTAGCGCTGGAATTAGCTGTCATAATAACGCTCTGTCGCATAACTCTGCCTTTCCAAACTTTAGAAACTTCCAATGTAACCTTAACTTCTGTAAAAAGTCGATCGGCTTCGGATTCGCTATTGCTTTGGCCATCAACCGATCGCCGACGCACAACAATATCAGTTACTCTACCAGCAAAAACAGATCTAGCTTGTTGGTAGCTTCTTCTTGGATTAGTTGGAATACAACTACAAGCATTGGCCGGATTGCCACTTAAAATAACTAATAAACTGGTGGCAATAATTAGTATTTTTTTCATAGGTTACACCTGATGATTGGATCTCAATTCGATGATTCGGCTTGGCGCTGAACTCAAACCATTGACCTATTTTGTAGATGGAAAGTTCCGGGCTGCTTTAAGTGGGTTACAAATCAGTTTTCTCCTTTACCTCAAACGTATTGCGGTTCGAGGAATGGATAGTCGGTGTATCCTTTTTCCAGTTCGGTTTCGCTGATAGGTAAAAATGTTTTTGGATCGGGCCTGTTTAAAGCTGCGTTCGCTGCCCAGCGCTGGGGCAAATCGGGATTGGCTAAGAACAATCTGGCGAAAGAAACTAAATCTGCTTGACCGGAGGCTAATATAGCGTCTCCTTTGGCTTTGTCATAATCGCTATTAGTAACGATATTGCCTTTATAAATCGGGCGAAAAGTCGGTGTAACTGGATTAATTACATCGCGATTTGCTAGATCTGTTTCTTTCGGCTCTGCCATTTGGATATAAGCTAAATCAAAGCGATTGAGGGCGTTTATTGCATAGCTAAATGTTGCTATGGAATTTGAGTCATAAATACCATAGAATGTATTGCTGGGTGTGAGTTTGACACCAACGCGATCGCTACCCCAAACGCCAGTCACTGCTGCCACAACTTCCAGCAAAAATCTGGCGCGGTTTTCAATCGATCCACCGTATTCATCGGTGCGTTTGTTGGCACCATCTTGGAGGAATTGATCGATTAAAAAGCCGAATGCGCCGTGTACTTCCACCCCATCAAATCCGGCTATCATTGCATTTTTTGCACCGATGCGGAACTGTTCGACAATTTCGGTAATTTCGTAATTTTCTAGGGCGCGGGGTGTTTCAATTGGTACTTTGCCTAGTGGAGTATCCAGTTTCCACTCAGGTGCGATCGCACTCGGTGCTACCGGCATTTGCCCATTCAATAACGACGGATGAGTGACGCGACCGCTGTGCCAAAGTTGCAGGAAAATTCGTCCTCCCTTAGCATGAACTGCATCTGTAACTAATTTCCATCCCTCAACCTGTTCTTGCGAGTAAATACCCGGACAATTTATGTATGCTTTACTGAGGGGAGAAACCATCGTACACTCAGTAATAATAAGTCCTGCCGATGCTCGTTGGGCATAGTAGGTTGCCATTATTGAGTTTGGGATATTGCCAATTGCTCGCAAACGACTCATCGGAGCCATCACTATTCGGTTTGGCAGAGTATAACGGCCAAGCTGTACTGGTGAGAAGAGATTGATGCTCATTGTTAATGTTTAATTACTCATTTTTAATTAACGAAGCTATTAATAAAATTCTCCATTGTCCCTTTTTTATTTTGACTTTTGACTTTTTTAGCCCCTTTTGCTGACGAAGTGGATTAGTACCTGTATAGTATAGAACAACCTACAAGAGAATAGTAACAGGCCGGACTGATGGAACTAATCAGACGGACGACGTTTGTCTATCAAGCCGGAAGTTCAGAGAAAGTCTACGAAGTCGATCTTTGCCCCACTGGTCAAGCTCGTTATCTGGTCAACTTCCGCTACGGACGCCGTGGCGCTACCCTGAAGGAAGGTTCCTTGTATAGCAGTAATTTACCTCACATAATAAATGTAATGAAACCATCTCGATTTTTTTTATTATGCCAATTTACTTAATATTTTCATTTTTTCCTACTTTTCCTACTTACTTAATATTTCATAATTATAATTATTAAAATTTATTAAATCTCTATTGACATACTGAAAGCAGTAAATTATAGTGAATGTTGCTTCTGGACTAATTTGCTGCCAACAAAAGTAGCTAAAAAATGTCCAGCAATATGGCTATTTTGAGTAAGAAATTAGGAGCGATCGCTTGACGCGATCGAAGCCCAGAAATGGGCACTTGGAAGTGACCCATTATCAATGATCGAGCGCTATAAAATCTCAGATTCAAGGAGAGAATGTCAAAATGAAACGTCTAATCGTTTGCTGTGATGGAACTTGGCAACAACTAAATAGTAATTACCCAAGTAATGTGATTAAGATTGCCCAGGCAGTGAAATCGAGTGCCAGTGACGGGGTTCCACAGATCGTGTTTTATGACGAGGGAATTGGAGTAGAAAGTCACAAGCTTTTGGGCGGAGTCACTGGACTGGGAATCGATGAAAATATACAAGATGCCTATCGTTTTCTTTGTCTCAACTATGAGCATGGTGACGAAATCTATCTATTCGGGTTCAGTCGCGGTGCTTACACAGTCAGGAGTCTAACAGGGATGATCTATTGCTCCGGTCTCCTAGACCGCCCTCATATTACCAGGGCATCAGAAGCTTACGAGCTTTACCGTACCCGAGACATTAAACCAAAGGATCAAGTAGCAGCCGATTACCGCGAACAATACGGCGAGCGCGTCCCTATCACCTTGCTTGGTTGTTTCGACACCGTTGGAGCCCTTGGTATTCCTGGTCTACCCGCCTTCCAGAAGTTGCACGAACATCTCAATAAGAGGTACAGATTCCACGACACCACTTTAAATAAGTCGATTAAGAATGCGTTACACGCCGTTGCGATCGACGAAGTTCGCGAAATCTTTGATGTTACCCCTATGAAGAAAAATCCTGATGCTGAGAACCAGCGGGTTATTCAAGTTTGGTTTCCAGGCGAGCATGGCTGCGTCGGCGGTGGAACGAAAGAACACAGCGGTTTATCAGATGCCGCCTTACAGTGGATGTTGGATTCAACCCGTAACCTTGGATTGGGGCTAGAATTCGATCCTAGTGTCATTCCCACAGGTATCAATCCCAACTATGAGATTGATTTTAAAAACGATCCTGGTTTCTTCAAATTGGCAGGAATCAAGTTCCGCGAGGTGGGCGATGCCATTGAGGAGCTTCATGAAAGCACGATCAAGCGTTTGCAAAGCCGAAAGGACTACCGCCCCAAGAATCTAGAAAAGCTTTTATCCAAACTTAATTCAAATTGAAGAGGACAGACAAGACTTCATCAAGCTCTCGGAATTGAGGATTGGGCAATCGATCGAATCTACAAGAACCAAAAGGGGAAAGAATTATGTCTTCAAAAAGAGACACATCAAGAGACGGATTTAAAAACAAGATCGAGACTTTGCTTTTAACTAGCTTTAAGCCGCTTTGGCACTTCATTCAAAGCAACGAGGGGCTTAGCAAAAAAGTCAACTCAACTCTCATTAACAATGCCGTCTTAAAAATTCCCACTCGGCCCTATCCGTTTAGCACTATGTCTCCCTATACATCTTGGGAGTCATTAAACGATCGCACTTATTCGGGACTCCAACTACCGCCTACTGATTGGAAGCCCTTAACGGATAAAAACTACATAGGGGTTAATTTAACACCCACTGAGAAGTTTGAAAAGAATCTTCCAGATATTAAAGATTTGGAGGTTTTGTATCGGAAAAAAGGAGAGACCAAATACTCGGCCAAATCCTCTCTGATTTTCCCCTATTTCGTGCAATGGTTTACCGACAGTTTCCTGCGAACAGATCGACTGGATCACCGCAAGAATAGTTCCAACCACCAAATCGATCTGTGTAACGTCTATGGGTTGAACGCAAATATTACTCACCTGATCAGGTCTCATCAAGGAGGCAAGCTAAAAAGCCAAATTCTCAATGGGGAAGAATATCCTCCTTTTTACTATGATGAGAACGGACAACCTAAGGAAGAATTCAAAGGAATTCCCCATCAAATAGTCGGTGAATACGACGAGAAAAAAGCGGATAGAATCCCCTATGAAAAGAAACAAAAATTATTTGTAATGGGGATAGAGTTAGAGCGTGTCAATGTGCAAATTGGCTACGTGATGCTGAATGTTCTTAGCTTAAGAGAACATAATCGCGTGTGCGAACTCTTGGCAAATAATTATCCAACTTGGGATGATGAACGTCTTTTCCAAACCGCCAGAAATATCGTGATGGCGGAGTTCCTGAAAATTGTGCTTGAGGATTATATCAACCACATTACTCCCTATCACTTCCAATTCTTCACCGATCCCCCAGCATTTATTGATGAAAAATGGTATCGCACCAATTGGATGTCGGTAGAATTTACTTTAGTTTATCGTTGGCATAGTATGCTGCCCGATAAGCTAATTCATGACGGGAAAGAAATGTCTATGCCCGAAACGATGTGGAACAATGATATGATTATCAACAAGGGGTTGGGAGCTATATTTGAAGAAACTTGTTCCCAACCAGCAGCGCAATTGAGTTTATTCAATACGCCTGAGTTCCTCATTCCCACCGAGACAGCCAGTATTCGTGTAGGTCGGGCGGCCAAATTAAGAACATACAACGATTACCGCGAACTGTGTAAGTATCCACGGGTGACCGATTTCGATCAAATTAGTGGCGATGAAGATGTCCAAAAAGAATTGAAACGATTGTACGGTCACGTAGACAACATTGAGTTGTATGTAGGACTCTACGCAGAAGATTTGCGGCAAAATTCAGCTTTACCTCCTTTAGTCGGACGACTGATCGGAATTGATGCCTTTTCTCAAGCTTTCACCAATCCTCTGCTGGCCGAAAACATCTTCAATCCTGAAACTTTTTCACCAGTTGGTTGGGAAGAAATTATGAATACCAAGACCCTCTCCCAGGTGCTGAATCGTAATGTTCCTCCCGGTAAAGAGTACAGAGTTTCTTTTTATAATGAGGGTTGGCAACCAGCTTAATGAGCTGACAGAACACGAGGGGAGTGGGGTTACAAATTGTAAAGTGTACGCCCTTGTTTCAAATGTAGAACTCCAGTTCAATAATAGCCGACAGTCGCAGTGGTGAGTTGTTCGTGGTTTATAGGATTAGGCAATGAACCACGAACAAGTTACACCTGAGTTCGCCCGACATCCCGTTAAAAATCTGGTAAATTAGAACGGGAAAATGCAAACCATTATCGCCATAATCAGCTTTTAAAGGTTATTTATGAGCAAGAAGTTATTTACGGAATATCCCGAACAGGACGAACGCAAATACTACGATCTTTTGGTTGAGCAGGCCAAGCTTCGGATGGATAATCTTTACGGCAATAAGGAGCGGGCGCTGCGAGATACTCACGCCAAAACTCATGCCTGCGTTAAAGGAACTCTGGAAATTTTTGACTTTGATGAGGAAGCGATTAAACGGGAATTGGGCAAACGCGCTTCGTTAAGTTCTTCGCGACTCAATGCTATTTCCCTTAAGCAAGGTTTGCTAGCAAAACCCAAAGAATATCCTGTTTGGTTGCGATTTGCTAACGGGGCTACCAAAGTATACAATGATTACGCCAAAGATTCGCGCTCAATCTCAGTGAAAGTCATGGGGGTGGAAGGGGAAAGACTCGCGCAAAGCCACGAGTCAAAAACCCAAGACATCATTGTTCACAATTCAGAGATATTTGTGAGCCAAACCATCAAAGACTACTACGGCTTTTTTTCTGCTCTGGTTGAATCACCAGAGACATTGAAAAAGTGGCTAATGCGACATCCCAGACACTTTCTAGCGGTGTCAACGCTTACGGGTAGCCGGACTCCGAAGAGTTTGCTAACAGCAAAATATTGGAGCGGTTCACCCTCTGCTTTGGGTCTCAATCCCGATTTCGATCCCTCCCAGCCTGGTCTAGTTCCTGTCGAATATCCTGCTGTAATTAAGTATGGGTTTACTCCGGTTTCATGCGAACCACCGCACGAGATAATTCCAGAACAATCTCGACCGGGAATTCCTAAATTTCCCTTTGCCGATCGCGCTAAAGCCTTGGGTTTAGATCCCAATCAACCAGACAATTACTACCGGGATGACCTAATTCAATCTCTTGCGAAACCTGACGCTCAATACTGTTGGGATTTTGGCATCCAGTTCCAAACCAACCTAAAAATGCCGATCGACGATGGCATCAATGTCTGGAAAGAACAGGAATCACCCTTCTTGAGAGTAGGTCGTCTCACCGTCAAGCATCAGATTATTGATTATGAAAAACAATCCGATTTCAACGAAAACCTGCGATTTTCTCCTTGGAACGGCTTAGCAGTTCATCGTCCAGTAGGTGCCATCAATCGGATACGCGGTGTTGTTTACCCCGTTGTAGCGAATTATCGCCTTCAAAAGCGAGGTCTTGTCCACCAAGAACCTACAGGAGCGGAAACATTTAATTAAGAATACATTCGTCACAATGGGAATAATCATTTAGGAAGGCGAACTGAATGACATAGGCTAAAGTTTAACGCCAAGGTGTGAGGTAAGTTTTCAAACTTCCTCACCCCTACTGTTAGTCACTACAAGTTTAGGCTACCTGTAGTGTCTCTGGCTCTGGTAGGGGCTTACCCTTTTGCTCATAGCCATACAACAAATCTTCTAAAACTTCCTTGGCGTTCTCAAGTGCTTCTTCATAAGTTTCACCGTGTGTCCGAGCGTATTTCCCCCATTCGGGCAAACTAGCAACATACGCTCGATCGTTCTCAGACCACTGAATCAAAATGCTATATTTCATTATTCATCCCCTTGCTCTAACTGCTCCAGTTCTTCTAGTGCTGTTATTACATCTTGTTCCTGGTAAGGCTTTGCATCCTTGCCATCTTTGCCAGAGAGGACTACAGGATTTGGCAGAAGTGGGTGAATCCAGTAGGAATGACTGCCTTTTCCACGTTTGGGCAAGAGCGTAAAACCTGCTTTCTGCAACATCTGTCTCAATTCTATAACTTTTTTGGGCATTTGCCGTCATAGACTTTTTTCAATCTTTATGTTAACGCAAAGGACGCAAAGGTAAACGCAAAGTAACGCAAAGTTTTTTCTTTCTCTGCGTACCTCTGCGTTTAAAAGGGGTGGGCATTGCTGAATTTACTGAAAATATCGATTTTTAACATACTGTTTCAACACAGTATTTAAAGTAAAAAAGGTTGTCTTACCCTGCTCTTTTGCCTCCAATAACAGTCGCCTCCCTAGCGATTGCATGGCATTCAATAAATCTGAGGTAGATAACTGTACTGTCTTGGAAATTTGCGGCAAAGTAACGGGTTCTGTTTCATTAGCAAGCTGAATCATTACTGCTTGTTCCGGCTGGGTTAGACGCTGAAATTGTTGGTCTAACTGTGCTTGCAAAGATTCGCATAAGATTGGCGCGTCACATTGTAAAAAGTCAGAAACATTACCTCCAAATAATTCTTGAATCATGGTGGCAGTAAACTCTAACCACAGAGGATTTCCTTGATAGGAATTAATCAAAGTTTCCCAACTGTCTTCATCTGATAAATTATGCTGTTTGAGAATTTCTTTAGCTGCTACGCCTAAACTCCCTAATACTAAGGAATGCACATAGTTATTTAGTCTTTCTAGTTTGGCGACTTCTCTGGGTTTTTCCCAACTAATTAATAGTAAGCTACTCTGATGACAAAGTTCTGCTATTTGTTTGAAAAATAAGTGATAATCTTCATATCCAGATTTATATTGACCTGCGAGTTGTCCGCTGCTGAAAAGCATTTGTACGTCATCGAAGACAATCAAACAGCGATATTTGCGTAGGTAGTTGATGAGTTGGGAAAGTTGCGTTTCGATCGCGTGGGGGATCTCTGCTTGCTGGGAGAAGATTTGCAGCAAGTTGGTGAGGGTTGCATCTGGGGTTGGGGAAAAGCGGAGACTGCGATAGATGACGTAATCAAAATGGGTTTTGATTTGTTCTATGAGTTGCAGTGCGAGGGTAGTTTTGCCAATTCCGCTGATTCCCAGGAGTGCGATGAGGCGATCGCGATCGCGCACTATCCAGGTTTCGAGGGTGGCGAGTTCGTGGGTGCGATCGTAGAAGCTGAAGATTTCGGGTGCGTCGCCTAAGTCGATGTGCGATCGGGTTGGGGTTTGTTGGGGTTGTGGTGTGTCTTGTGGAGATTGGGGAGTTTGGGGACAGATGTTGACGTTATTAACTGTTACATTACCTTTAACGGTGGCTGATGAAAAATTGTTAAATTCTACCTTTTCAATTATCGATCGAAAATTTGCTTTAGTAATCTCTTCTCCCAATTCCTTTGATAACATTTTCCATAATTTTGAACCGACATCTCTGACATAACCTTCACTAGAGTGAGTTGCTGCGGCAATTTCCGCGTATTTCTGATCTTGTAAAGTACCTCGCAGTATAGCTTCTTGCAGATAATCTAGGTGTTCCCCTGTTTGGGCTAAAACTAGCTCGTCTGTCAATTTTAAGATTTCTTTAATGTCCATCATGTCAGCAATGGGCTATAGTTTGCCCTATTATATCCGACATTTACGACATTTCTTACAATTCTGACATTTTCCGGTTAGAAAATCACCGACATTTCTGACTTGTCTAAAATTAGAGCTTAGTTAATACTGAGATTTAGTTAAATACTCCAAAAATTAAGGAAGTTTTTATGGCTAAAATAAAATTGGTGAAGTTAAAACGCCATCCGGTTCTACCTACTATGTTTATTGGGTCGCGAATACTAATGAAACCTAACCTTTGCAAATAGTTTTTAAGGAACTTAATAAAAATTAAACGGAGTAACAATGGCTGAAAATAAACAACTCTTGCCCGGTGATAAATATACTGAAATTCTGGAAGGTGGGACAATACGGCTCACAGCAAAGACAGTTCAGTTTGGTTCTAACGTTTTTCAATTTCATAACGTCACTGGTTTTGGTATAGCAAAAGTGGATACAATTAAAATACCACTAACATCGCTTTTAATTTTGTTTATCATAGGATTGTTCATCGCCAATCTTCCTAATATTAGCGTGTTCGGGTTATTAATTATTTTAGGAGCGATTGCTGGAGTTATATCCAACTTTACTCAACCACAACGGTATGGGCTAGGACTATATCTAAATTCAGGACACATGAAAGTATTTGTGACTACGGATGTGCGTGGTTTAAAAGTTGTAGTTGACGACTTATGTAACTATATGGAAAATAATAAATTGGGTGGTTACGTAGTGAATATAGTTGGAGGAAACGTTACTGGTAATTACATTGGAGGAGATGCTTCTGATAGCGGTTTAAGTTATCGTTAAAGAACTAGAATAGAAAAAAAGCAAAATAGGAGGATTTTATGGGCAACAAATCAACCAAAAACAGTATCGGAGGAAACGTTGAAGGGAATTTCATAGGCGGAGATGCCAATAAAACTACTAACACATACACTAAACAAGAATCTGCATTACCAAAAGAGGATAAGGCTGAAATCGAAGATTCGATTTCCAAACTTAAAGCGAGTATTGATGCAGAGTCAAACTTGACTAAAGACCAAAAAGAGAAGGTTTTAGAGCAAGTAAAACTAATTGAAGATGCTGTTAACAATCCCGATCTAGGAGAAAAAAAGAAACAGGCTCAAGACGCAAATTCTGCCCTTAAAACAATGTTTTCTGTATTACCAGTAGCCGCTAAATTTGTAGAAGAGTTCAATAACGTATCAGCGTTGGTTATCAAATTGCTTGGATTGGGAGTAGTTTAACGTAACGCAATCTTGGTAAGCAGTTTCTGTAATATAACAGCAGGAAGATTCGCGCCTTCTTTTACCCAGAATGCGATCGCACTCCCATCTTTCCCCAAAATGCGATCGCTTAATACACTTATAGCAGTTCCCGCTGTAATGGAGTACATTTTAAGTAGGGGTGTAGGGGCGAAGCATTCCGGTAATTAACCTCTGCATATAACCAATAAGTTATTTGCCGGAATGCTTCGCCCTTACT
>CASBRD010000071.1 GCA_949128025.1 Oscillatoriales cyanobacterium PMM_0008 | reverse complement strand
GCTACCTACGACCCAGCACAGAACGTCATCGTTGGCAATACCTGCCTATACGGCGCAACCGGCGGCACCTTGTTTGCCGCCGGTCAAGCAGGAGAACGCTTTGCCGTGCGGAACTCCGCTGGAGTAGCAGTAATAGAAGGCGCAGGCGACCATTGCTGCGAATACATGACCGGCGGCGTTATCGTAGTATTGGGCAAAGTAGGCCGGAATGTCGGCGCTGGCATGACTGGCGGTTTAGCCTACTACCTAGACGAAGATGGCAGCTTCCCGCTTTATGTCAATCCAGAAATTGTCAAGCTGCAACGGGTAGTGACTGCTGCTGGAGAACAGCAATTGAAAGGGCTAATAGAAGCTCATAGCGATCGCACCAGCAGCCAAAAAGCTAAGATTATTCTTGAGAACTGGGCAGAGTTTTTACCGAAATTCTGGCAAGTTGTGCCTCCTTCAGAGGCTGACTCTTTGGAGGCTAATCCGGAAGTTGCTCAAGAAAAAGTTCTCAGTTCGGTTCAGTAAACAGAAGAATTTCAGATTTTAGATTTTCAACCTAAAATCTGAAATTTCACCGTTTCATTTCCGATTTTTCCCTGAAACTGAGTGGTACGTACAAAAGTTTTGGTCTCTGGTTCTGCTTGTGAGATTTCTTGACCTTGTTTGGTATATGTTTTCTCAATATTTTGGTAAGCATACAAATCCAGAGGAAGTGCAACTTTATCCTCTAGTTGAATGTGCGGCAGCACGAAATGAATACTAAAAGCTTTAAACTTATTGAGTTAAATTTAGTCAAATTACCTCTTTTTTCACTCCACCAAGTTGTCAGCTGTCAGGGCTCTAGCATACTTAGGGTGATAACTTTAGCTAATCTATTTGTCGGTTTGGTTGAGCGAAGCGCAACCCAACAACTTAGAGTAATAAGTTGGGTTTCGTTCCTCAACTCAACCTACAACCTTTACGCTACAAGCTATCGCCGTAATTCATAATATTTTACGATCACTTCAATTACGGGAGAGCCATTGTTCATTGTTTATTGTTTATTTTTTATTGTTCATCGACTAAACAACTGACTAATGACTAATAACCAATGACCAATGACTAATGACTAATGACCATCCACCTTTTCCCGGTAAAGACTGACAATCCGAGCCGTAACCTCAGCTACGCTCAGACCATCAGTCAGGATCTCAATAGAATCGGGTGCTTTTTGCAAAGGCGCTACATCCCGGTTGCTATCCTTCCAGTCGCGTAAAACAAGGTTTTGCTCCATCTGCTCCAAACTCAAGTCTGCCTCACCTTGACTTTTGAGTTCCTGCTGACGCCTTTTAGCTCGCTCTTGCACTGAAGCAGTCAAAAAGATTTTGAGTTCTGCATCCGGGAAGACATGAGTGCCAATGTCCCGGCCTTCCACAACAATACCGCCTTTTTCACCCCACAACTGCTGCTGTTTGACTAGCTGGCGGCGGACAGCAGGCTGAGCTGCGATCGCAGAAACGTGGGATGTTACTTCCAGACTGCGAATCGCTTGCGTGACCTCCTGGCTGTTAAGAAAGACGCGGACAGGAGCTTGAGGCTCATCGCTCATCCGCAGTTCAATTTCACACTTGCACACCATTTCTGCGATCGACGGTTCATCCTCAATTGGAATATCAGATTGCAGAACCAGCCAAGTTACAGATCGATACATCGCTCCCGTATCCAGATATAGCAGCCCCAAAGCTTGGGCTACCTGACGAGCTACGGTAGATTTTCCCGCTCCCGCTGGGCCATCAATTGCCACAATAGGCTGACGGTTTCTGAGAAGAATATTATCTATGAGGCGGGTAGAACCCAACCTCGCTGCGATCGCCAAAAGTCCGACCTCCTCAATTTTGTCTAAAGGAATCAGGGTAGTAGGGTCTACCAACTCAACATACTCAGGCTCAATAGCCGGAACCCTTGCCAATTCTAGCTTAGTGACAGCAATTAATTCGTCACTCGATCGCTCACCCGTCAAAAACGCCCGTTCCGCTTGCCGTAAGCTGCGATACAAAACTGACGCTTCCTCCTTCTCCCGCTCCGTCAGATACCGATTGCGAGAACTGAGCGCCAGTCCAGAAGACTCGCGCACCGTCGGACAGGCGACAATTTCCACAGATAAATTTAGATCTGCCACCAGACGCCGGATGATAGCTAATTGCTGAGCGTCCTTCTGACCAAAATAAGCCCTAGTCGGCTGTACCAGGTTCAAGAGTTTCGTCACAATTGTCGCAACTCCTTGAAAGTGGCCGATCCGAGAGCGACCGCACAAAACAGATGTCATCGACTCAGGAGGAACAACCTGAGTGGGGACTGGGGACTGTTGACTAGGAACTCTTAAGAGGGAGAATTTTCTTTCTTTTGACTTTTGACTTTTGACTTTTGACTTTTCTTTCTTCCCCAATCCCATCTCTTCAGCAGTGGGGACAAAAATGGCATCTACCCCAGCTTCTTCACAGAGTTGCCGATCCGGTTCTAATTGGCGGGGATACTTTTGAAAATCTTCAGTTGGTCCAAATTGCAACGGATTAACAAAAATGCTGACAATGACAACAGCATTTTGTTGTCTAGCACGTTCGATCAGCGTCAGATGACCAGCGTGCAAAGCTCCCATCGTAGGAACCAAGCCGACCCCTCGCTCTATCCGATCTCCTCCAAGCTGCCCTATACGCAAATAACAGCGCAGCGCAGCAACGGTAGTAAAAACTAGCACTTTTGTTAATTAGTTGTTAGTCATGGGGTAATTTAAGATTTGAGATTTTAGATTTCAAATTTGTTTTAAATCTGAAATTTAAAATCTTAAATCTGAAATCTGAAATTTCCCCCTTAATTTTCATCGATCGCTACGGTTTGCGGTTTGCCGAGAACTTCTAAACTTACTGTCGCCACCCCAGTTTGCATCATTCCCAGAGTCCGAGCTGCTGCTGCTGAAAGATCGATAATCCGTCTCCCAGAATAAGGCCCACGGTCGTTAATGCGTACCACCACAGAAAGACCGTTATTAAGGTTCGTTACCCGTACTTGGGTTCCAAAAGGTAAAGTACGATGGGCAGCAGTTAGAGCATTTTGGTTGAAAATCTCACCGTTAGCGCTGCGATTGCCATGAAAGCCTGGGCCATACCAGGAAGCCAATCCTTTAAAGCTTGATACCACTGGAATCGCCCTTAAAGTAACTTGTACTGGCTTTGGCGCAGGTATACCGGCAATATACCTCAAGGGTGGAGCGTTGCCCATGAGTCGGCGGAGTCGATTGGTTACTTGGAGGGCATCTTCAGCAAGGTTGTTGGTACTGTCTGGAAGGATGGTGTCTGCATTGATATCGACTAGGTTTTCACCACCTATTTTGATGATGTAGCTTACGCCCGTTTCTCTTGCTTGGGATGTATGGCGACTAGAGGGAATTGCAGACTGAAACTGTTGTTGTCTGTTAAGTCTTGTTGTGGAAGACGGTAGAGTTGTAGAAGCATCGCGAGTTCCATTCCAGGCAACTGTAATGGCATTAGCATCTATATTGTCGCGATTAAACTGATTTAGCCTTGTAGCCACCGCCGTTGCACGCCAAACCGGATCGATCGCGATCTGGCTAGCTGAGGTTGAACTAAGAAAGGTAAGGACGGGGATATCCCGCAAGTAAAGCGTTGCAGCCTGACGACCTGCGAATTCGTGGGGTTTAACCTGGGCGATAGTATCTGCGCCGCCGGGACTTGGCGTTAGCCCAGATCTGGTTTCACCCGATCGATTTGTTTGAAATGTAGGTAAGTTAGCCTTATTTTCCTGGGGATCTGTCTTACTGTTAAGCTTATACTCTGTCCCCATCGTGACTGGATCGACTGGCTTAGCGATCGCCACAAGAGAAGGTAAAGCTTTATGCGTTAAATAGTTGGCTTCAGTTTGTCGCTCAACTGGCTTGGTAGCCTCTGCATGACTGGATGATGCGGTACTAAATGCAGTTGTAAGTAACGCGGCAATAAGGCCACTCCAAAGTTTTAGATTCATAGAGGAAGGGGCTAGGGGCTAGGGACTAGGCGGCTCAGGGCTAGGGGAGAAAAACAAGATTTTAGATTTATTTTTTGAAATTAAATCTAAAATTCTCCTCTGCTCGACGGTAGAATTCCACCCTATAAACTCGTACTCGTTCCGTGTACACTTCTGAATTCGTAACTGCAACAGACTAGCACGAAGTTTTGTGTTTGGGGATCGGTGTCACTCTGTACTGAGCCACAACTTTATCAAAACTTTAAAATTAAATTGAGATAAAAATCCCCTTCTAAGAAGGGTTTAGGGAGATTTTGCCCATAGGGCCTTCCTTTAAACTTTATGAAAACTTTACATAAGCAGTTGCCGATTTATGGGTGGTTGGTTACCGATGTTGGGATTAGATGTCGGTTTAGTGCCTTCCTGTAACTGATAAACCTTCTACGATCAAGGAAGGTGTGTAGCAATTGCCATTCCACTCGGCATCACCTCCCAGTGCAATGACTTGCTTGAGGGCTGTGTAAACGTTACCGGCGGCCATAGTATCTTTCACTCTGCCGACTATTTGACCGCCACTTACCCGGTAGCCCAGATCGATATTGATGGAAAATTCCCCAGAAATCCCGGCACTGCCACCCAGCATTTGATCGACCACCAATCCATCATCCATTTGAGCGATTAAGTCAAGCATTGACCCACTACCGGGTTGAATCAGCAAGTTAAATAAACCTGGGGTGGGATAGCTGCCCAATCCGGGACGAAATCCGTTGCCGGTAGTGCCCGATCCTAAACGCCGACCAGTGGTGGTGTCGGTGTAAAAAAGCTGCAAGATGCCGTTTTTGATAAAAGTCAGGGGTCGGGTGGGAGTGCCTTCATCATCGAAGGGACAGCTAAATGGGCCACGATCGGGCCGTTGTTCGAGAGTCAGGGCTTCGGAAATTACCTTGCAGCTGTGGCGCTCGCTCCAAGGAGAAGCGCCTTCTATGACCATTTTGCCGTTCAAAGCAGCTTGAACGGTGCCCCATAGCATATCGGCGGCTTTGGCGGTGAATAATACCGGCACCCGACCGACGGAAGGTGAAACGTTTTCTTTACACCAATTCAACCGCTGTAAAATTTGTTGCGCCAGTGCTACTGGGTCGAGGCTGTCGCGCTGGGTTTGACCGTCAGCAACACTCAAAAAATCATCGCCTCGCACCCATTCTGCGCCTAGATAGCAGCTGAGGGTAGTATCGGTGTGGTCACAATCGAGTCCTTGGGAATTGACTAGGCGCGTAGTTTCAATTTCGCATTCCCATTCGGCGCTTACCAGGACTTCTGGGTAGGCGTCTCGAATTAGGGCGATCGCTTCTTTTCCCCAAACTACCAGTTGTTCTACTGTTACGGCTTGTCCTACATCGGGATATATTGCTTTTGTGGCCCCGACCAGTTCTACTGGTTCTGGTTCGTTGAGGTGAGAAAGCGCGATCGCACTTTCCACTAAAGCTTTCGGTTCCACTGGCCCGTAGGCGACTGCCAATCCCGGACAACCATTTTTCCACAGTCGCAGTGCTGTCCCTTCAGCTTGGGCGCTTTCCAGTTGCTTTAGTCGATTTGCTTCAAAAAATACTGGTTTGGAGAGCGACCGCGACTGATAAACTTCAGCTGCTTGAGCCCCCGATCTGGCTGCTAGTTCGAGGAGCTGTTCTGCTAGTGCCTCTGGTTGGAAATCGTCATAACCCATAACGCGATTTTTGATTTAGACTGAAAAATTGAAAATTAAATTTCTTCTTCTCAAATCTAAAGTTACCAAAAAACGAGCTACAGCCCCGTCCTTTTCAGGCTGGGGATGTAAGCGATTTGCGGAGGTCGCGCAACGCAGGCTGGCGAATTTTTTGTCAAGCGATATCATCTTGCAACAGCCAGAATCCGGCAAATGATTCTACTTGAGGATCGGACTGAACAGCTAGAAAATGCACGCTTTGGGCTTTTTGCTTGGCTTCTTCAAATCCTTTGGCTTCGGCAATGGTGGCTGCATCTTTGATATTAGCCAGAATCCAGCGATCGCTAACACCTGTTTCTAATAGCAATCTCGCCTGGGGAATCAGATCGAATTTGAGACAAGCTAGTTCCAAACCGGATATCCACGCAGCTAAAGGTACCGCTCTGGATGAGAAAATTATCAAACCTGGAATGCGGGAATCGGGAGTCACTCCCCGCGCCTGTAAAGGAAAAGCTTCTTTAAAGCTAATGTCCCATTCCGGCATTTCCTCAAATGCCGATGCCTCCAAGGTAACAAACGCCCATTGCTGTCCGATCAAAGCATCGGGTAGGGGTTGGGGTGGCTGACTTTCTATTAGCACAGAGGGATTGGGGCCAACGGGCACAAAGCCGGGATAGTGTGGATATACCTCCTCCATCCGTTCTTTGAGCCACCCGTTGAGGTTAAATGTGCGACGGCTGGGGTAAGCTGGGATACCCAAATCCTCGCAGGCTTTGGTAATCATATTACTCATCTGGACGCGGAAGAAGCGGATTTTTTGGGGGGTTTGCCCAAATTGAGCGATCGCTTCCTCCAAAGCCGTCCGCAACCAAACAGAATTTACCTGCTGATTGGAACAAAACTTAGCATACCGGAACGTGGACTCAGGCGAGTCGCGCACGTCTTGGGGGCTTTCGCAGATCAGCACTTCCCATAATTTTTTCTTGTTATCGTCCAGAATGGGCCTTGAATAATAGTCAAGCTCCCATATTTTTCCCATAAGTTTCTGCGATTTTTATTGAGAGTATCGCCCATTTGGCATGATATCAGGTTATCAGCTTCTGGCTCTGCCTAAATCTGATTATAAGCTTGCCTTATAAGTCGTGCAGCTTTGGAGAGCAAGGCTGTCCCGACTTTAATTTCGGAGGAGATTGGCGATCGCCTCAACCAATTCAACAGGCTCGACTGGCTTAGAAATATGCCTCGCAAACCCTGCTGCCAGAGCCTTTGTGCTGTCTTCTGCCCTAGCATATGCCGTCACGGCAATGGCAGGAATGGCTCTCCCTTGTGAGGACTCTAAGGCTCTGACTCGACGAATGAGACTGTAGCCATCTTCATTTGGCATCCCTAAGTCACTTACCAGCACATCTGGATTCAGCCGTTTGATGAGTTGAAATGCCTCTGCTGCTGATGAGGCTCCGATCGTTTGGGCCCCATACTGTTGGAGCATGAAAACGTGAAGTTCGAGGGTATCAGGCTCATCATCGACTACAAGTATCCGCACGCCATTGAGTTGTAGAGCATTTTCACACGGCTTACTTGGTTCACCCGTCTGCGCCTGCGCCTTCATCAGCGGCAGTTGCACGGTAAAAGTTGCGCCTTTTCCCTCACCCTCGCTTTCTACATAGATAGTGCCGCCGTGCATTTCTACCAGATGTCGTGCGATCGCTAAACCCAATCCCAGTCCGCCATGCCTTCTATTGATTGCGCCATCTGCTTGACGGAAATACTCAAAGACGTGAGGGAGAAATTCTGGATTAATCCCTTTGCCTGTGTCTCTTACTTGAATCTGAGCATAAGATTTTTGAGTTAAGAATTCTCCACTCTCAACTAATGAAAGTTCCACTTCAACGCATCCGCCGGGAGGAGTAAACTTAATCGCGTTGCCCACCAGATTCCACACTATCTGTTGTAAGCGGCTCGCATCGCCTGAAACGAGGAATTTTGGATTTGGTATTTGGGATTTTGGATTAGAGGAAAATCGATCGGATTCTATAGATACTGAGTTTTCAGGTGCATCCTCCAATCCAAAATCCCAAATCGAAAATCTCAAATCGATTGATTTAGCTTCAGCCGCCAAACGTACAGTTTCGATCGCTGATTCAATTGGGAATGTTAAGTTAACTGGGCAGACATTTAAGCTAATTTTGCCCTGCATGATGCGGGAGATGTCGAGTAAATCTTCAATTAGCCTAGTCTGCAACATGGCATTGCGCTCGATCGTTTCTAAAGCTTTGTCAGTCTTCACTTTGTCAAACTGACGGGTTCGCAGGAGCTTTGCCCAACCGAGAATGGGATTGAGAGGCGATCGCAATTCGTGAGACAGGACTGCCAGAAATTCATCTTTGATGCGATTTGCTGATTCCGCTTGGGCGCGTGCAGCTTGCTCTCTAGCCAAAATTTGAGCGCGTTCCGACTCAATCTGTTTAGCAAAAGTGATATCCGTGTGAGCGCCTACCCACTCTCGAATACTGCCATCTTCGGCAACAACTGGTACGCCACGAGCAAAGAAATAGCGGTAACTTCCATCTGCTGTCTGCAACCGATGCTCAATCTCATAGATACTTTTCGTTTCAACTGCATCAGTCCAGCATTTTGCAGTGCAGTCTCTATCCTCTGGATGAATCGCGTTTAGCCAGCCCCATCCTTTAACTTCTGACGCACTTTGTCCTGTCAAACTTCGCCAAGATGGTTGATCGTCAATAATCAGTCCTTCAGCATTTGTTGTCCAGACTGCTTGCGAAGTAGCAATTACCAGAGCGCGATACCGCTCCTCACTTTCGCTTAAAGCTTTTTGTTGAAGGCGCAAGTCTTCAGCCAGTAACTCAGCTTGTTGGCGTGACAATACTAGGTCAGTCACCTCAAATGCAAAGACCAGCACGCCTTCAATTTTGCCATCCACACCGTACTTAGCCTGGTAAACAAAGTTGAAGAAACCCTCGTCAGTCTTTCCGTTACCGCGCCTATCCCACCTGATGGGAAACTCTTGTCCTACAAATGGTATACCAGTAGCAATCACGCCATCCAATATTTCATAAATTACCTGGCTTTCAAGCTCTGGAAACAATTCGCCAAGTGATTTACCGATCAGTTCTTGTTTACCCACAAGTTGATAGTAAAGTGGGTTGGCGAACTCAAAAACAAGTTCAGAACCCTTAGTCCCATTAACGATAGCTATGGATGCTGGAGCCTCCATGAGTAATGAGTGGAGGTAAGTGCGCTGTAGTTCTGCCTCTGCCCTTGCAGCTTGTTCCTGTGCTAGTAGTTGGGCGCGTTCTGCTTCAAGTTGCAGGCGTTCCAGTTCTGTTGTCACGCGGGTAGCAAAGATGGTAAGCAGCGATTCTGCTAGTTGGATATTCTCTAAAGGTTTTTTATCCATCACCCCTAGCAATCCTAGCGGCATTCCTGTAGAGTCAAACAACGGCACAGCAATGTAGCTCTCAATAGACATTTCTCTAAGCAGGTTAGCTTGTGGAAATTGGGATTTAACTTCACGGGGATAGCAACATATCTTACGCTGCTCGATCACATCACTACAAGGTGTATCGCCAAGCGAATAATCAATGTTATCTACTATCTGCCCCTCCACGCAGAGGGCAATAGTTGTGACGGTTTCGCTGTCGTTATCAACTAGCTGACCAATGAAGGCGCTATCAACACCCAAAGCTTTAGTCAGGTGTTGTACCAGCGAGGAGAAAAACGTCTTTCCTATCGCTGCTGAGACTCCCTCAGTTACCTCATGGAGGGCAGCATTGAACTGGATAATTTGGCGAGAAGCTAGGCGTAGTTCTAATTGGTCAACCACCATCGCCGCTAAGTCAGCCAGAGTGGAGCGCTGTTCGGCACTAAAATCGTCGTGCGGCTTGGTGTCCAGAATACAGAGAGTCCCAAGATTAAAGCCATCCTGGGTAATTAGAGGCCCTCCCGCATAAAAGCGAATGCCCGGTTCCGTCAGCGCCGCAGGGATGCAGGCGAAACGAGGATCTTTTCTGGTATCTGGAACTACGAAAACATCATTAGCCAAGACAGCGAAGCTACAAATTGTGTCCTCGCGGCTGATTTCGCGGCCCTCAAAACCGTAGCCGGATTTAAACCAGGCGCGAAATTGGTCAATTAAGGAAACTAGAGCGATCGGTACGTCAAACAGACGCGCTGCTAGAGTAGTGATGCGATCGAAGCTTTCTTCAGGTGGAGTATCGAGAATATTGTATCGACGCAGTGCCTCTAGCCGTTCTACTTCGTTAGGCGGCAGAGTAGCAGTGGTTAAACGAACTGCAAGAGGCACTTCTGACATAGGGTTTTGGTAGGTAAAAAAGTCTTTTATGTAGTTGTACCAGAGAAGCTACTATCATAGCCAGGATTTTTGGTAACTTTGGTAAAGCCGATCGCAACTGTTTTTGCTACGACCTTGCCAAAGGTCTATTAGACTTCTTGCAAAAATCCGAAATTTCGGATAATTTTTAACCACAGATAAACACAGTTGAAAAGATGGATATATTTTCCTTTTGCAAGAGGTCTATTGCCAAGAAAAATGAGCGTTGGAGGATGTCATAAGCTGTGCATCTAATTTTACAGTCAACTTTGATAAGATTCTTGTGGGACGGGCATCCTGCCCGTCCCGAAGTACAATTTAGAAATTTCGTAGGTTGGGTTAAGGTAACGAAACCCAACGCTGAGTTTTGCTTTGTTGGGTTGAGCAGTAGAAATTTCGTAGGTTGGGTTGAGGTAACGAAACCCAACGCTGGGTTTAGCTTTGTTGGGTTTCGAGATCTCGAAACCCAACAAAGCAATTCCTGTTAACCCAACAGTATTGGATCGCTTCCTACGGCACTTCGATCGGAATCAGCGCATTTTCTGGCATATAACTAGAAAAACGCTCGCCCTCCGAAAGAACTAAGATCAGCCTGATCGGATAATCTGGCTCAACGTGCAAATCTGCCCAAGGTATCGCCACCTCCAAACAACTCTGAAGCCCCACTTGAGCGCGAGTAGGAAGAGAATGCCATTGGTGATTCTCGCCTGCTTCCTGAAACCTAAGTGTATTGGTGAGTAAATTAATTCCCAGATGGTGGTGGAACAGATAATTTAAGGGTGGTTCTTCTGGTAGATTTATTAGGGGAATTGGACTGTTTGACATTGTTCGGTCAGGGTAAAACCAGAGCAAATTTAACTCCGGCGGACAACCTTTCCCCGGCAGAACTCCGGTTTGAAAATCCAATCGCAAATAGAAATTGAGGTGATCTACCCCATACCAGATGCGTTGGATGGCACTGCTGCGGTGCATTGTACCCCTAGATCCACCAATTTCGATCAGACCGGCTTTATCCCAGTCTTGCTCATCACCCACTCCATCTATAATTGGATGAATAAAGCTTTCGGGTCTGCGATCGCCCCGCGCTTCATGGACTTCTACTGGTCGGCGTACATTGTCTGGAACTGGTAAGTTCAACGCCTGATAGATACCCGCCAAATGTTCGCGGAACAGTTGATCGAAGATGGCATCTTGGTTAGAGGAGTGACCTTCGCCAAACCACCAGAACCAATCCGAACCTTCGGCGGCATATAAAGCTTCCCAGACTTCTGGATTGTTCTCTTCTGTTGCTTCTGGGCGGTCTGCCAGAACTTGCCGTGCTTCTGTAAGCAGATCCCAGGCGCGATTTTTGGCTGGGTCGCCTATCCAAGTAGTAAGACTGCCATCAACCCAGGAACCTGTGTGCAATTGCTCGGCGTTCAGGGTTGCTGTTGCAGGGAATTTGTCGATAAATTCCGAGACGGTTACGAGTTTTATTTCTGAATGGTCGCTGAAAGTCTGATAAAGAGCTTCCAGGAAGGGCTTGCCATCGAGTTGGTAGTGTTCCCAGCAGTTTTCGCCATCGAGGGCAATTGTAACTAGCCAAGGTTCTTGCAAAGCTGTTTCGCCACCAGATTGACGGTGTTTGAGGGAACGGGCGATCGCTTCCAAATGGCCCACCATATCAGATGCTGCCTTCTTCGGTTCCATCGACCCATAAGTAAAACCAATCAAATCCGACAAGCGGTGATCGCGAAATACGATCGCCAATTCACCTGCGGGCGTTTCCAAGCGATAGGGACGGTACAGTAACTCCGGTTCGCCAACATTACCAGAACCATCGCGGTGGAAAAAGTGGTTGATGGTATTGCCCAGCACAGCTTCATCAGAAACTAGCCACTTAAATCCTTGCTTGGCTACGTAGGGCAAAATCTGGGGACTGACTGCCTCTTCCGAGGGCCACAAGCCACGAACCTCGCATCCAAAGCGTTCTGCATAAAAATCCCAGGCTTTTTGTAAGTGCCTGGGGATATCTTCTTCCCACTGGAATCGATGGCGGGGCAGATTCATGTTGGGCACTGCTACCCTTCCCACATCAGTATTGGCTAGCAGGGGCAAGATGGGGTGGGTGTAGGGTGTTGTGGTCACTTCCAACTGCCCGTTCTCCTGCATTTTGCGGTGCTGGGGAACGATTCGGCTGAGGATTTCTCGCTGCTTGGAGTAAATCCGCTGGCGATCGCTTAAACTAAAATCTTTCCCCCGTTCCAGCCAATTGGCAATTTCTGGGTCATCCCAAAACAGCGGATCGAACCAAGCTAAGTTATGCCAAGCTAACAAATCGCTGTAATCTCTGGCCTGCCAATTTTCTCTGCACCACGACCTTCCTTGTTCTTGCCGTTGGGTGTAAAGTTCGGCATAACGGGGATTGGGGTCGATTAGAGTATGGTGGTTGGCATCAAAAAAATGCTCAATGATAAATATCTGCTGTTCTTGGCTTAGCTGTTCTGTCGGCGTCAACGCTACTGCTAGGTAAGGGTCCATCGCCTTGCCAGCGATATAATCTTCCAGTTGCAGAATCAGAGACGGAACTAAATTTACTGTTTGATGCAGCTTGGGATAGCGTTCCAGCAGCAGTACTAAATCTAAGTAATCTTTAGTACCATGCAGCCGCACCCAAGGCAGATGGTATTGGCCCATATTAGGCACCAACGCCGTCGGATCGGCTAGAAAATCTCTACTCCGACTTTTGTACAACGGTTGATGCTGGTGCCAAATGAAGGCGACGTATAGGGGATGAGACATAGGATAAGTAAAAAGTAAAAAGTCAAAAGTCAAAAGGCAAAAGAAACATGAGGGAAAATACTTTTGCCTTTTGCCTTTTGACTTTACATGACCTGCTCGACTTCGGCAATTTCTGGGATTGCTTCGCGCAGGCGGCGCTCAATTCCCATTCTCAGGGTCATTGTCGAGCTGGGGCAAGAACCGCAGGCACCCTGTAGCCGCAGTTTGACGACGGGGCCGTCTAATTCGACCAGTTCGACATTGCCGCCATCGGAAATCAAGTAAGGGCGCATTTCATCCAAAACTTGTTCGACGTTAATAGTTGTAAGTTCCATAGTTAGAAACCTCGTTCGCTTGGAGAATATTTTGTTAAGTAGCCGCTATCGTTGATTCTAGACCACTCAGCGAGAAAAGCTTTCACAGAGATTGCTGACCTGGGAAACCGTTGAGCTACGCAGTTAACGTTTTTAGGTTTAAACTAAACAACTGCTGGTTCGAGCAGCTTTACGTTTGAGTAGTTAAATTCGGTTGTCGTCGGTTGACCTTGCTCCTGCGATCGCACTACCTGATGGGTCATGATGTAGTAGTTGCCAATTTTTTCGTAGGTGTCCTCAAATTCTAGTTGTTTAGTAACTTCATTGGTCTGAGGATTGCGAAAGATGGCATCGTAACGGCTGGAAAGGTAGCCTTCAGAGGTGTTTAGACTTTCGTGGGTGTCGATCGTGAACGCTACACGGCCCATTACTCGGCTTACCTGGCAAATTTCTGTGCCTCTGATCTTGTAGTTCGACCCCATCGCGTCGCCTTTGACGAGAATTTCGATCGCATCTGTGGCGTCTGTTTCACCCAGGCTAAACTGGTTCTTCCCATGAGACTGCTCGAAAGAGCCTCGTTTGCGATGGGTGACGACATCGCGCATTTGGGTATAAATGCTCTGTTGCACTTCTTCGTTTTCTATACCCGTGACTTCTACGGTGAGGTCGCTGTTAATGCGAACTTTGCCGCTGTAAACTTCATCGCCTTGCTTGAGTTCAATATCGGCGCTGTAGCCGGGAAAGTTGGTGTCCCATGTGTAACGGTTTTCGTAAGCGGCTCGAAATAATTGGCTAGCGCTCGTTTGCTCTGTCACAGAATTCTCCTTGATGAAGGTCATCGACCTATATTAGGATAACACAAATCCAAACACAATCTTCGATTCGCGATCGCTCAATTAGAAAGTCGGTTTTATTTATTTGGCTACCAAGATATTGCTATGGTAAAACACCGATTCAGTAATGTTATATGATAGTTATTAGGTACGTTGTTGCGCTTTAGCGCTAAAGCGCAACAACTTACCCATTACCAGCACTAGATAAATTATCTTAGTCAATTATAACCTTAGCAAAATCATCCTAAAGGCGGATGCAATGTTGTAGGTATGAGAAGATGCGATCGCTTCGATTTTAAAGATATTTGTTGGTTGCGTGGATTTTTTTTACCGCAGATGAAGACGGATGAACGCAGATAAACGCAGATGAAGATCTAGATTTATTGTGAGGTTAAAATTCTGTCTAGATATTGCAAAATCGCCACAACTATGACTACACTCAACGCTAAAGCCAGCCAAAAGCTGCTTGCTATTGTGGGAGGTCGATCGATTGCCCAACCACCCAAGGGAGGCCCAACAGCGTATCCAACTGCCCAACAGAGGGAGTTGATGGAAAGGTAGACGCCGCGCAGGGATGCTGGTGCAATGTCGGCGACGAGGGAAGATGCCGACGGTGTGTAAGAGACGGTTGCGATCGCCAATATTCCCATTGCCAATATAGTCCAGTATAGTTGGCCGACGGGGGCGATCGCAGTAGCCCAGATGAAACTAAATCCTACTGCCCACAGTATGGCTGAAACTGTTAAACTCTGCGGATGGCTAAACCGTTTTAAGAAGCGGGCAATTGGTATCAACGTAACAATCGCTATAATCATGTGCCAGGTAAATAAAGCGCTGATAGTTGTGGTGGAAAATCCTACTTTTGAGTTTCCCAGTTGCACAAACTTGCTCAAGTACAAAGGAAGGGTGCTGTGTAGCTGGGAAATGTAAGTTGTGAAGATAATATTGACGGCGATAAAGACTAGGAGACGGCGATCGCTTAGTGCTGTAGTCCATGAAATAGGCAAAAGAAAAAATGCTTTGTTTTTTTCTTTTACTTTTTTATTTTTTATTTCTTCGGGTGGTCGATAAGTTTCTGCAATCGCAAAATAAATTACTCCAAAAAATACAACAAAAGAAATCGCATCAATTATAAACAGAGAGCGATAAGCGCCGGTTGTGCCAATTAATATTCCACCCAGAATAATGCCTACTCCCAAACCGAGATTATCTGCAAATCGCACGATCGCATAAGTTTCTTGACGATGTTCGGGCGCTGTTAAATCTGCTACTAGGGCTTCCGTAGCTGGCCAATACAAACCCATACCGAAGCCCATCAACAAGTTACCCGCAGTAAAGCTGGAAAAATCACTGGTTACCGCTAATACTAAAGATGCGATCGCAGATACAGCTGCGGATAATAACATAGTACGCCGCCGGCCCCAAAACCGAGAGTCCGCAAACGAACCGCCAAGTATACGCCCCAGCACTCCAGAAATAGAAGCGCTACCCAAACCAATACCCACCTGAGTTGCTGATAAATGTACTTGATTAACAAAAAAGATGGGGGCGTAAAAAAGAGTGAAACCACTGCCAAGATCGGAAAGAAATCTCCCCATAGCTAGAATCCAGACTTGAGGATTTAGCTGAGGTAACCAAGATAGCCATTTGGTACGATTTGAAAATTTCATTCAGGCTTTGTCTTTTCTAGAAGTCTGCGTAGGCAGACTTTGTATGTGTAGCCGCGACTTTAGTCGTCAGGCTGATTCCGTATAACTCACTCAAAAATAGTATGGGTGATTGGCATCAGGAACAACAAGCAGATTTAGTTCGTCTAGCTCGGCATTACGCCCAATATGTATTTTGTCTGATGGCACTAAAAAAGTCATCTACTTCGACAGGATATGAGAGTAATTTGGCAGAGGCTTGTAGCAGCTGAGTCAACAGTATTGGGCATTGCTTAGATTGTCCTTGCGATTGAGAGATGCTAGCAAAAAAGACAAGATAGTTACGCATCCATCTTAAGAAGCCGATCGAAGTCGAATAATAGCTACCAAATTCTGATATCCTATTAGGCTACAAGAAGCTCTTTTTTTCACACCTGGATTTATACTGGCATCAAGTCAATGAACTAAAGTCATGAACCGTATTCACCGAACGATCGCAATTTTAGGCATCGCCACTACACTGGGTAGCATCGCACCTGTTCTTCAGGCTCAGTCAAAGCCAAGCCAGTCCCAGTCACCAACGCCAACCGAGGGTCAGTCAAAGCCAACTCGCAGCAACGAGTCAACGCCAACTAACGATCGGCCCAAGCCAACCCAAGATGGGTCAAGAACACCAGCCCCCAGTACACAGTCTACTCCAGCCGATACAGAATCAACACCAAACCAGGCTCAACCAACAACCCCAGCCGGTGGTGAGTCACAACCAAACAACACAGAGTCAACCCCGCCAACTACTCCCACTACTACGCCAACTCCCAGCACAGAGTCAACCCCAGGAACCAATCCCGGAACAGAAATGAGTGCTGTGGACTTGTACAACCGGGGTATAGAAAAGGCTAAGCAAGGCGACTATAAAGGTGCGATCGAGGATTACAATGCGGCTATAAAGCTCAATCCCGAACTCACACAAGCCTACGTTAACCGGGGTTATGCTCGCTATTTCTTAAAGGATTTCCAAGGTGCGATCGATGACAGCACCGAAGCAATTCGGCTCGATCCTAATAATGCCAAAGCGTATATCAATCGGGGTAACGCTCGCGATGACCTTAAACAACATCAGGCAGCAATAGAGGATTACAACCAGGCAGTACGCCTTGACCCAAATGATGATAAAGCTTACTACAACCGAGGTATTGCCTACAACAAACTGCAAAAAAATCAAGAAGCGCTTCAGGATTACGCTCGCGCTATCCAGATCAGGCCCGACTTTGCTGAAGCTTTCTTCAATCGCGGTGTTACTTACTACAGCCTCAAAAATACCCAAGCAGCGCTTAGGGATTTCCAAAAAGCCGCCGATCTTTTTCGAGAACAAGGAAATACACAAGCTCTTCAATCTACACAGGAAGCAATCAGAACCATTCAACAAACCAGAACTTGAATAAGGAATTAAAAAAAGCAGAAAACCCTTCTGTTTTTCTGCTTCGATTTGGATATTTAGAACTTACACAGCTAATTCAAGGATTTCATTGATTATGAGATAAGAGTTTTGAATGAAAAATTTCCTGCTCTTCAAAACTCTTAACTACACCTTGAACAGGCGTAAGGTTTATTTTTAATTCACAAAGCATTTCAGTATAATGTTGCTATGGCAAAATTTTTGTTTGTGACAGATCTAGATAATACCCTTGTGGGCGACGATCGATCTCTGGCAGAACTCAACCAGCAGTTGAGCCAGCATCGCCAAGAACATGGAACAAAAATCGTTTATGCCACAGGTCGTTCTATCATTCTCTATCGAGAACTTTTAACTCAAAAAGAATTGTTGGTGCCAGATGCTCTGATTGCGGCGGTGGGAACCGAAATTTATTACAACGCAAGTGAAAGTGACCCAGATCCAGCTTGGGAAAAACAACTTTCTTCAGGGTGGAACCGCGACGTGGTGGTAGCTACAGGTACTAATTTTGTGGATCTTTTACCTCAACCAGCATCCGAACAGCGACCTTTCAAAGTTAGTTATTTTTTGACAGAACAAGCAGCCGAAGAAGTTATCCCGCACTTAGAATCTCTGCTTAAAGAACAGGGAATATACGCTCAGTTAATCTACAGTGGCGGCAAAGATTTAGATATTTTGCCCAGCCAAAGCAATAAAGGTTTGGCGGTAGAGTTTCTGCGCCAGCACTGGGAAATAGACGCAACGCAGACAGTTGTTTGCGGTGATTCTGGAAACGATATTGCTTTATTTAGTGTGGGGGAACCAAAAGGGATTATTGTAGGAAATGCTCAGCCTGAACTCCTCCAGTGGCTGTCAGCCAATCAGGCCGATTATCGGTATTTGGCAAAGGCTGGTTGTGCTGGTGGGATTTTGGAAGGTTTGTACCATTTCGGCTTTTTGCTATAGTGTTTCCATTTGAGATGTAAACAATGGTAGGTTGGGTTAGACGCGGTAATTAACTTAATAATGCTCACAGATACGTCTTTGACCGCGTCGTCACCCAACATTCAGTATTAAATATGTGTTCACGACTCATTTGAAAACGCTATATGATTAGTTATCTAAAAGGAACGGTAGTAGGTTTTCAGAAAAGTAGTAGCGATCGCGTTACTCTAATTCTGGAAGTTAACCAGATTGGCTACGAACTCCAAATCCCGCCGCGTTTGGCCCAGAATTTGTCCCCAGTGGGAGAAACCGCCCAAGTTTTCACTCACTTGCAAGTGCGGGAAGATCAGATAAGTTTGTATGGTTTTGCCTCAGCCGCCGAGCGAGATTTGTTTCGCCAGCTGGTAAGTGTGAGTGGAATTGGTGCGGCTTTGGCGATCGCACTTTTAGATACCCTGGGATTGCAAGACTTGGTGCAGGCGATCGTTACTGGCAATATCCGCGCCTTAGCCAAAACTCGCGGTGTCGGTAACAAAACAGCCGAACGCATTGCGCTGGAACTAAAAACCAAGCTGGCACAATGGCGACACTTAGCTGGCGTAGCCGGTTCCACCTCAAGTGGCCCAAATCCTGCCATTATCGAAGATGTGGAAATGACGCTACTAGCCTTGGGGTATACCAGCAGCGAGGTAGTGCAGGCCCTCAACGCAGTCAGTCAAGATGGGTTGGTGGCTAAAAGTAAAGAGGCAGAAGATTGGATTCGATCTGCGATCGCTTGGTTGAGCCGTTAATTTAAGTAGTCTATCCAAAGGAATACGACTCGTGAAATCAATAGGGTTTATTCCCTAAGACTTAGAGCAATATAAACAGATTTATTTCTCTAGAACGATACTACAGCAGAGTTAAGAGCGGCAAAATACAAGCGTCGGCTTTTCCTAACCAAAAAATTATATGGCAAGCACAAAAACTGATTCTTCTCAAAAAACAGATAAGACAAGCACAAAAACTGATTCTGACCAAAAAACTCATAAGACAAGCACAAAAACTCATAAGGCTAGTCTGATTGAATTTAATTTATTTGCACCCTATAACGAAGGAGCCGCTTTAATCGGGACTTTTTCTGATTGGAAAGAAATACCGATGGAAAAAGGTGAGGATGGTTATTTCCGCACCCAAGTAGAATTAGAAGATGGAATTTATGAATATAAAATCCGCATTCAATCTAAAAGTTGGTTTAAAGAACCAGATGAATGGGTAGACATCATCGATCCTTATGCAACAAATGTTGATGAGAGCAAAGGAGTCGGTACCGTAACAATTAAAGACGGCAAACGAGTTGTCGATACATATATTTGGCAACACGACGACAAGCCGCTACCTGCCGATCGCGAATTAGTTATCTACGAACTTCACGTTGCCGACTTCTCCGGCGGCGAACCCGATCGCTACGTTCGCGGTCAATACAAGCACGTTGTAGAAAAGTTAGATTATCTCTGCGAACTTGGTATCAACGCCATTGAATTGATGCCTGTCAAAGAATATCCGGGCGATTATAGTTGGGGTTATAACCCGCGTTATTTCTTTGCCACCGAAACAAGTTACGGCACAACGGACGAATTAAAGCATTTGATTGATGAGTGCCATGCTCGTGGAATTCGCATCATCATGGACGGGATTTATAATCATTCGGAAGCATCTTGTCCTCTTACCCAAATTGACCACGATTATTGGTATTACCACTCTCCCCGCGACCCTGATAATAACTGGGGGCCAGAGTTTAATTACGAACATTACGACGAAAAGCTAGAAGTAAAACCTGCGTGGAAATTTATCGGCGAAACGGTGCGTTTCTGGGTTCGGGAATATCACATTGACGGCATTCGCTTCGACGCAGCGCGGCAAATTGCCAACTACGACTTCATGCACTGGATTGTGGAAGAAGCCAAAAATACGGCTGGGCCGAAGCCGTTTTACAGTATTGCCGAACACATCCCGGAAACTACCAGTATCACCAATTTCGACGGGCCGATGGATGGTTGCTGGCACGACAGTTACCGTTTCTGTCTGATCGAACATATCTGCGGGGATACGTTTGATTTAGAGCGCCTCAAAGATGCGATCGACTGCAAGCGACAAGGCTTCATGGGTGCTACTAATGTAATCAATTACCTGACCAACCACGACCAAAATCGCGTCATGGTGGAATTGGCAAATCGCACCATTTTTGATGGCGAAGCTTTTAAACGTGCCAAGTTGGGAGCGGCCATATTGATGACATCTGTCGGTGTGCCAATGCTTTGGATGGGACAAGAGTTTGGCGAGTACAAACCTAAAACAATCGAGCCAACAAAAATTGAGTGGGCGCTGCTAAGCAATGACCTAAATCGCGGTTTCTTTGAATACTACAAAGGCTTGATTAACCTGCGTAAAAACAATCACGCTCTTTACACTGAGAATATTGATTTTTTCCATGAAAATGAAGAGGCCAAGGTATTAGCATACACCCGCTGGAATGATGAAGGTTCTCGCGTTGTCGTCGTCGCTAATTTTTCAGACAACTATTTAGCTGGTTACACCGTTCCAAACTTCCCTTCGGATGGCACATGGCACGAATGGACTTACGATTACGATGTGGAAGCTGGCAGCGGTCAAATAATGATTGACCTGGCGGAGTACGAAGCAAAGGTATTTGTCTGGCAATAATTTGGAAAAACCCGGTTTCTTAAAGAAACCGGGTTTTTGGCATTAGAGTAGGTGGGTTGAGGTACGAAACCCAACAAATGCGTTGGGTTTCGCTCGCGCTCAACCCAACCTACAAAGAAATGACTGTAGAGACGTTTCATGAAACGTCTCTACAATGTTTAGGCCAAAAATTAAACGGGTAAGAAACCCGAATTTGGTATTACAGTATCGTTCCGATTTCTTTCAGATAAACCCGCGTAAATGGTTCGTTTTCTCCAAGGGTATACTGTTCTATCAAACCCTTATGCCGGATTGAGATGTTATTTCCTTCCTTAACAACTACGGTTGAATCTTCGAGGAGATCCCGCGTCAGCATCATTTCGGTTTCGGTCGGATTATCCAGGACTACAATGTTGCTGCCTTGGTAAAACATTCCATCTTTCTCCAGCACATCTTCTGGATACTCGGCAATTAGCAAATCGAGCTTGGGATTGCGTAACAAATTTTGGACATTGGTGTTGTAATCCTTATTCAAAATCTTCTCCGAACGGTTGACGCAAACTGCTTGATGACAAACAGCACCTATAGTCCAATCGGGGTGTTTCAAAAGAATATGGTCAATAGTTTCCTGAAGTTCCTGAACTGAAATTCGGTTGAAGGCGATCGTTGGTATTCTCGCATCTGCCCCAGACTTAAAGAAGGTTTCCAGAATATGCGACGGCACATCAACGCTTTCACCAACAGCGGGGTTAAGGTGCATAAAAATGCCCGGTGCGGCATTTATTTCGAGAATGCCAAAGTTGCCGGATTTCCAAGATTGAGAGAGAGTTGGAGAAATCGCGTCGATACCCAGGCAAGTGAGTCGAAAATGCTGTGCAATGTCTTGCGCCAAAATGATATTGTCTGGGTGAACAGTGGGCGTTGCATCTATGCTCAAACCTCCCGCTGAGAGATTGGCAACTTTGCGAAGATAAACGATGCGTCCTGTTTCAATTACGCTGTTCAATGATAAGCTTTGTTCGGATAAGAACATTTCCATTGCGTCGTCGGACTGAATCTTACTCATGGCAGAGGTTGGTGTGTCCAAACGTGCGGGTTTGCGATTTTCCCGCTTGATTAATTCAGCAATGGTTGAATAACCGTCACCAGTAACTGATGCTGGACGGCGTTCGGTAGCGGCAACAAATCTGCCGTTGACGCATAACAGGCGGAAATCTGCGCCCTTGATGCTTTTCTCAACGATTATTGCGATCGATTGTTCTTCTGGAATCCCTTTGAGTGCCCTGCTAAAGGCAAATTCTAATTCTTGCGGGTTTTGTACATCAGCTGTCACGCCAATGCCTTTGTGACCCGCTACAGGTTTAACTGCCACCGGGTAGCCAATTCTTTCTGCTACCGCTTTGGCTTCCGTAAGGGAGACAACAACAGCACCCTTTGGTACAGGGAAGCCCAGCGTACTCAAGAAAGCTTTGCAGTCATCTTTGCGGGTGGTAAAATCGGAATCTAAATGGCTATCGCAATCAAATGTTGTTGCTACGCCGCGAATTAGTTTTTTCCCATATCCGTACTGCATTAACCCTTCGTCCCACAAATAAAAGGCGGGAATTTTTTTCTCTTGGGCTGTGCGTAATAAGGCGTAGACTGTCGGGCCACCATAAACGCTGTATCGGAATGTGTCCTGAAGCCTGCTGATGCGATCGTCTAATTCAAAATCTTCGTCTTGAGTAATAGCTTCAAACCAGTCCCAAACGCAATAAACTACGGCTCGGCTGGTACGGAAATGAACTGATTGAGCGGCTATTGTGAAATAATTGGGATGTTGTTTCAAATTCAAGCGGTTGAGGTGCAAACCCATGTCGAGTTTTCCCACTTCCGATACTGTTCGGGCAAATAGATGGGCATAGGATTCGGATGTTTCATCGCGCAGGTGCGGATAGCGATCGCTAATAGCCGAGATATATTCCTCGATGGGCCGAGGCGACAAATGCCCGGTGAGGGCGAAATCAAATACTAGCGCGTTGACGCTGTGGAAATGGGGCCGGGTATGGGCTACCTGCCGGGGATAGTAATCGATCAGCATTTCTCACAGCGCGGACGTTTGGGACGCTTACTTTCAGCATTGGCACAGCAGCCAGCCGTTTTGGGATTCGGTATTGATGAAGATACAGCTGTTGTAGTGCAGGGCGACGAGTTTCAAGTGGTGGGTGAGGGCGCTGTCACCGTTGTCGATGTAGCAGAGATTATCCATATCAATGTGGACGAACTCTTGAAGGATGAGGCTTTGGCAATTTGTGGAGCCAAGCTGCATATTCTTCCACATGGATATCGGTTTAATCTAAAAACACGAAAACCTATCCTTGAGAAAACCGCTCAGAAAGCCGCTTAAGAGCAACTGATTCGAGTTACTTATTAATATTTGTTCAGCGTAAAAGTCCCTAAAGTTAGAGTTTAGGGACTTTTTGTATTACAGCCACAGTCATTTATGTTAGGACAGTATAGAGCTATTCCCCGGAAGGAAGCGACTGTGTTTTTACGGCTGACCTTGCACTTTGCTATAAAGTCTCACAACTCTGAAAGTTTGGTCTGGGGAACCGATTGAATTGGTAGATGCGATCGACCCCAACACATACTCCGAGTCGGCTATGGTATGATAAAAAGCTGCTGAATTAACGTACACACACTGAAACTATGACCCTTACGCAAGAGCGAAAGCACGAGATCATTGACCAGTATCAAATCCATGAGACAGATACTGGTTCGGCAGATGTGCAAATTGCCGTACTGACGGAACGCATTAACCGCCTGAGCGAACACCTCAAAGCCAATCACAAAGACCACGCTTCCCGGCGGGGTTTGTTGAAGCTGATTGGTCAACGCAAGCGCCTGCTGTCCTTTATTTCCAAGGAAAATCCAGAGCGCTATCAAGGGTTAATCGGTCGCCTTGGCATTCGCGGTTAAAGGTTATGGCTTCCGAACCTCAACCCAAAAGCAAAGCTGACGACACTCCAAAGGAGTCTTCCCAAACTAAGGAACGCTTACCCTTTGAACCGAAGAAAAATGCCAAAAAGCCAGCTAAAAACCAACCCGTAACGTCCGTTGCGGATAAAAAGGATAATAAACCGCGATCGGTTTCCCAAAAAGCAATGGCCATTCCAGAAGCAGTCAGCCAGCGCATGATCTCGCGGATGGCACTTTTCTCTGGTATTCCCACTTTTTTGGGGATTGCCACGTTTATTATCAGCTACGTTGTGGTAAGTCATGCCTGGTTCAACCTTCCCAACCCGGTAGTTGTCTTGGTTAGCATCGGCTTTTTCGGTCTGGGTGCTTTAGGATTGACCTATGGCGTCCTCTCTGCATCCTGGGATGAAGAAACATCAGGGAGCAAATTAGGGTGGGAACAATTTACCACCAACTGGGGGCGGATGACGGCAGCTTGGCGATCGAGTAAGCAAAAAAATTAATATTCCTGGTGCCACAATGACGCTAGGCATATTGCCTATGCCAAAAGTGCAAGACGCACGTTGGCTCCATCCAGGCTGATATGAGAACCTATAGGTTAGCTTTTAGCCATTCTGCACGCAAAGAACTTAACAAAGGATTTTCAATATGATCGTGGTCATGAAAATCGGCTCCCCAGAAGTCGAGATTACCCGTCTTACCGAAGAACTCTCCACCTGGGGACTGACGCCAGAAAAAATTGTTGGTAAGCATAAAGTGGTGATTGGTGTAGTCGGCGATACGGCTCACTTAGACCCGCTGCAAATGCAGGAAATTAGCCCCTGGATCGAGCAAGTTCTGCGGGTGGAACAGCCGTTTAAACGAGCTAGCCTGGAGTACCGCCACGGCGAAGCTTCGGAAGTAGTAGTTCCTACTCCCAACGGGCCTGTTTCCATTGGTTTGCACCATCCCCTGGTAGTCGTTGCTGGGCCTTGTTCCGTTGAGAATGAGGAGATGATTGTGGAAACAGCGCGGCGGGTAAAGGCAGCTGGGGCGCAGTTCCTGCGTGGCGGTGCGTATAAGCCTCGTACTTCTCCATACGCCTTCCAAGGTCACGGTGAGAGTGCGTTGGAATTGCTAGCAGCGGCCCGTGAAGCGACAGGTTTGGGGATTATTACAGAATTGATGGATGCCGCAGATTTGGAAGTACTGGGAGAGTATGCAGACGTAATCCAAATTGGAGCCCGCAATATGCAGAATTTCTCTCTGCTTAAAAAAGTGGGGGCGCAGGAAAAGCCGGTTCTTCTGAAGCGGGGGATGGCGGCGACGATCGAAGATTGGTTGATGGCGGCTGAGTATATTCTCGCTGCTGGCAACCAGAATGTGATTTTGTGCGAACGAGGCATTCGCACGTTCGATCGCCAGTACGCACGCAATACGCTCGATTTATCGGCAGTACCCGTCTTGCGGAGTCTCTCCCACTTGCCTATTATGATCGACCCCAGCCACGGCACCGGTCGCGCCGAATACGTCCCTGCAATGGCAATGGCTTCGATCGCAGCTGGTGCAGATTCCCTGATGATTGAAGTTCATCCCAACCCAGCCAAAGCTTTGTCTGATGGCCCTCAATCTCTCACTCCCGAAAGATTCGATCGTTTGATGCAAGAAATGGCTCCGATCGGTAAAGCAATGGAACGCTGGCCTCAAGCTGTTGCCGCCTTAGCATAATGAAATGAGAAAGGCCAGCTAGAAAAGCTGGCCTTTTTTTGCGTTTACAAGGGTAGAAGATTTTTGGTTCATTAGTTCCCCTTTTCGGTAAAGGGGCTTAGTAGAAAGGAAGTGGAATAGAAACGGGCTAACCTCCTGTCGATTAACCCGTGAGCTTGGGAACGCAACAGAGCAATTATTTTTGCACTACCAACTTGACATTGGCGTTTTGGAGACCGCGCTGCTTCACTTCAGCCAGAGTCTTGTTAACAGCGTACTTCTGATTGATGGAATTGATCAGATCGGTCTGGTTGTGCTTCTTAGCGACACCCCACAGGTCAGCAATCAGGTCGAAAGACCCATCGCTATTGCGAGACCAGCCCAAATCGTATTCGCCTTCCAGAACTGCAACCAAGTCAGCCCGAACTCGTTGGCCGTTGTATCCACGCACATCGGCATTGCTCTTGACGCTGATGCCCAGGTCGCGCAGAGAAGCCTTGAGGATTTCGGATTCAGTGATTTTGGTACGCAGTGTGCTAAAGTGAGACATTCGGATTTCCTCCTAGAGAAGTTACAAACAAACGACAACGTTTTTGTGACGATCTAGCCGCGTATGAGAGCGATCGCGGCATTCTCTTAACCCGCTAGCTTTTGCTAGCCTTTCCTCCTGTTGGGAGCAGGAGAAAGCTTTTAAAACTCCATGCGCTGATATTCGGCGACGGAGGATGCAGCTGGTCTAGCACGCTGTCTGGCCCAATCTCGCAGGGCCGTTACCTGTTCTGTCATTGTTCTAGACAGCGGCTGTGTCGCTTTAATTGCGGCAATAATATCAAGCTGCGTGAATTCTCGTTCTTGAGCAAAGGCTTCGTACATCGAAGCAATTAATCCCTGCTCAATTTCTGCTCCAGAGAAACCATCGGAGACTTTAGCTAATTGTTCTAGGTCGAAGCGAGCTACATCTCGGCGTCGCTTACCTATGTGAATCTTAAAGATCTCCTGGCGTTCTTCTGGAGTAGGCAAATCTACAAAGAAAATCTCATCAAAGCGACCCTTCCTCAAAAATTCCCCAGGTAGGCGTTCCACTCGGTTTGCTGTCGCCATCACAAATACTGGTGAGGTTTTCTCTTGCATCCATGTGAGGAAGGAGCCGAATATGCGGCTAGAAGTGCCTCCATCAGAGTCGGCTGAGCCAGTGCTACCCGCAAAAGCTTTGTCCAACTCATCAATGAATAAGATCACTGGGGAAATAGATTCTGCCGTTTTTAAAGCATTTCTGAGATTGGCCTCTGAGCGACCTACCATTGAGCCGTCATACACGCGGCCCATGTCCAATCGCAAAAGTGGCAGACCCCAAAGGCGGGAAGTTGTCTTAGCAATCAGGGACTTGCCGCAACCGGGTACACCCAGGATTAGCATCCCCTTTGGCTGAGGCAGACCATACTCTCTGGCTCGCTCTGTAAAAGCATTGGAGCGTTGTTTGAGCCATCGTTTTAGCTCTTCTAAACCACCGATCGAATCAATCGTTTCGTCTTCCTCAATATATTCCAGAATACCGTTGCGACGGATTAACTGTTTTTTCTCGGAAAGTATGATGTCTACTTCTGATTCGGTCAGGCGGCCATTGGTGACCTGTGCTTTACGGTACACCTTTTCTGCTTCATCCTTCGTCAGCCCCAGGGCTGCTCTCAGGAGTTTTTCCCGCGCTTCTGTCGTCAGTCTACGCGCACGACTGGGATCTAAATGCTGCGTCAACACCTGATTGAGCTCTGCCATGTCCGGCAGCGCGAAGTCCAGAACTACAACTTCCTTCTCCAGCTCGATCGGAATGGTTTGCACCGGGGACATCAGGATGATGGTTTTTTGGGTGCCTTTGAAGCTGGCGATCGCATCCCTTAACCATCGCGTCGTTGCTGGAGACTCGATAAATGGATGCAGATCCTTGAAGATGAAAATACTAGAATCTCGCTGAGGGTCTTTCTGTCGGTTCATCACCCACTCAATCGCTGCTTCTGGCGAAACGGTATTGTGCTGGGTAACGTGGCGCGGTTGGCCATACTCGACCATTCCGTGAGTCACCGTCCACACAAACACCCGTCGCGGGGGTTTCATTTGAGCGATTGTCGCTATTGCCTGCTCTGCCCGCTCTTCCTCGGATGTCACGAGGTAGATCAGAGGATATTGAGCTTGAATCAGAACGCTGAGTTCTTCTTTCATTTCGCCACGACCTACTATCGACCGAATGGAGACGGTGCAGACCTTGCTAGAATTTTCCTAAAGAGTTGCCTGCTGCGATCGAGTTTGCGACTTTAGCAGGGAACCAACTCTTGCTCTCCCTGTTGATCGGTTCCAGATGTTACTGTCACCTTTTCAACCGAAAGTTCTTCTGCAAGTACACCTGGCTGTTTGTTTAGGGAAACTAAATCTCCCTGTTGGACTACGACGGAACCCTTACACTCCGGACAACTGTAAACTCGATGCGTTTGCCCGTAAGATGCCTCTATCTCGTCTATCACTTCTGGGTGAGTTAGGTAGAAGATAATGGCTCGTTCGGCAATCGATGACATCGGTTCTGAGTCAATTGCGGCTCGAATCTTGAGTTGACGATGCAGCTCTGGTGAAAGATACAACGTAACCTTTTGTTTATCTTGCATATGACTCTTCAGTCGTTCTACCCGGGTATGTATATCACCTTATCGATTAGATAGCCCGCTGTCAAGACATTAAAACGCTTTGACTGCATTATTGTTACATTTGTTTACATTGTGAGATTTGTTTGGATAAAGCTTTTCAAGGAGAGGTAAATTTGTTATATTGGTATTCCTGAGTTACGGCGGTATAGCCAAGTGGTAAGGCAGAGGTCTGCAAAACCTTTATCCCCCAGTTCAAATCTGGGTACCGCCTTTATGTACTGTACATCAGAAGATTCGTCAACCTCTTGGGGATTTCACTCCCGCTTAGGTTCACGAAAAAAATAAGGTGGGTTCCCCCTTGGTCGGAGGTGATTCAGTGGCCACCACTGCGGTAAACCCGCACCCGTATTGCTGGGGGCGCACCTACATTCCTATCCGCAAGGGATAGCAGCTTCGGGGTGGGCGGGTTTTACGTTTGAGGTGGCGCGGGAAGTGCTGAAGACGCTTAAGGAGCAGTATCCGGGGGTTTTGAGCGATCGAGAGCCAAAGCGGTTAATTTTTGTCAAAGAGTTGCAGGAAGGCACGGCTAAGCTGGTAGAGTTCGATGTTGAGAAGGTAGTAGCAGCTTGGGCTGAGGGGAAGTTTGTTGTGCCGGTGTGGTTAGATGTGATTTATGGGCGATCGCGTGAGAGGGTGAGAGGGTGAGGGGGTAGAGTGCGATCGCAAAAAAACCTCAACAACTTCGGCAAAAGCGTCAAATAAATTGTAAACTCAAGGTTTTGAAGCTAGGTAAAGTTGGATGGCGAGACAAAAGAAACCCGACCAAAAACCGATCGCCCAATACGATCACAAAGACAAGCAACGAGTCAATAACCCACCTGTGGGACTTGTTACCCCGGAAACCGATCCCGATGGCGATCGTAAAAATTATAGCTACGATCCGCACCTCGATCCGCAGTTAGTTTGGGCGGGTAAGGCAGAACATACTAATTTTGCAGTACCGACTGTTTCGCTGCACGTTCACGAACGCATCGATCCTCGCACTATTATAGAAGCAGTTCGCAAGCCGAATCAAAGTGAAGGTGTGCAGTTATCTCTGTTTGAGATACCAGAAGAAAATCCTCCCATTCGACAGGCGATCGAGTTTTACAAGCATCAGCATAATTGGAGTAATCGTTTAGTTGCTGGAGACTCGCTGTTAGTGATGAATTCCCTGTTAGAAAAAGAGGGCATGGCGGGACAAGTGCAGATGATTTATTTCGATCCGCCCTATGGGATTAAATATGGTTCAAATTTTCAGCCCTTTGTGAATAAGCGCGATGTGAAAGATGGGAAAGATGAGGATTTGACTCAAGAACCAGAAATGATTAAAGCGTTTCGGGATACTTGGGAGTTGGGGATTCATTCTTATTTGACTTATTTAAGAGATAGATTGTTATTGGCGAGGGAGTTATTGTCCGAAAGTGGTAGTATTTTTGTGCAGATTTCTGATGAAAATTTGCATTTAGTTAGAAATTTGATGGATGAGGTTTTTGGGCGGGAAAATTTGGTAAGTATGATTAGTTTTGCCAAAACCAGTGGATTAAGAGGAAGTCTATTGTCTCGAACTTCTGATTACTTAATTTACTATGGAAAGTCTAAGAATAAAATTAAGTACCGACAACTATTTTCAAAAAAAGAACTTGGTGGGGATGGTGGAGGTGAATATAAATATGTAATGTCATCGACTGGCGAAAAACGTTCGATAACTCAAGATGAAATAGACGATTATTCTATACTAGGGAAAGGATCAAAAGTATTTCGTATAGACAACTTAACCAGTCAAGGCAATCCAGTTTTATCTTATGAAATTAACGATAAACAATATTGGGGCGGATTTAAAACTAATCAACAAGGAATGAATAATCTTGAGAAAGCTTCAAGATTGTATACTCGTTCTAATTCACTAGGATACATAAGATATTTAGATGATTTCCCACTATTTGAAATTACTAACTGTTGGACAGATACAGGAATAGCTGGTAGACCTGGTGACAAAATTTATGTCGTTCAAACTTCTCCAATAGTCATACAACGCTGTCTTTTAATGTCAACAGACCCAGGTGATTTAGTCCTGGACATCACCTGCGGTAGCGGCACGACTGCCTATGTTGCCGAACAATGGGGACGCAGATGGATAACCTGCGATACTTCAAGAGTAGCAATAACCCTAGCAAAACAACGGTTAATGACCGCTACCTTTGACTATTACCAATTAGCAATACCACAGGAAGGCGTAGGCAGTGGTTTCAAATACAAAACCGTCCCTCACATCACCCTCGAATCTATCGCCAATAACCCCGAAATCCGGGAAGGCATGAAGCCGATACAAATAGAACAAGCGATTAATAAATACGCCGACCAAGAAACCCTCTACGACCAACCTTTACCCGACAAATCCAAAGTCAGAGTCACAGGCCCATTTACAGTTGAGGCAGTTCCCGCCCCCACAGTAAAACCCATTGATGACATTATCAATCCCCCCGTTGCTGACAATTCAATCACCCGTTCCGGCGAAACATTGCGACAATCAGAATGGCGCGATGAAATGCTAAAAACAGGGATTCGCGGTAAAAACGGACAATACATTTTATTCTCGCGAGTCGAACCTTTACCAGGCACTCGTTGGCTTCATGCCGATGCCGAAACCAAACCTAACCCCCCTCAGTCCCCCCGTGAACAGGGGGAAGAAAATCTCGCTAATACCGTCAAAGAAGCTGCTAGTAATTACGATAAACCCACGCGAGTCGTTATTTCCTTCGGGCAAGAACACGCACCCCTAGAACAACGGCAAGTTACCCAAGCACTTGAAGAAGCACAAACTTTAGTCCCCAAACCCAAATTAATCATCTTTGCCGCCTTCCAATTTGACCCCGAAGCATCCAAAGACATCGACGAAACTAACTGGCCGGGAGTCACACTTCTGAAAGCACAAATGAACGCCGATTTACTAACAGAAGACCTCAAGAAAAAACGCGCTAGTAACGATAGTTTCTGGCTGATGGGTCAACCCGATGTTGCACTGCGCCGCATCGATAAAGGGGAAAATCAAGGTAAGTGGGAAGTCGAAGTTTTTGGCTTCGATTATTATAATACCAAAACCGGAAATATTGAATCTGGCAGCGTCGAAAAAATTGCCGTATGGATGTTAGATATTGACTATGATGGTAGAAGCGTTTTCCCCCGTCAGGTTTTCTTCCCAATGGCAGGGGAAAAAGATGCTTGGTCACGTCTAGCCCGCAATCTTAAAGCCGAAATAGATGAGGATTTAATTGAGTCTTATCAGGGTACTGTTTCCTTGCCTTTTGAAATGGGAGAGTATCAGCGCGTTGCTGTTAAGATTGTGGACGATAGAGGCATTGAAAGTTTGAAGATTATTCGGTTAACCTAAGAAACCCGATTTCTGGATGTGTGCTATAATGGGTTAAAGTTTTTAATTTCAAGAGGATTTAACTATGACTTTGGCTATCAATAAAAAAAATGTAATTTTAGAGAACATCGAAACTCTAACAGTACAACAACAGGATGCAGTTTTAGAATTTATTGAATTTATGCGATATAAAGCCCAAAAGCAGGAGGAACAGGTAGAGGAAAAACAACCAATTTCTGCTTATGAAGCAGCGAAACAGTGGGCGGGATGTGTAGATTTTGGCCCTGGTGATTTAGGGACAAATAAAGAATATTTAAAAGGCATGGGTAAAAAATGAAAAGAAACGTATTACTAGATACAGGGGTGTTAGTGACATTTATTAATAAAAGAGAAAAACTACATCCCTGGACAAATGAACAATGGAAAAAGATTGAACCGCCTTTATTAACTTGTGAAGCGGTAATAACTGAGGCTTGTTTTCTACTGCAAGATGTCTATGAAGGTGAGGAGGCAGTGATGAATTTAATCAGTCAAAAAATCATTTCAATTCCTTTTCAACTGAATGATGACAGCGAAGCGATTAGAGAATTGATGAAACGGTATCAGAATGTACCGATGTCTTTAGCAGATGCTTGTTTAGTCAGAATGAGTGAGTTAATTTCCGGTAGTTGTGTATTAACATTGGATAGCGATTTTCTCGTTTATCGGAAGCATAAAAATCAGATGATAGATTTAATTTTTGACAGCGGAGCAAATTTTTAATGGCGGGTAAGTGTTCGGTCAATCTTATTATACTAAAAAGCATTTTACTATAATAAGATTCAGATCCAGCCGTCTTATTTCACGGGACTAACATAAGACACCAAGACCTCAAATGAATGCCCCTCAGTCACCCAATCATGCGATCTGGTCGATACATCCAACAAATCGAAGGATACAGCGCCTTTATTCCAGCGCCACTTCCCCCCGAACCGCCCATCCAAATGGACGAAGCGCTCAATCGCTTGCTTTCCGATGCCGATCGCGCTCTTGGCAGACTGGACGGTGCCACTTCTATTTTGCCCAATCCTGACCTATTTGTAGCGATGTATGTCCGTCAGGAAGCGGTTCTTAGTTCTCAAATTGAAGGCACACAAAGCACCCTAGAAGACGTACTTCAATATGAAATTGATGTTAAAGGTCAAGAACGCTTTAAAGATGTGCGGGAAGTTGTTAATTATGTTAATGCCATGAACTATGGTTTAAAGCGACTTCAAGATTTCCCCCTTTGTCTGCGCTTACTGCGAGAGATTCATGCAGAATTGCTCAAAGATGTGCGAGGTAGCGATCGCACACCAGGAGAATTTCGGACAAGTCAGAATTGGATTGGTTCTCAAGGCTGTAATCTTTCTACTGCGGCTTTCGTACCTCCAACAGTTGCAGAAATGCACAAATCCCTCGACAACCTAGAGAAATTTTTGCACGATACCAATTCTTTACCTGTACTTATTCATTGCGGATTAGCTCACGCTCAATTTGAGACAATCCACCCCTTTTTAGATGGAAACGGACGGATTGGACGATTGCTAATTACGTTTTTACTTTGTCAGCAAGGTATTCTGCAAAAGCCTTTACTATACCTCAGTCATTATCTCAAATTTCACAAAATAGAGTATTACGATCGCCTGATGGCAATTCGCACTCATGGAGATTGGGAAGGATGGTTAAAGTTTTTTCTTCAAGGTATTTTTGAAGTCAGCCAGTCAGCAACAGCCACAGCCCGTTCTATTCTTGAAATGCGCGAAAAACACCGTGAAATCATTGGTCAAAGAATTTCTAGTAGCAGTTATGGGTTGCGCTTGTTAGATATACTTTTCCAGCATCCGATTGTGAATATTCGTTTGGTAGAAAATGAGCTACAATGTACCTATGCAACCGCGAGGAAAATCGTAGAACAATTTGTTAAACTTGGCTTGTTATGTGAAGTCACAGGTTGGCAGCGCAACAGACTATATCGTTATGAACCATATCTTGACCTTTTTGAAAGCAGCTACTCACTAATTACCCCAGAAAATAAGGAGTAATCAACCATATACAAAAATTAATCAACCGGATATGATATTAGAATATTGGAGGTTTTTCCCATGATTCAAGCGATATCTAAGTTAATAACTTTTGATGATTTTTTGGAATGGAAACCTGAAAACGGACGCTATGAACTACATAACGGAGTTATTGTTGAAATGCAGACGACAGGAAAACATGAAGAAGTTGTTGAATTTTTGCAGACAGAACTAATCCTAGAAACTCGGAGACTGCAACTTCCCTATCGATTCCCCAAGAATGCCCTCGTTAAATCTCCAGAACAAGAAACTGGTTATTTGCCTGATGTTTTAGCAGTTAATCGTGATGCTTTAGCGCTAGAGCCTTTATGGGCAAAATCCTCAACAATTACTCAAGGCTCATTCATTCCTCTTGCGATTGAAGTTGTCAGCACAAATTGGCGCGATGATTATGGACATAAGATGAGCGACTATGAAGCTTTCGGCATTCCTGAATACTGGATTGTCGATTATTTGGGTTTGGGAGGTAGGCGTTATATTGGTTCTCCTAAACAGCCTACTTTATCGGTTTGTCAATTGGTAGATGGTGAGTATCAAATTAAGCTGTTTCGGGGAAATGAAAGAATTGAGTCTGGGGTATTTCCAGAGTTAAATTTGACGGCGGAGCAAATTTTCAATGGCGGGTAAATAAATCTATGGCTAATCTGGGAACCATAAACAAATCAAAATAACACAATATGTCATCAACAACCATCGATCAACTTATTATTAATTCACCCTACGAAGAACCCAAACAATATTGGCATTACGATCGCACATCTCGCCTATTCAACCTGACAGAAGGAAGACGACCCGCAGGCTATATCATTGCTTCAGAAAACTCCAAAACCTTCGACGACCCCGGTAAATTCGTTGAAATACCTTTAGTTAACCAAATCCGTCCCCGCGTCAAAGCTTGGAGTAGTCAAGGATACCCCGGCGTTACAGGCGTTACCAAGCGTCTCCTAGAACACTGGAACAACCGAGAAGAACGCAATAATCCTTTCTTTTTCTGTCAGTTAGAAGCCATAGAAACCTTAATCTGGATAACTGAATCTCCACCGTCCGAAAAAGTTGGCATTGATATTCCTTCAGATGGTGGAAACTTCAAACGTCTTTGCTCGAAAATGGCGACAGGTTCGGGGAAAACTATCGTCATGGCGATGTTAATTGCATGGCAAATATTAAATAAAATTACTTATCCCCAAGATACCCGTTTTTCTAAAGCTATTTTTATTGTTGCGCCGGGACTAACAGTTAAAAGTCGCCTGCAAGTTCTCACTCTCTCTGCCGAAAATAACTACTACGAAGTTTTCAATGTTGTTCCTCTTGGTTTGTTCGATAAACTCCGTCAAGGTAAAGTTATCATCTGCAATTGGCACGCCCTGAATTGGGAAACTGAGGAACAAATTGCCAAAAGGAAAGGAGTTGATAAACGCGGTGCTAAAAGTAATGAAGCTTACGCCCGCGAAGTGTTAGGAGAAATGGCAAATTCTCACAATATTGTTGTCCTTAATGATGAAGCGCACCACGCATGGCGGATTTCTGCGGAATCTAAAGTTAAAGGGGTTAGTAAAGAAGAATTAGACGAGGCGACAAAATGGGTAGGTGGACTTGATAGAATCCACCAAGCTAGAAAAATCATCACCTGTTTTGACTTCTCCGCCACACCCTTTGCACCTTCTGGTAAAAAAAGCTCAGAAGAAGCTTTATTTGGCTGGATTGTTAGTGATTTTGGATTAAATGATGCCATTGAATCAGGTTTAGTCAAAACCCCTCGCGTCGTGATTCGTGATGATGGTAAACTCACAAAAGATTACAAATCTCGTCTCTACCATCTCTATCGAGATCCTGAAGTTAATGATGACGTGAATCGCAAAGCTAAACCTAACGAATCTCTCCCAGATTTGCTGAATAATGCCTATTATTTACTTGGCAAAGATTGGCTAGAAACCGCTAAAGATTGGCAAGAAGCTGGCCATAAAATTCCCCCGGTAATGATTTCTATTGCTAACCGTACTGAAACTGCGGCTAGAATTAAATATGCTTTCGATCATCACAAAATTCAGATCGAAGAACTTTGCATTTCAGAACGTACTCTCCACATAGACTCTAACGTGATGAAAATGGCAGAATCTCAGGAAGAAACTAGCGAATTACAAGACCAAACATCAGACGATAGCGAAGATGATACCCCTGATGATGAACCTATCCGCAAACTTTCCAAGAAAGAACAAGCAGAATATTTAAGGAAAACGGTTGATACTGTTGGTCAAATTGGAAAACCAGGGGAACAGATTCAAAATGTGATCTCAGTGGGGATGCTTTCTGAAGGATGGGATGCCAAAACAGTCACTCACATTATGGGAATTAGAGCATTTTCTAGTCAACTTCTCTGCGAACAAGTGGTAGGGCGAGGTTTGCGGAGAACTGCTTACGAAATCAACCCAGAAACAAATTTATTAGAAGCAGAATATGTGAATATTTTTGGTGTTCCCTTTACCTTTCTTCCCCACGAATCCGATGAAGGAACACCACCCCCACCACCTCAACCTAAAACAGAAATTAAACCAGATCCTGATAAGCAGCAGTTTGAAATTAAGTTTCCTAATATTGTCCGCATTGATTACATTTATCAGCCCGAACTGAAGCTGAATATGAGTCAAGTTGAGACTTTAGAATTAGATGCCTTTGATAATAGCACACTGGCAGAATTAGCACCGATTGTTGATGGCAAACCAGATGTGACTAAAATTAGGGCAATTGACTTAGAAGATTTAGGGCGCAAACAGCGGATGCAAAAAATTGCCTTTGAGGTTGCGATAGATATTTTTGAGGAAATGAAACCCGGTTGGAAAGGTAATCGAGAATACTTACTAGGCAAATTAATTCGATTGGTTGAAGAAGTTATCCATTCAGATTTAATTAAAATTACGCCGCCATCATTTGGTGTAGATGAAATCAGGCGACGCATTCTGATTACCCTAAATTTGAGAAAGATAGTGCAGCATATCTGGCAAGCGATTTACTTAGAAAACACTGAAAAAATTGAGCCTATATTTGATTCCGAACATCCTATCCGTTCTACAGGTGATATGCGTCCTTGGTACACTGGTAAACCCTGTGAATATACTCAAAAATCCCACATTAATTGTAGCACTTTTGATAGTACATGGGAAGCCAGCGAAGCATTTGAACTAGATCGAAATGAAAATGTTGATGCTTGGGTGAAAAATGACCATCTTGGATTTGAGATTCTCTATATTTTTGATGGTGTTGTTCGCAAATATCGCCCCGATTTCATTGTTCGGCTCAAAAATGGAGATTTCTTGATATTAGAAACCAAAGGACAGCAGACACGCCAAGATCAAGCTAAATGGGGATTTCTGGATCAGTGGATTGAAGCTGTTAATCAGCAGGCCAGTTTTGGTACTTGGCAACGGGCTATATCAAGAAATCCGGCTGATGTTAGGATGATTTTGGAGAGAATTGCATCTCGATAAAGAAAAATCCGTCGCGCCTCCACTCCCACCACCAGCGCGATCGCCAGCAAATCAGAGTTAAATGTACCGAAAGGACGCTCAACAATACCACCTTCAGAGGGGCGATCGTGCCAACAGCATCATTAATCTGGTAGGCCGACGACGCCACCCTCTCCAGCGATCGCGTGACCGATCGCAAAAGCGGGCATATTATGGGACTCAAACCAGTTGATAGCTTGGCTAGCTTGGTCTGGTGGCACCAACAACATATATCCAATTCCCATGTTGAAAGTGTTAAACATAGCATTTGGACTAACCTCACCAGCGGCAGCTATCCAGTCAAAAATAGGTGGCAGCGGCCAAGTGCTAGTGTCAATCTGGATAGATTGGCCCTCACCCAGACAGCGGGGTAAATTTTCTGGCAATCCTCCACCAGTGACATGAGCCATACCATGAATTTGAATACCGGCGGTGAGTGCGGCGAGAACCGGCTTAACGTAAATTTGAGTAGGCGTCAGCAAAACCTCCCCTAAACTTTGGCCAGACAACAATTCTGGACGATCGGTCCAGCTTAATTGATAGCGATCGACAATTTTGCGAATCAAACTAAAACCGTTACTGTGGACACCAGAAGAAGCTAGTCCGATCGCAACATCCCCAACTTGCACCTGAGAACGATCGAGCAGCTGACTCCTTTCTACAATCCCAACACAAAACCCAGCTAGATCGTACACACCCACTGGATAAAATCCAGGCATTTCAGCCGTCTCTCCTCCCAACAGCGTACAGCCAGCCAGCTGACATCCCTCAGAAATACCCGCAACCACCTGAGTCAATTCCGCTTGATTGAGTTCCCCAGTAGCTAAATAGTCCAGAAAAAACAGAGGTTCAGCGCCCGATGTCAGAACATCGTTCACACACATCGCCACCAAATCAATCCCAACTGTATTATGACGGTTGAGGTCATGAGCCAGTTTTAGCTTCGTGCCAACGCCATCTGTGCCTGAAACCAAAACAGGTTCCTTAAACCCCCCCGGCAACTGAAAGTAACCGCTGAAGCCACCCAGTCCGCCGATCACTTCAGGTCTACGGGTGCGATGCACCAAGCTGCGGATTTGCTCCACAAAAGCACGACCCGCTTCAACATCAACACCTGCTTCTCGATAATCCATAATAACTAAAGCTCTAGCCTGCTGCGCCACTGTGTACTTAACTGCATATCACTGCACGATGTATTCTAGCCGCTAGGGGCTAGGGGAATTTCAGATTTTAGATTTTAGATTTTAGATTGACAATTTTAAATCTGAAATTCCCTGTTCCCTAGCCCCTAGCCCCCAATCCCTTCTTGACTTTTGACTTTTGACTTTTGACTTTTCTAGCCCCTAGCCCCTCATAAAATTATGCCCACCATCCCGAAGCGCCTACGCCAGATATTGCGGCCCAGACGACGGCTAGCGATCGCAGAAGCTTGCTTAATTGGTTTAGTTGCAGGTTTGGCATCAGTCTTGCTGAAAGTTGGGGTGGGTACATTGGGAACCATGAGGGTTCAGATCTCCTCCCATTACCCGCCGTACTTAGTACTACCGGCGATCGGTCTTTGCTTTGGTTTCGCAGCGGGTTTACTGGTAGAACGCCTAGCACCGGAAGCCGCTGGTTCGGGCATTCCTAACGTCAAAGCGGCACTCGCAGGAGTGCCAATGGAGCTTTCTTGGCGGGTCGCATCTGTAAAGTTAGTCAGCAGCGTGATAACGCTGGGTGCTGGCCTAACAGTAGGGCGGCAAGGGCCAACCGTACAGGTAGGGGCAGCATTAGCGGCTCAACTCAGTCGCTGGCTTCCCACTTCCCCGGATCACCGACGCCAGATGATTGCCGCTGGTGCGGGTGCGGGATTGGCTGCTGCTTTCAACGCACCTCTAGCGGGCGTCCTGTTTGTGGTAGAAGAACTTTTACACGATGTCTCTGGCTTCACCCTTGGCACTGCTATCTTAGCTTCGTTCATCGGTGCGGTAGTTTCCCGGCTGTTAGGCGGTCGCAGCCTAAATCTCAATTCTTCCCAAAGCTTCGGCCCAGACCTGGGTTCTACTGCGGTTCAAATTAGCTTTTCTATGCCAGAGATTCCCTGCTATTTGGTGTTGGGAATATTGGCTGGTATCTTTGGGGCGCTGTTTTGTCGCGGTATTTTTGTCAGTCTGGCTTTCTACAAACGTACTATCCGTGTAGGGTTGCCTTGGCGAATAGGGCTGGCTGGCCTGGTTTCTGGTTTGGCTATCGCGCTACTGCCAGATAGCTTTCGGGATAATACGGGACTGCGAGAGTTTTTGCTGAACGGCGATGCTACTTGGCAGATGGCGGCGATCGCTTTTGCAGCTCAGTTCATTTTAACGCTAATTGCCTTTGGCTCCTTAGCACCAGGAGGATTGTTCGCTCCCTCTTTAATTTTGGGGTCGGCTTTGGGTTATCTGGTCGGACTCCTAGCAAGCCATTTTCTGGGATTGGGTACGCCAATTACCTATGCCTTAGCGGGAATGGGAGCTTTTTTTAGCGCGGTTTCCAAGGTGCCGATTACAGCGATCGTGATCGTGTTTGAAATGACAACTAATTTCGATCTGGTGCTACCGTTAATGATTGCCTCGGTGACCTCTTACTTAGTCGCTGAAATGATCGCGCCCAGATCTCTTTATGACCAATTGCTGGAGTGGAATGGCATTTATTTAGACAAAGAAACGCCCAAAGGAGGAATTTTAGGAGAGATCAAAGCGCTAGATGTGATGCAGCGACGGGTGGAAACTCTAAGTAGCCAAATGATTCTCGATGAAGTTGTGCAGGCATTCTCCCGTTCTCATCATCGTGGCTTTCCGGTGGTAGACGATGGCAAGCTGATTGGTATTGTCACTCAGACAGACCTGGCCAAAATGGGTCAACTTCAGTTATCGGGGAATACACCACTGTCAAAAATTATGACAGGGCAACCAGTGACGATCGGCCCGAAAGCTTCTTTGGCAGATGTACTTTATCTCTTAAATCGATATCAACTCAGCCGATTACCAGTGATTGAAGGTCGAAAGCTGATTGGAATTATTACTCGCGCCGATATTATTCGGGCAGAGGCAGACCAAATCGAAGGTAAGGGGATCGGCTCTGGGCCGGAAATATCTTATGTAGTGTATCAAACGCGATCGCCCGCTGTGGGAAAAGGACGTTTGCTGGTGCCTCTGGCTAATCCCCAAACAGCACCATCGCTGCTGCGATTGGCAGGTGCTATTGCTCTGAATCGGGATTATGAATTAGAGTGCCTCCAAGTCATGCTGGCACCGCGCCACAGTTCTCCATCGGAAACATCTGTACGGACTGCCAAAAGCCGTCGTTTACTGCGTCAAGCGGAAATTTTGGGACGTCAGTTGGGGTTGTCGGTTCATACGCAGGTAAGGGTTGCCCACGATGCGGCTCAGGCAATTTTGGAAACAATTAAACAAGAACATATAGATTTGATTGTGATGGGCTGGAATGCGGAGCCGCCCACCCCTGGTCGGATCTTTGGCAGTGTGGTTGATACAGTCATCCGCCAAGCTTCTTGCGATGTGATACTGGTGAAGTTGGGGACTCTTGACTGGGAAGCAAAAGAGCAGTCGAATAATAGCCAATCCCAAATCCCAAATCTAAAATGGAATCGGTGGCTGGTGCCGATGGCTGGTGGCCCGAATGCCCAGCAGGCAATTCAACTGCTACCTGCTTTGTGTAGTTTGTCCGATCGAAGTGAAATCAGGCTTACTCAAGTTTTTCTACCTTCTCAAACTCTACCAAATACTGATGAGCTAGAACAAGCCGCTCATTTTCTGCGCCGCAAAATCAAATGTCCCGTAATTATCGCACCTGTTTGCGGGCGTTCTGTCCCGGAGGCTGCGATCGATTTGGCCGAGAAGGAACAATGCGATGTCATTGTTTTGGGCGCTAGTCGGGAGGGGATGTTGCAGCAGGCGATTAGAGGGAATATACCAGAAGCGATCGCACGCGGTTGCGATTGCACTGTCATTTTAGTGCGGGGTGCGATCGCCTAGCCTGCCGAGTAATATTACGTAGGATTTTTTTAATAACACTCTGTATCAGTGTTTACCTTACTTACGTAAGTTGCTAGCCTACTTTATCAAGGCTTTACAAAAGCTAGGAAATATCGCTATTTAATTAAAGCGTTGGTAAAGTCGATCGCTAAAGTAGTGCTAGTATTGATACGGTTAGGTTAATCTAAATAGGGGAGAGCGAACCAGATATACGCATAAAGACGTAGAAAATAACAGTTTTTGACTTACAAATATATGGTCAAACTTTCCGTATAATCTCAGTGTTCGCTCCGAAAAAGGTGGATTTCGTTTTGATTCTTAGTTAAAGCACTTGATTTTACTGATGTGGGATCTACGGTGATGGGGTTTGCCGAATCCGAATAAGTGCGATCGCCATGTTCCAAATTTCGTTTAAAAAACCAGAGGAAGTTATGAAAAAATTCTTGACTCAGACAGCAGCGGTAGCTTGTATCGCTTTGGGGGCAACGATCTCTTCCGCCGCTTCAGTGGGAGCCGTTAGTTTCGGGACTTCTTCGGATGGGCCAGGTAAATCGCTCCAAGAGCAGTTGAACGCGATCACTACATTTGGGCCACAAATCGATACAGTAGGAGGTCAAACAGGTTACAATCTGTTCACGAACACTGCCAGCGGCGGCTCTGTAGCCACCTTCATGTTCGAGATTGCAGGTTTTGCCTCCACTAATAAGTTCGGGATATACAATTCCAGCGGCGTCAAAGCTCAACTTTTTAGCGGTGCTAATGATGTGTCGGATCAAGCTTTGGTGAGCTACAACGACGGTGACCTCTCGGTGATCACCAAGGGTTTTTTACCAGGTTACACGGGAAACCTTACTTCGGCAGACTATGAGGACTTTGGCAACGTTTTCGGTTTTTACTTAGAAAGACAAGACGGCCAAGTTTTCTATACTGAGAATGGCCGCAACAACAACAGCTCTCAACAGGCTGTGATTTATCAGGGCAACAACCAGACTAAACTTCAGATTCCCGGTAAGAGTGCGGGGACATTTACAGATAATGAGTTTATCATCGCTTTTGAGGATTTGTTGCGTGTAGGTGGTAATTCCGACAGCGATTTTAATGACTTGGTGGTTATGGTAGAATCCGTTGAGCCGACGAAGGTTCCCGAACCAGGGACGGTGAGCGGTCTGTTAGTATTTGGCTTGTGCGGTATCGGTTTAATGTTGAAACGGCAACGCCAACAAAATGCAAAGTTGAGGTTAGAAACTGTACCCAACAACAGTGGAGACGTTTGCATTTAGGTCGCCATCTGCCTAAAGCAGGCTACGCAAATACAAATTATTGATTTCCCCGGAACTAGATAGGAAATACCTGGCTATACTGCCAGGTATTTTTTTATGCAAAAATCAGATATTGCACTTTTTTAGAAACCGGGTTTTGGCCTGTCATATCATGTCCGGTTACATCGGCATTGTAAGGAATCATTGGTTAGATTTAACCGCAGATGAAGACAGATGAACGCAGATGAACGCAGATAAGAGGGGGAATTTTTTAGACAACCGATGCTACCGGACATGATAAGCTCTCACGCATCTAAATTGTAGTTAGGGACGGGCAAAATGCCCATCCCACAAGAATTTCATTAAATGTCCTGGGCAAAACTAATTAAAAATCTACTCCTCGTTTGAGTTCTACGCCTTTATCGGCATAGTGCTTGTGGCAAATCATTTCGGAGTGAACGCTGGCGAGGTCGAAATAAGCAGGTGTATTGAGGCATCGACCTGTGATAATTATTTCGGTATCGTGAGGTTTGCGTAGGAGGGCTTGTACGATCGGTTCTTGCGGTAGCAGTTCTAAGTCAACGGTGGGATTTAGTTCGTCGAGAATGATAGTTTTGTATAGACCGGAGGCGATCGCAGCTCTGGCTATTTCCCAGCCTCGTTCTGCTTCTACATAGTCTATCTCTCGCTGTTGTCCGCGCCAAACGATCGCATCTCCTCCACACCGTTGATGATCGACTAAATTAGGGTAGCTTTGCTGCAAGGCGGCGATCGCAGCGTCTTCTGTATAGCCAGAGCCACCTTTAAGCCATTGTAAGATTAAAACGCGGTGCGATCGATCCTGACTAATGCCTCTGCCGATCGCCTGTAAGGCTTTGCCCAAGGCACTTGTAGATTTTCCTTTACCTGCACCAGTATAAATTTCTATACCCTCGATTCCTTGTTCTATGGCGATCGGGTGGTAGTGGGGCTTCATTTCCGAATGCAAATCTGCGATATCTAGGAGTGCTGGCGGTGCGGCTCTACCTGTGGCTATGATTTCCAAATGCTCTGGTTTATGCTTTAGGGTATGGATAACTTCATCGACTGGTAGCAAGCCTAAGTCTAGCAGTGGATTGAGTTCGTCTAAAACGATGACTGAATACAAGCCGGATGCGATCGCACCTTTTGCTACGTCCCAACCTCGTTGCGCTTCTAGTCTGTCAAAGCGTACAATTTCATCTGGCCCGAAAAATTCGGCTCTCCCTGTGCGAACTTGGTCTATTAAATGGGGAAAGCCTTGCTGTAACGCTGCGATCGCTCCATCTTCATCGTATGTCCGTCCTGGGCCTTTGAGAAAACGCAGCAGCAACACTCTATTGTGTGTTTTTGCATTAATACCTAGCCCGATCGATCGCAAAACCACCCCCAAAGCTGCTCTGGATTTTCCTTTACCTACGCCATCGTAGACGTGGATTTGTCCGACGATGCGTTCCGAACGCATCTGAGCCGTGCGAATGCCTATTCCGGTTCTAGTCATATTTTCAGTAGTCGAGGCTATGGTGAATAAGTACTAAAGTAAGTTGCTAGTTATATTATTAAGGCTTTTGCACCAGGTACGTTGTTGCGCTTTAGCGCAACAACGTACCTAACTAGCAACTTGAAGTACTATATAGATAATGATGTCATTGATTCCGTGAAAATGATAGTCCAAACAATTTTAGATTTTAGATTTATTCAATTTACCATCTAAAATTTGAAATATCCCCAAATACTTTTTCTTTCAAGGAGCATTTATGCTGGTAACTGTGTTGCCTTTGCGGGCAGTTATGTTCCAACTTTTATTTTTGCTGATAGCGATCTCTGTAGAAGCATTCATTATCCAACAAAAAATGATTCTTACCCGTAGAGTTAGCATACAGTATGCAGCATCTCTTAACTTACTTTCTACCATATTAGGTTGGTTAATCTTCTTTTTCCTTCACCCCTTACTTCCATTAGATTGGCAAAAACAATTGATAAATTTTATTCTGTTCGGTCATTTCGCTACAAAATCAGGCTTACCCTTAGTTATAATATTTTTTGATTTAGGTTTATTCACTTTATTGATATTTTTATTAATTCTTGTGATTGAATTTATAGCCCTAGAGCTTTTAATGAATTTAAAGTCAATCAGTAAAGATGCTCAATTTAACGGACAAATTATCTCTCAGTCTGACTCTGGGGAAAAAAAATCTGTTAGACGAGAAAATATTGACCATTATCTTGAGCGCAACAAATCAAAAAGCCTTTTTATAGCTAATGTTTATAGTCAAACATTAATATTAATTGTTTCTTTTTTAATCCAAAAGATATAGGAGGTTAGCGGTGCGATCATGAAAAAAATAATCAATTTTTTAACGTTCATTATAAAAATAGTCAAACCACCTCAATTCTTTGCGTGGAAAACCGGAATTATAATTAGCTTTTTGATTTGGGTAATAGCCTTATTTGCGGTGGGAGAATTAAAAAATATCCTGGCTTTTTTGAGTTGGCTATTTTTAATTATAGGCACTGTTTGGTTCGCGGTAGAAAACCCTCTCATGGTTAGTGGCATTTCTATAAGTTCCTGGCTACCAGGCGGATTGATATGTATTTTTATGTTTGGTAGTTTAAGCAATCAAATACCTTCGATTGCTTTAGTAATTTGGCCAACAGCGTCAGGAGCGATCGCGGTTATGCGTGAATTTGTACAACCTGGAGCAAAATTTAAAATTCCGCCACCGCGAGTTTGTCAAAAACTGTTAATTTTGTTTTTAAGTCACGTCCTCATTAGTTGTTGGTTGCAATTTAACTTCTTTATTCAAAATTGGTTACAGCGTTATCCAAGTTTACTGGCGGATGATTTTAGTAAAAGTACTTTTGTAGTAAAAATAGAAGTTTTATCTAAGGCAAATTCAAGAGGCGCAGTAATTTTAAACTCAATGGAGTCACTACTGAAAACTCAGATAAATGAAAAACCTTGGTCTGAAGTAGAAAAATGGCGAATAAATGCTTCTAAAAATATCCAAATACTGGGAGAACAAGCTAAGAAACAACTTCCTAGTGTTGAAGAAAATGCTATGTGGAAATTTGGGGAGGTGTTTTTACCAAGCAATTCAGGCTATAATCTAGAATTGTTAGTCAAGTGGCAAGGTCTGGGTTCTATGCCTGATGGGTATCATCTGAAGAAATCCTGTAAGATTATCCCAGTTAGCAGACTTGCGCCTACCCGACCAGAAAGGCTGCGTACCACGTTCCGTGAGCAACGGAAGGATATCAGAAGCACAAAATCTCGTTTTGTTAGGCGCGGAGGTTTTCCCGCAACTGCTGCAAGTACACCAGCAGAGTTAGCAGCGCCGTCGTCTGTGACTCTGAGTCAGGTACAATGCGGGCCGGTAAGCGATCGCATAAACGGGCAGCCTAAAATCGCAAAGCCATAGTAATATAATTTTAAACATAAAACCGAAAATCTAAAATTGATATGAGTCTGGGTAGAATATTAGTCATTGCGACTCATCTGTTTAGGGAAGTAATTCGCGATCGCGTCCTGTATTTAGTTGGCTTATTTGCCATTTTGTTTGTTGCTGCGGCGGCGCTATTACCCCAAGTAGCCGCCAGCACAGAAGACAAAATTACTCTCGATCTAGGTTTGGCAGGCATTGGTTTATTTGGCTTAATCGTCGTTATATTTGTCGGCACCGGACTGGTGAACAAAGAGATTGAAAATCGGACAGTGCTAGTATTAATGGCTAAGCCAGTCAGTCGCGCAGAATTCATTATTGGCAAACATCTGGGATTATCGGCAGTACTGGCAGCACTGCTGGGTTCGATGACAGTAACTTATGTGGTAGTTCTGCTTCTCAATGGTATTTCTTTCCCTTTTTGGAGCATCTTAATAGCAGTTTTCTACCTGTTCGTCGAATTGTCTTTACTCACCGCTGTAGCAATTCTATTTGGTGTATTTACCAGTTCGCTACTAGCCACTTTCCTCACCTTGGCAATCTATTTGATGGGACACCTGAGTCCAGATATAGTCAAGTTGGGTCAAATATCCAAAAACCCCAGTATTGAGAGTTTGACGCGAGCAATTTATCTAGTATTGCCAGATTTATCACGACTCGATTTGAAAAATGAGGCAGTTTATGGTATACAACTACTCCCTCATCCAGGAGTGCTGCTGATAAATCTTATCTATGGATTGGTTTATATTGTCCTGTTGTTAGCGATCGCTATTCTCGTTTTCTCGCGGCGTCAGTTTTAACTTTGAATGAGAGGTTAAGTATATATTACCAATCAGATCGGCAACATGAATCCCAATCATACTTCCAAAGAAAACATTTTGGTGGTCGATGATACACCTGATAACTTACGTCTTTTGTCGGCCCTGCTGAGCGAACAGGGGTACACAGTTCGCAAAGCCTTAAATGGTCAGATGGCTTTAACTGCGTGTAAAACACTCTTACCAGATCTAATTTTACTAGATGTGATGATGCCTGGGATGGATGGCTATCAAGTTTGCCAAAAGCTGAAAGCCGATGACAAAACTCGCGGGGTTCCGGTGATTTTTATTAGCGCCCTTAATGATGCTTTAGATAAAGTAAAGGCTTTTGATGTTGGGGGAGTTGACTATATTACTAAACCTTTTCAATTGGCGGAAGTTTTATCGCGAATTGGAAATCAGATTAAAGTGCGATCGCTACAAATCAAACTTCAGGAAAAAAATATCTTGCTGGAACAGACTCTCAGCGAACTAAAGAGCGCTCAAGTCCAACTCATCCAAAATGAAAAAATGGTGGCAATGGGGCAGTTGGTAGCAGGAATTGCCCATGAAATCAACAATCCTATTAATTTTATTTATGGCAATCTCACTTATGCCAGTCAATATATTGAAGATTTGGTGAATCTGATCGAAGTTTACCAAGAATAATTTCCAAATCCTACACCAAAAATTAAGGAAATGATTAATGATATAGACTTAAATTTTTTACTGGAGGACGCACAAAACATCATGGGTGCAATGCACAGAGGAGCCGATCGCATCCAACAGCTCGTAGTTTCTTTACGCAACTTCTCTAGGCTTGACGAAGCTGAAGTGAAGCTAGTCAACATCCATGAAGGTATCGATAGCACAATCCTGATGTTGCAGCATAGACTTAAGCAAACAGAAAGTCGTCCTGCTATCGAAGTAATCAAAGATTACGGAAAACTACCTTTAATAGCTTGTTATGTAAGTCAGATAAACCAGGTTTTCATGAATTTGTTCAATAATGCGATCGACGCCTTAGAACTTGGGTGTGGGGAATATACCCCGTTGACACCTGACACCAAAGACCCTAAACCCTGGATTAGGATTAGTACGGAACTGACAAACTTGGATACTGTCAGAATTCGGATTGCAGATAATGGCCCAGGCATTTCAGAGTCAGCCCGATCGCGTTTATTTGACCCATTTTTTACCACAAAGCCGGTGGGGAGCGGTATGGGATTGGGATTATCGATTAGTTATCAAATCGTCGTGCAAAAACATCACGGACAACTAAGGTGTTGTTCTTCACCGGGTCAAGGCGCAGAGTTTGCGATCGAAATTCCAGTGCATCAGACTATGCGATCGAGCTTTTCCGGGGGGTACGCAGGAATATAGTTGTGTAGTAGCACAGCTAATTAACCTTATTCCTCTACCCAAAATATCTCAGACGCCGTGCCCCTACATATTTTTTTCTTAGGAGGAAGTGCGAGAATTGGAGAAACTATTACAGGAACGATCCCCTCTTAGAAGGGGGGAATGGCGATCTACTGAGTGAGAAGATGAGTATAGCCACGCAACCCCTAACTCTGGAAGAGTTCTTAAAACTCCCAGAAACTAAACCCGCATCTGAGTTTATCAACAGAGAGAGCGTTCAAAAACCTATGCCACAAGGAGAGCATAGCCGATTGCAGTTTAAATTTTGCGCGGTTGTTAACGAAGTCGCCGAACCGCAGAAAATTGCGATCGCATTCCCAGAGCTACGCTGTACGTTTGGGGGAGACTCGATTGTTCCAGATGTTGTGGTGTTTCGGTGGGAAAGAATTCCGGTTCGTCCTTCTGGAAGGATTGCCAATCGTTTCGAGATTCATCCCGATTGGTCAATTGAAATCTTATCCCCCGATCAGAGTCAAACGAAAGTATTGAGCAAGCTGCTCCACTGCTCCCAGCATGGCACAGAGTTAGGCTGGTTAATCGATCCAGAAGAGGAGACTATTCTAGTTGTGTTTCCCGAACAAAGGGTGCAATTGCTCAGAGGAACGGCTCAGTTACCTATTCTTAGCGGGATTGCGTTAGATCTGAGGGTTGAGCAGGTTTTTAGTTGGTTAACGCTCTAAGCTAGTGATGAGCTTAACGGCATACTTTGCGATCGCACCCGCAGATGATGATTTGTTATTTGACAAAAAGGGCGAACGAGGGGACTTGAACCCCCGGATGGTGGAATCACAATCCACTGCCTTAACCACTTGGCTACGCCCGCCGTTGCATTAACTACTATAGCACTTGTTTGGGAAATAGATCCAGAGGATTGGTTGGATTTACAAATTTTTCTCGGCTAACCTGGAATTTAAGCACCACTTAAGGTCGGCATGAAAAGCTTAAATATTCTCAAATCTGTGGGCCTTGTGGCTCTGGCTGGGTTGGGACTGTCGATGGCGCTAGGCAATCCCAGTCAGTCTGACTACGAGGAGTACGCCCTGGGCCAACTGACCGTATACTTAAAGAATAACGTCTGTACCGAAGTCCCCAAAAGTTTCGGTAACTTTTTAGCCCGTCAATGCACCATACTGGTCGATACTGGGCGTCCTAAACTTAAACGGATCGTTGCCCAGAATACCTACCAGCTAAATTTTATATTTTTCAGCATTTATCGGACAGAATTGTCTATCAGCCCGTTTTTGCCTGCTTATCGCTTTGAAACCGTGGGAATTTTTCAAAATTTCTACATTTATCAAGCCGAAATGCAATAATCTACTGCCCATTTGACAACCCAATTGTCCAATTGTTAAAGATGTCCCTGCAATGAGGATAACTTTGTCACTTAGGCTACCTTAGTTTTTCATATTAATCATAAAACTTGGCATAATTGGCTATTCAAAGAAATAGGCGCTTCGTATTCACTGAAACTTACTTTCTGTTGGCTCAGCTTTTCAAAATCTAACTCAGACAGTCCAGGATAAATTTCAGGAATTGAAAGCTCCCACTTTTCCATAAATTTAACATAAGCAGCCTGAACCATTTCCATTCTAGATTGATGCTTTTGGTGTAAATCTACTTTTTCTGTAACTGATTCGTGTTTAACATGACCAGCACCTTCGTGATGCAGCCATGCACCTTTTGCACACACTAATTTGAATCCAGATCGGCGGGCTCTGATGCCGTAATCTACATCTCCAAAATAGCCAAAAAATCTGGGATCTGCCACGCCTATCTTGTCGATCAGACTTCGTTTAATTAAGATAGCATCTCCTGACAATAAATTATCTTGAACATAATGAAATCCGTGATATTTAGAAATATATGCGGAAAAATCTAGAATATCTTGGTATCCCCGCAGGGAAAAAGGCGGCGGACAGCGATGCTCTGGATGACTATCTGTATACTGTGAAGTCCCCCTAACAATACCAATTTCTTCTTCTAGAGCAGCTACGCTTAGGACAGTTTGTAGAAAGTATGGTGTCAGCATCATGTCGTTGCTAAGGAAGAAGATGAGATTACCTTTTGCCTCTGATAATCCACAGTTAAAAACTCCCGTATAATGCTGTCTATGGTTAAAACGAATTATCTTTACTGTTGAATTAGTAGACTTCCTGAAATTTAAGAACAGATCGACTATTTCCGACTCTGAATCAGAATTATCATCAATTAAAATAAATTCCTTGGGGCCGGGGATAGACTGAAACGTAAAATTGACTGATGTTAAACAATTATAAGTGAGGGATTTACTATTGCGAGCGGGAATAATAACAGAAAGCATCAGGTAACCTCTATTACAGCCGAAAATATGCTAGGTTTATTGTTAAAGCTAGGATACCACAAAAAAAGCAAGGTTGAAAGTAAAATTTCTTAATTGCTGGTATATTTAATTACAATTATCATTCGATTCTGCCATGACCTACTGTGTCATCCCTGGATGCTTCAACCCCCAAGCCCCAGACAATGCTCGCTTTTGCCTGAGTTGTGGCTCGCATTTGTTGCTGAAAAACCGATATCGCTCGCTGCAACCTATTGGCAAAGGGGGATTTGGCAGAACTTTTTTAGCTGTTGATGAAGACGATCCTTCCAAGTTGCGCTGTGTAATCAAGCAGCTCTATATGGAGGGTCAAAACACTTTGATTTTGAAAAAAGCGACGCAACTATTTCACCAAGAAGCGGCGCGTCTAAATGAGTTGGGCAAGCATCCTCAAATTCCGGCATTATATGCCCACTTTGAACAGCAAAAGCAACTTTATCTGATACAGGAATTTATAGACGGGCAAACATTACAACAGGAGTCGCGGCAAAAAGGGGTTTTTAACGAAACTCAGATTTGGGAACTGTTGGGGGATTTGCTGCCGGTGCTGAAGTTTGTCCACGACAATAAGGTGCTGCACCGGGATATAAAACCAGCAAATATTATGCGAAGAACGATCGATCGCAAACTCGTTCTGATCGATTTTGGTGTTGCTAAACAAATTACCGATAGCGCCCTGTTTCGCACTGGTACTACGGTGGGTAGCCCAGAATATATGTCTCCCGAACAATTGAAGGGCAAAGCCTTACCTGCTAGCGATCTTTACAGTTTGGGGGTCACCTGCATTCACTTGCTGACTGGGGTTCCTCCCTTCGATTTGTTTGATGTCGTGGATAATCGTTGGGTGTGGCGAGATTTTTTACCTAGCGGTACGCAAATGAGCGATCGCATGGGTCGAATTCTAGATAAACTGATCAAAACTGCCGTTAGCCATCGCTATCAATCTGTTGGTGAAGTTTTGCAGGCAATCCAAGCGCCGTCGCCTGTACCTTTCCAGTCACAAACACCCGCACTTACTCGTGTTAACTTTTTTACCAAACTATTACATCCCCAAGCTGCTAAACCGCAGGGGGGAAATCTAATCTCAGAAGCGGGGGTTGATTACGGCAAATTACAGCATTTCCTAGCTGTCGGTAAATGGGAAGAGGCAGATAAGGAAAGTTGGGCCTTGGTGTGTCAGATATTGGGCAAGTCACCCAGCAGTTACGTCCAGTGTGGCGATATTGACAAGTTGCCTTGTGAGGATTTGGAGATAATCGATCGATTGTGGGTAAAATACAGCAAAGGGCGCTTTGGTTTGAGCGTGCAAAAGCAAATTTTTGAGCTTGTTGAGGAAGATTACGCTAAATTTTGCGATCGCATTGGGTGGCCGTCCCACGAGGTTCGCACTCCTTACTTAAAATTTACTTTATCAGCCCCCTTGGGACACCTGCCCTCCCGCAGTTGGGTTGGTGGATATCAGTGGTGGCGTCACGCCGCTATCATGGCGTCCAAGCTAGCCCAATGTCAAATTGCTTGAAGCCAATATGGGTGAATCGGTGATTCTTAACAAAATTTTTATTTATTTGCTTACTGTGAATTTATATCAACTTGCTAGCAGGCACAGCGATTGAGAATTGTGTTACTTAATAGCTTGTTGAATCTCTAGCTTAACCTGTCATTAATTATTGAGAATTACTGTTATTAACTGGAAAACTCTATGTTGACTCAAACAGTAATAGTGATAAATTGACAGTAGCTGCAACCGAGTCTCGTAAGAAAAAGAGAGGAAAACCATGACTCAAGCTCAAGGTTTGTTACGGTCTGCCGATCGGGTGTATGACAATGCAGTTTTGTTCGAGCAATCTGTAACTACACCGATCTGCGAAGGCTTCAACATTGCACTGGCTAGTTTTCAGGCGATGTACCTGCAATACCAGAAGCATCATTTTGTAGTTGAAGGTGCCGAATTTTACTCGCTGCACAAGTTCTTTCAAGACAGCTACGAAGAAGTACAGGGGCACGTCCATGAAATTGGCGAACGATTGAATGGATTGGGAGGCGTTCCAGCAGCTAGTTTCACCAAATTGGCCGAGTTGTGCTGTTTCACTCCAGAAGCGGATGGCGTCTATACTTGCACAGAGATGGTGCAACACGATCTCGAAGCAGAACAAGCCATCATCAAACTGATCCGCAGTCAAGCGGGACAAGCAGAAAGTTTAGGCGATCGGGCCACTCGTTATCTGTACGAAAAAATCCTCTACGAAACTGAAGATAGAGCATTTCATCTCGCTCACTTCCTCGCCCATGATAGCCTCACATTGGGCTTTGTTCAAGCTCGTAACGGCAACTAGCTGATATCTCCGCTAGTCCAATGTTAGGGAAGCATTTGCACTAATTGCCGAACCTTAACTATTGCCAAACTGGGTGCCCCCTGGCACTTTTTTTATGGGCACTTTCGGCTGATTTTATACATAGAGAATACCTATGGCAAAATTACCTGAACCAACCACAACAATAATTTTTGAATTAGAGCGACGGATGTGGGATATCATCTATTATACAACATCAGCCAAATTAAATATATTCGATCAGTTTGGCGAGACAGAGGAAACAATTGAGCAACTAGAGGAACTCGATAATATTGTACGAAATACAAACGCTTTATCCTCTAGGTTTGCCACGCTACTGTTAAAAATAGCTCAAACTCAGCCGACGCTTAGTTCTGAGATTTTAAATTTAGTGGAAAAAATAATAGAACAGGCAGAGGAGATTATATTTGTCACAGAAGGAAGCGTTCAAGAAATTATCAGAAATTGGAACTTACCATGAACAACGATCGAAAACGCAGATTCCGAAACAAGAGCGCAAAGATAATCTAATATCGTGTCCGGTAGCATCCGCTCTTATCTGCGTTCATCTGCGTTCATCTGTCTTCATCTGCGGTTAAATTTAACCAATGATTCCTACAGACAATGCCGATGTAACCGGATATGATATAACTAGGAAATTAAATGACGCGACAGAATCACTAAATTATCCTCGTGACCAGGTTCAACCCGATCACAAAATTACTGAGGCTCTGCCTCTTGTTAAATCTAATGCTATATATTTAAGTTAATCTAACTTGGGTAATTAGATGACGCGACAGCTTCACGACCAATTTGCTAAAGAATATCTGGAGGAATTATTAGCACCTTTGGGCCAGGTGGAAACGAGTCGGGATGTATCGCCAGAAATCCGTCAGGTGGATGTTTGGTTTGTACCAACGGCGTCGCCTTCGACAGAAGCACAACTTTTGGGTTTGTTGGGACAAATGGCATCTTCTGCTTGTTCGTTTGAACCATTTCGGAATCAGCCTAGCCCTGTTGACGTGCGAAACTGCTTGCTTAAATTGTATTCGCTGCATGGCGAACTTTTACGTAAGGCTAGACGAGAGAACGATTCTGTTTCGGAAGCGGAACTGCCAGTTTTGTGGATTTTATCACCTACCTGTTCGGCAAATTTGCTGAATGGTTTTGGCGCAAAGTTGGATAGTTCTGGAAATTGGGTTAAAGGTGTTTACTTTTTGCCAGAATATCAGAAAACGGCACTGATAGCGATTAATCAGTTACCAAAAACGGAAGCAACTTTGTGGTTGCGAATTATGGGACGCAAGGAAACTCAAAAACAAGCAGTGCGAGAAATAGAAGCGCTACCCAGTAATCATCCTTTTTCCAAAAATATTCTGGGAATTGTGGGTAAGTGGTACATCAACTTGCAAACGAGTCAAAATTTAGATGAAGAGGATAGGGAGGTACTTATGAACTTATCACCAGCTTATCTGAAATGGCGGGAAGATGCGGTACAGGAAGGTCTTCAGCAAGGTCTTCAACAAGGTCAGATCCAAATGGTGGAAAATCTGCTAAGGGTTCGATTTGGTGCGCTGGATGAGGTGTTAGCTGGGGCGATACCTTCGATGTTGCGGCTACCATTAGAGGAGTTGACTCGGTTGTTGTTGACGCTTTCTCGCGAGGAGTTGTTGGAACGGTTTGGAGGGGGGTCTAATTAGACCCCAGAAACCGGGTTTCTTGAAGAAACCCGGTTTCTCTTTTTGTGATATAATTAGTTTACTTCCCCTACAGCAAATTAGCACTGGTGTGTTATGCCATTTACACAATATCTCAAAAAAATTGAAACTAATTTACGCTCAGGTCAATCCACTGAGCATACCCACCGTGCTGCACTTCAAATATTAATTGAATCTTTATCTAAGGGAATACGCGCCACCAACGAACCAAAACGAATTCAATGTGGTGCGCCTGATTATATCGTCACTCAAGGGCAAATCGTTCTCGGTTATATCGAATCTAAAGATGTTGGTAAATCTCTGGATAAAGAAGAACGCAGTCAACAAATGGCGCGTTACCTTAAAGGACTGGGAAATCTCATATTAACCAATTATCTAGAGTTTCGTTGGTACGTTGGCGGTGAGCATCGTTTAACTGCCAAACTTGCTAAATTTGGTAGCAATAAAAAACTCAAATTAGAAGAAAATGGGGTAGAAAATGTTACCCGCTTGCTTACTCAATTCTTAACTGTTAATGCTCCCACTGTCAACAGTCCGAAGGAATTAGCTAAACGGATGGCATCAATTGCCCAATTAATTCGGGATGCGATTCAACAAGCTTTTGTTGATACTGATGAAGGCGGTACACTCAAAAGTCAATTAGAATCTTTTCGGAAAGTGTTGCTGGCGGATTTAACACAAGCGCAATTTGCCGATATGTACGCCCAAACAATCTGTTATGGAATGTTTGCCGCTCGTTGTAATACTAAAGATATTAGTCGATTTAGTCGCCGCGATGCACCTTATGAATTACCCAAAACTAACCCATTTTTGCGCGATATGTTTGGGCATATTGCAGGGCCAAATTTAGATGAGAGAATTGCTTGGGCGGTTGATGATTTGGCAGAATTGCTCAAGCGTACTGAAATGGAGCAAATTCTCAAAGATTTCGGTAAACGCACTCGTCAGGAAGACCCAGTTGTTCATTTTTACGAGACATTTTTGGCTGAATATGACTCCAAAATGCGAGAAGCAAGAGGAGTTTATTATACACCGGAACCTGTGGTTTCTTATATTGTTCGCAGTGTTGATTATATCCTGAAAAATGATTTTGGAATTAAGAAAGGTTTAGCGGATGATAGCAAGATTAAAATACCTACAAAGGATGGCAATAATACCACAGAAATTCATCGAGTTTTAATTCTCGATCCTGCTACGGGAACGGGTACTTTTTTACATGGAGTAATTGACCATATTTATGAATCGTTTAAGAATAAAAAAGGAATGTGGTCTGGATATGTATCGCAACATTTATTACCCCGTTTGTTTGGGTTTGAATTATTGATGGCTCCCTACACGGTAGCTCATATTAAATTAGGATTGCAATTAAAAGAACTTGGTTATGATTTTGAACAAGCGCAAAGATTGCAGATTTATTTAACTAATACGCTGCAAGAAGCTTTTCAAATTCCTCCGGCAGATGGTTTTACTGATTGGATTCGAGATGAGGCGGATAAGGCTAAAGATGTTAAGCAAGATATTCCCGTGATGGTGGTATTGGGAAATCCTCCCTATTCTTATGAGTCAAAAAATACAGGAGATTGGATTGTTTCTCTAGTTCGAGATTACTATCAAGTAGATGGTAAACCTTTAAACGAACGCAATCCCAAAGGTTTGCAAGATGATTACGTGAAATTTATTCGTTTTGCTCAATGGCGAATTGAACAAACGGGATATGGTGTTTTGGCTTTTATTACCAATCACGGTTATTTGGATAATCCCACTTTTCGGGGAATGCGTCAAAGTTTGATGGAAACTTTTGATGATATTTATGTTTTAGATTTACATGGTAACAGTAAGAAAAAAGAACAATCTCCTGATGGCTCAAAAGATGAAAATGTGTTTGATATTCAACAAGGTGTAGCGATTGGTATTTTTGTTAAAAGAATGGCATCTCAAAAGCAATCTGCCACTGTTCATCATGCCGAATTATGGGGGGTGCGAGAAGTGGATAAATCTAAACAAAATGAGTCTCGGATTGTGGGAGGTAAGTATCAATGGTTATGGGAAAATGATATTCAAAGAACTAAATGGAGTATAGTATCTCCTCGTAAACCCTTTTATTTGTTTGTGCCACAAAATACGAATTTGTTGTCAGAATATCAACCTAATTGGCAATTAAATCAAATCTTTATGGTATATTCAAGTGGTATGAATACTCTTCGAGATGGATTAGTTATATCCTTCAATAAAGCTGATTTAGTATCAATGCTAAAAGACGCATTAAATCCTGAGATATCAGATGAATATTTTAGAGATAAATACAATCTAGCAAATGATTCGCGAGATTGGAAACTTTCAGAATGTCGCAGAAAGGCTATGGCCAAAAATATCGATATTTTCATAGATAGTATAAAACAATGCCTTTATCGTCCTTTTGATTTTCGCTCAATTATTCTCCATGATGACTTTGTAGGATATCCTAGATGGGAGACAACTAGGCACTTTTTATCAACAGATTCTTTAGGACTTGCTACCACAAGACAAACGCGACAAAGTATTTCATTCTTTCCTAGTAGAATTCCTTTCGGACAACACAAAATTGTCGATCCATACGATCGATCCTATGTCTTCCCTCTCTACCTCTACCCTGAAACAGAAGCCGAAATACAAATGGGAATGGTACGCCGTCCCAACTTATCATCTGAATTTATCAAAGACTTTTCATCACGCCTGAATATGGAATTTATTCCAGATGGTAAAGGCGATAAAAATCACACATTTGGGCCAGAAGATGTGTTTGATTATATGTATGCAATTTTCCATTCTCCCACTTACCGCACCCGTTACGCAGAATTTCTCAAAATCGACTTCCCCCGTCTAGCGCTAACATCAAATCCCGATTTATTCCGTAATCTCTGCAACTTTGGCAACCAACTTGTCAAACTTCACCTTTTAGAAGAAAGTGGAGATGAAATCACTACTTATCCGATTGCTGGTAATGATACAATTGAAGCAGTACGCTATACAGAACCAGATCCCCCCCAACCCTCCTTAGCAAGGGGGGAGAAAGGAAGAGTTTGGATTAACAAGAGTCAGTATTTTGAAGGGATATCGCTGTCAGTCTGGAACTTTCAGATCGGCGGTTACAAAGTATGTGAAAAATGGCTCAAGAATCGGAAAGGTCGCCAACTGAATTATGATGATTTAGAGCATTATCAAAAGATAGTTTCTGCTTTGGCAGAAACGATTAAATTAATGGATGAAATAGATAAAGCCATTACTGAATATGGGGGATATCCAATTGAATAAGTGAGATGTGATGAGATATGCGATCGGCCCTAATCTAAATTTGGGAATGAGGAAACTTGGGGCGCAGGAGTTTATTTCCTACCTCATTATTTGAGAACAGCCATTGTAGTAATTCATCAATTACCCAAAACCCCGTCAACTCTTTGGCTGAGAATATTGGGAAAGAAAAAAGTACAAGAACAAGCAATTGATGAATTGTCGGCATTACCAGCAGACAATGTATGGCGAGAAACAATCTTGTCATTGTTCTATCAATTACG
>CASBRD010000070.1 GCA_949128025.1 Oscillatoriales cyanobacterium PMM_0008 | reverse complement strand
TCGCCATACCGTTCCTTAATTTTTTGGATGATGCCTTCTAATTTGGGGTCAAGTACATACTCGCCAGTGTCCGGTTCTATGGCAATCAGCCAATTATAATACTTTTCCATCAGTTCCGGGCGGATTCGTTCAAAGATTGCTCGACAGCGCAGTCCGAGTTCTGTTCTTTCAGATCTGCGTCGAGCTATTTCTTCAGGCGGTACGGTGTATTCTGGGAAGATTCTACCCCGTCGCGGTTGTCGCTTTTCTGGTAACTGGGTCATATCGATTTAAAAGTTGATTATTGTATTATTTTATGATAGCAAATCGCCAGAGTTTCGACAGTATTAGGGTGGGCAATGCCCGCCATACTGAACTAATACTAAAATTGACAAGAACTGCGGACTAAAGCTACTACTCCTAAAACTGTTGGATTACTGCTTGACAGAGGGCCACAAGTGTACATCACTTTTTGGCCATCGATAGTGTTTCTAAAATACACACCCCCGCCATAATATTGAAGACCTGGCTTTTTAGGTAGAGCTACATGAATTACTATTTGATCGCGATCGAAAGGCAAAATTAAATACCGATAATTTTCAGTTTCCACTGAAGAATTATTAAGATTACTAACATCGTTCGTAAAAACTAAATTTTCTGAATAATAAGTTTGTTGATTTCTGTTAAAGTTTTTAATTCTAACAATTGCTTCAACTCCTTTAGCTTTGTTCACTTCTTTGAGGAAAGAAGGCAAAGCAATAGCTGACAAAATCCCAATTATAAAGATGACGATGAGCAATTCGACTAGCGTTAATCCCTGCTCTCGATTTGGCAGGTAGGAATATCTCAAAAACTCATTTTTGAAGTTGTTCATAATTACCTCAGACAAAAAATAGGTTAACAAAAATTTATGTAATTTTAGCCTCTATTACCGCTTGCAATTGACTCAAAGATTCCTTATAATTAAGATGACTTCCACCAACAAATGAGCGCCACATCCGAGGAATTTCGGCTTGATTTTGGCAAATTACTGGCAACCAACTGGCACAGGGAAATTTATCCTCCATGCTTTGCAACTTTGACCGCGCTTCTCGCACAGAAGCATATAAAGATTTGCCAGCAGAAAAAGTTAGGAGAAAGTTTTTTAGAAACTCCTGTGCGACTAAATCGGGTACGGATTCCCGCATGACAATGATTTGCGGGATGTGCAAATCGTCCAGTTGTTCCGCCAATCCCAAACCATCGCAGGAGTTGAAAATGGCAAGATGCAAACCGCGTTCAATCGCAGCTTTCAAAGCATTTTCCAACTGTTCTATAGTTAGCCTTTCTGTTTGATTAATATCAATCCAACCGTTGATTTTATCCCATTTACTCGAACTGTGTCCCGAAAAGCAGAGGATATCCCAACCTTGTTCATCCCACAGATATTCATCGAATTGTTTGCGCGTTGGTTCTACTAAAAATACCGTTTCGGCGGCGGGTAAATTTTCTAGTATTTGCCTATCTTCTTCCAGATTCAATCCTTTGCTATTTCCCAAAATCGCCAAAATTCTCACCTTATTTCTGGAAGCAAGAGATTTTGTTATTCTGTCACCTTTTGTAGCGCTCAAAGCGACTTCAGATTGGCGATAATCTTCGCACAAATCCCACAAATGCCAGGGAAGGCGTCGCACTTGGATATCTTCGGATTGGATAATTATGCGGATTGGGTCAGATATATTTAATTTTGTCCGTAACTTATTTTTAATTGGACTAAACTCTTCCGAATTAAGCCAAGTATTGAGTTGCTTTTTCAACTCGTTAGCCAAACTTTCAATTTCTTTCTTTAACTTAGGAATATCTTGAATCGAAACTTGCTTCACCTGAGACTGGGGTTTGATGCGGGGAAGCACTCCTTGCGCTTGATAGCACAACCTGAGATTTTCATATTTTACTTGCCATTGTTGATAAAGTTGTGGTATTTCTGGTTTGGCAGGTAAGCTAGCGGTAAAAGTTGTGGGGAGGGTATGTCCATCCGACCAAATCTGCGCCGTGACTGCTGCAAAACCTCGATCGAAATCACCATTGACTAGGTTTATAACAACTAATTTCTCTGATAAAATAGGTTTTTCAGCTATCTGTTTAATCACCGACAGCATATCAGCATTTTGTTGATGATAGCGTTCCAGGAGGGCAGATCGATCTTTTAATTCCGCCTGATATTTTTGTTCTAAAGCTTTCAGGTTATCTTCATAAATTTGGATAAAATCGCTGTGAATTTTGGCTTTATTCGCATCCACAGGTACTCTGACTTTGACGATCACAACGCCATCGCCTTTGTTTTCAATGCTTTGGATATCGAGTTTGATACCTTCATTTTCCACTTGCACCTGTTGGAAAGATTGGGTGAAAGCTGTGGCGTCGATACCGTTGCGGAAAATTAGATCGACGGTGTTCAAAACTTCTTGAAACAGACTGGTAAATTCTCCTGGTGCAAACTCGCCGCTGCTGGGACGGCGTTCGCGATCGTCCGTTCTCGGCTTGGGATTTTCTAGCAGATAAACCCATCGACAATCGACCCATTCTAATTGGGTGGTGCTGTCAATATTCCACGTTCCCAAACCGCAAGCGCCTGTTAGTTTTGAGTTGGTGAAATCAGTGCTAATTGCCTGAACTTGGCTTAAGTTTGTCCACTCCAAACAGGCATCCTCAAAGGTTGCTTCGCTGAGATCTGCTTCTCTCAAATTGGCATAACTGAGGTCTGCTGCCATCAGGTTTGCTCCTTTGAGATTAGCATTAGTATATGATTTTTCGCGTCCATTTCCGCTAACCAGAAAATCTCTAACTTTTGAGTTCATTAATATTGTATCACTTAATCTTGCCCAGTCAAGATTTATTGCTTTGTGCCATAAGGTGCGCGTTGTATTGGCAAATCTAATATCGGTGCTTTTGAGTGTGGCGTAACTGAAGTTGGCATTAGTTAAATTAGCACCGCGAAAACTGGTTCCTCCTATAACTGCGATCGCAACGCCAATTTGGTGCAGAATGATATATTTATCGTCTTCGGCTAAAACTCGATCGGCAATGTAATTATTCAATAAAACTAAAGCAACAGCTAATATTACAGCAATGGAAATGACGGTAATTTGAGCAGCAAGTGCCACCGATTTTGGTAGAGGTGGTATGATTTGATCAAAATATCTAGAACCATTACGAGTGACAATTGCCGTGGCAATTATTGCGATCGCCATTGCCTCACCTACAACTAAAAGTTTTATCCCCTCTCCCGCCACAACTACAGCTAAAAATACCGCTAAACCTAATGATACAACTACAGCAATAGTCGCCGCAACTGCGATCGCTAAAATACAAAATTACATAAGCCGAACTTGACGCACCAGCTTGTCCATTGGCAGCAGCAATAAAATTGCCTAATCTAAAAGCTCTAAACCAATCAAAAAACTTGTTGTTATCGTTACTAATAGCGCTGAAAACCCCAATCAAAGAACCACACACAGCCACCACACTCGCGACAATGGCGATCGTTCTTTGGATGCCTTGGTTAATGGTGATAATCAACAATATTATATTGATAGCTAGGATTAAAAAGAAGCATAATAAACTAGCAGTGATTCCGAGTAGCCTATCTGGGTATGGTATTAAAAAAGTCGTTGTTCGATAAGCTGTAGTTACAGCCGCAATTCCTGATATTGCTGATAGCAGTGCCGCAATAATCAATATTCCTATTCTCCACTTAAGTGGGAGTCCTGCTTGAGCGTGGCTGAAGTTAGCATTTGTGAGATTCGCATTAGTAAAATCTGCACCTTGGATGTTTGAATAAGAGAAATCGGTATTGGAGAGGTTTTCACCTCT
>CASBRD010000069.1 GCA_949128025.1 Oscillatoriales cyanobacterium PMM_0008 | reverse complement strand
GCGGCGTATTCTTTGATTCCAGAAGCTGAGAGAAAAGCCACTCACCTAAAAATTGGTCAGTTGCTGTTGCAGAAGACCGCTAAATTCGCTTTGGTTGAAAATCTTTTTGATATTGTCAATCAACTGAATATAGGGGTGGAATTCATTACAGGGGAGGCGGAAAAAGAAGAACTGGTCAAATTGAATTTGATGGCTGGTAAAAGAGCTTTGGCTGCAACAGCTTATGATGCTGCTGTTAGATATTTGAATGTTGTTTTGCAATTACTCGCAGTAGACAGTTGGGAAAATAAATATGAACTAACGCGAGATATTTTTATAGAAACAACGTCGGCAGAATATCTCAATACTAACTTTGAGCGGGCGAAACAGCTATCTGATGTTGTCTTAGAACGCGCCAAAACATTGCTGGAAAAAATCCCAGTTTATGAGACACAAATTCAGTTTTACATCGCTCAAAATCAAATGCAAGCGGCGATAGATAGCGCCTTGCCAGTCCTGAAAATGCTTGGAGTTTCTTTGCCTAAAAAACCAAGCAAACTAAAGGTTTTAGCTGGGTTAATTTACACCAAATTAAACTTAACTGGAAAGCCCATTGAGGAGTTAGCAAACCAGTCCTCAATGACCAATGTTTTTAAACTCGCAGCTATGCGTCTGCTGATGACACTGTTGGGGCCAGTTTATTTTGTTGCTCCCAATCTTTTACCGCTAATTGTATTTAAGATGATACACCTGTCTGTTAAATATGGAAATTCGCCGCCGAGCGCTTACGCATATAGTTTTTATGGCGTCTTATGTGTGGCTTTAGGATATATAGAGACGGCATACCAATTTGGAAAACTGGCTGTGAGGCTGGCGGAGCAATTTGATGCCAGAGAACTAAAACATAAAGTACATGAGGTATTTAATGCTGGGATCAGACATTGGAAAGAGCCTGCTAGAAAAACAATAGAACCTTTGCGCGAACAAATTCAAAGCCACCTAGAAATAGGAGATATAGAATTTGCTTGCTATAGTGCTATGAATTATTGTTTGTATTCTTTCTTGGTTGGTGAGCAGCTGGAATATTTAGCTCATTCACAGGAAAAATACCAGGGTATGATGCAGAGGTTAAAACAAGACTTTCATCTTATTAAGATTAACATATGGAACAAAATAGTTTTAAATTTAATTGATAAAACCGCTCAAAAGTGGAGTTTATTAGAAAATAATTTTCAAGAAAAAGAAATATCAAAACTTTTGAAGAATCAAAATAATTATGGTATACTTTTTGATGTTTATTTTTCCCAAGCACTTATATTATATTTTTTTAAAGAATCCGAACAATCTATTAAAAAAGCAAAATTAGCATCAAAATACGCCGAAGATAAGGCAGGTTATTTGGCTGTAACTACACACAATTTTTACTATTCTTTAGCCATTCTTGCTCAGTATAAAAAGAGTTCTAGAAGGGAGCAAAAGCTATACTTTAACCAAGTAGCAGTAAATCAAAAAAAGATGAAAAAATGGGCGCATCACGCACCCTCAAATTGCAAGCATAAGTATGAGCTAGTGGAAGCAGAGAAAGCGCGAGTATTGAAGCAAGATGTTTTAGCAATGGAGTATTACGACCGAGCAATAAAAGGAGCCAAGGAACAGGGATATATTCAGGAAGAAGCACTAGCGAATGAACTAGCGGCAGAGTTTTATTTCTCTCGTGGCAGACAAAAGATTGCTCAAACTTATCTGACGGAAGCTTATTATGGCTACATTCGCTGGGGAGCGAAGGCAAAAGTTAAAGATTTGGAAGAAAGATATCCTGAATTCTTCTTGAATATACTGAAGCGAGAAGACCCCGGCTTCGATATTACTCGGACAACCACCTCGACGACAGGAGGGAGTGCGTCTGCACTGGATTTGGTCACAGTAACGAAAGCTTCCCAAGCGATTTCTTCTGAAATCGTTCTCGACAAGTTGCTGAATAAATTGATGCACATTCTCATCGAGAGTGCGGGCGCGAGAAAAGGACTCCTATTCTTGGAAAAAGCAGGTGAGTTGGTGCTGGTAGCAGAGGGTGCTGTAGAGAAAGACAAAATACGAGTGCTGTGCTGCCATCTGTGAAAATTTCAGCACGTCCAGATTTGCCTGTTGCTATTATCAACTATGCGGAAAGAACTAAGGAATCTGTGGTATTAAATAATGCGACACAAGAGGGAATTTTTACCAACGACCCTTACATCGTGAGAACTCATTCCAAGTCGATTTTATGTTTACCGCTGATCCATCAAGGCAAATTCACGGGCATACTTTATTTGGAAAATAACTTAACAGTGGGAGCTTTTACCTCTGCCCGGTTGTCTGTGTTAAAACTTTTCGCAACACAAGCATCTATCTCACTAGAAAATGCGACTCTTTACGAGGAGTTGCAAATTTATTCTCAACAACTGGAAGCTAAGAATCAAGAGTTGGATAGTAAAAATGCAGCTTTGCAGTCTTCAGAAGCGCTTCTGAGAGATAAAAACCAAGCTTTAGAAGAATATCTGTACAAGTTGCAGCAGACGCAAGCTCAACTGGTTCAAACTGAGAAAATATCTAGTCTGGGACAGCTTGTTGCGGGGGTAGCTCATGAAGTGAATAACCCGGTCAGTTTTATCAATGGCAATCTACATCATGCTTCTGAGTATGTACAAGATATGCTCAATCTTTTGAATCTTTACCAGCACCACTTTCCCAATCCGCCAGCGGAAATTCAAGCCGAAATAGAAGAAATTGAGCTAGAATACTTGATGGAAGACTTGCCAAGAATGGTTTCTTCGATGAAAGTGGGGACTGACCGCATCCGCGATATTATGCAGTCATTACGCAACTTCTCACGAGTTGATGAAGGGAGTGCCAGGGCAGTCAACATCCACGACGGGTTGGAGAGTACGTTGATGATTTTGCAACATCGCTTGAAAGGTAAAGGAGAGTTAAAAGGAATCAACATAGTTAAAGAGTATGGCTCTTTGCTCCCCGTAGAGTGTTATCCCGGACAGTTGAATCAGGTATTTATGAATATCTTGGCGAATGGCATTGATGCAATGGATGAAGCCAGACTTACCAGTGAGAAAGAAATTCGGATTCGCACAGAGGTGATAGATGGTAATAAGGTGGCGATTCGGATTAAGGATAATGGCCCAGGCATGACGGAGGAGGTACGCTCTAAACTGTTTGACCCGTTCTTTACGACGAAGCCGATGGGTAAGGGTACTGGTTTGGGGTTGTCGATTAGTTACCAAATTGTGGTGGAAAAACACGGGGGTAGAATAGAGTGTATTTCTGCACCCGGAGAGGGGGCAGAGTTTGCGATCGAGATTCCGATCCGGCAGCAATCTGAGAAGCTCGCGATGCGTGAGCGAGCCTGATTGAGAAGCAGTTCAGCTTATAGAACTGCTGTAGGTCTTCATGCGTTCGCCGTGAAGGGGGGTATGAGGAGACGCCGGTGGCGTTGATGGTCTTCACCGTCTAGCAATGCTACGGACTGCTCCCCCAAAATTGGTTGTAAAAGGGGTTTGTTTGCGCGACCAGTATCTAACCAATTTGGATCGGCAGTAAAAATTTCTTTGAGTTTATTTTCGGATCATCACAGGGACTGGCGATCGCACTCCCAAAAATTCCCCCCACTTGCATAAACATCAACCCGGTTTCTTCGTTCACCGATCGGCTTTCTGCTGGCTATATCGATTTTTGAATTCTTGTTGCTGTTTATTGCGATCTCGATTTAATTTACCCCACAGCAAACTCAGTAAATTGACGTACATAAGGAGCTTTAAAAGCTAAAACAATATCTTCTTTGGGAACTCCCGCAGCTACCAACTCATTTGCTATTCCTGTTTCCGTTCTATCCCTCTGAATCCAAATTTTACCATCTTTTATATCGACGTGAATTACACAGCCGTAAACCCGTTTTTGCTCCTCCCAGCCCAAATGAAGCACTTGATAATGCTCCCGTTCGGTGTCAAAAAGTAATTGTACTTCTGTCTCAGTATCTAAGTCATTTCTTGAGTGTTGAGACAGAATTGTTTGGACTAATTCTCTGTAGTTTATTCCTTCCATAAAAGTATCTCCTCTTTAATGGCCTCAAAAATGAGTAACTTGAGTTGATGTTCAGCGATTAATTCTTGAATAAATCGATTGCTGAAAAAATCATTATACACATCTTGGTTTATTGCTAAATACAAAATCCTATTTTGTTGTTTTTTTCTGAGGGCGGAACGATAGCTGAGGAATTGACCCAAAGCTATATAAAAGCTGGCTAAATCTGATGCACCAAGAAAAGATTTAATCTCTACGGCGATCTTGAAACCATCTTTCTCTGCCGCTAGAATTTTCTCCCCTGCTAAGTCGATAAAAAAATCAAGTTCCTCTACTTTGATAAAAAGAGGGTCGTGAGTAATTATCCATCCCTCCTTTTCTAAAGCTGAACGAACAGCATTGTGAAAGATATCTTTAGCTGACATAGTTCACCGATCGGCTTTCTGCTGGCTATATCGATTTTTGAATTCTTGTTGCTGTTTATTGTGATCCACTATAGGTTGAGGATAGCCAAGGGCGGCGCGTTCTAAAGGGGGAATTTTTCCGGTTACCAAGGATTCTGGATGGCCTGATCGCAATTCTGGCACCCATTTTCTAATATATTCTGCTTTTGGATCGAATTTCTGCGCTTGAGAAGCCGGATTAAAAATTCGCACTGGTTTGGGGTCCATCCCGCTGGAAGCACTCCATTGCCAACCACCGTTGTTTGCAGATAGATCCCAATCATATAACTTCTGCATAAAATATTTTTCTCCCAGACGGGGATCTATAAGCAAATCTTTGGTAAGAAAACTGGCAACAATCATGCGACAGCGATTGTGCATCCAGCCAGTTTCGTTCATCTGGCGCATGGCTGCATCGACAATTGGATAGCCGGTTTTGCCTTCACACCAAGCTTTAAAATATTCTGGATTATTGTCGTAAGGAAAAGTTTTAAATACTTCGCGAAAAGCCCCTTCTGCTAATTCGGGAAACCAATACATCGCGTGTTGATAAAATTCTCGCCACGCCAATTCTTGTTGCCATGTTCGGATATTTGTTTGTACTTCTTCACTTGGGCTTTGTTCCATTGCCTGCATAGCACGATCCCAAACTGTACGAATGCCGATCGCACCAAATTTCAATGCTGCACTTAGACAGGATGTTCCGTCAACGGATGGAAAGTTGCGCTGTTCTTGATATTCAAAGATAGCTCGATCGCAAAATTCTTCTAGTCTTTCTTGTGCTGCTTTCTCTCCTGGTGCCAACAGCAATTCATTCTCCCAAATAAATCCTAAATCTTTAGCTGTAGGCAATTCTATAGCACCGGCATTTCGCGTTGCTTCTTGTTCGGCTTCGGTTAAATTTATCTGATTTTGAAATATCTTTACTGGCTCATTTTTAGGTTTGCTAATCCAGTTTTTCCAAAAGGGAGTGTAAACGGTGTAGGGCCGATCGGACCCGGTGCGAATTTCTGCTGGGGCGTGCAATAACTGATCCCAGAAGTTTTGGACTTGAATGCCTTTTGCCTTCAGGGCTTCGGTGACAGTGCGATCGCGCTCTTTCGAGTAAGGTTCGACATCCCAATTCCAGTATACTGCCTTAGCATTGAGAGCCGCACCCAAAGTTGGTATTGCTTTTTTGGGTTCGTCATCCACTATCAACAACTGGCTACCAGCTTGGGCATAACGCTGCTGGAGTGACTGCAAACAACCAATCATATACGTAACTCTTGCCGCTGCAACATCATCCCTACGAAGGATGTTGCGATCGAGGCAGAAAACTCCTACTACTTTTTGGCTTTGCTGCTGTGCGGCAGCAAGTCCTATATTATCCGAAATGCGTAAATCGCGACGATGCCAAAAGAGAATTAAATCAGACATATAATTTGGTCAGTTGTCAGTTGTCAGTTGTCATTGGTCATTGGTTATTGGGAGAATTTTAAATTTTAGATTTAAAATTTAATCAATCTGCAATCTTAAATCTGACATTCTCATATCGCCTCTTTACTGTTTTCATCGTTGGTTAATTTTTTACCGCAGATGAAGACGGATGAACGCAGATGAACGCAGATAAGAACGGGATTGAGATTTTTTTAGGCAACTGATGCTACTGGATATGGGACTAATGACTAATGACCACTGACCAATGACCAATGACGACTAAGATAGAAAGGGGCGAGCCAAGAAAAAGCTAGAAATAGATTTGGCGTCTACTGGTTCTCCAGCCCAAATCGCTTTTCCCAATTCCTGGGGAGTCATCAAAACTGTTTCTATGTCTTCGTCAATATCTCGATCGGGAGGCGTTTCCAGCAGTTCCAAATCTTGAGCGAGAAAGGCATAGATAATTTCATCGGAATAACCGGGACAAAGAAAGAATTGTCCTAATTTTTGCCACTTGTGGGCGCGATAGCCAGTTTCTTCCTCAATTTCGCGCTTAATAGTCTGGGCTGGATCTTCATTTGGCTCAATAGTTCCCGCTGGGAACTCCAACAGACGCCCTTCTGCGGCGAAGCGATACTGCCGCAATAGCACCAGCTTGCCCTCTGAGGTCACTGGCACGGCGAGGGCACCACCTGGGTGACGAATACACTCCCAGTCACCCTCAGCCTGGTTAGGAAGGCGTAGATGGCTGACTTCAAAGTTAAATTTGCGACCCTGGTAGAGCAGACGTTGTTTGAGCAGTTCTGGTGGTTCTTGACCTGATGCCATAGTCGATTTTAGATTTTAGATTTTGGATTAAGGAATTGAATTGACATTCAATCCGCAGGCATTAATCGGCGGACACCAGAACAGTCTACAGCGCGAAGGAGTTCTGCGATCGCCATTCCCGACACTGGCTCGATCCAAGCTGGGGCAATTTCCGCCAAAGGCACCAGCACAAAGGCTCGTTCCCTCATGTGGGGGTGAGGTAGCTGGAGAGTAGGAGTGTCGAGGATTATCTCATCAAATAACAATAAGTCAAGGTCTAATGTTCTTGGCCCCCAGCGTTCGAGGCGGAGACGACCAAACTTGGTTTCAATCCCCAGTAGCGTCTCTAACAATTGCGGCGGACTCATTTGGGTTTGCAGTACAGCACAGCCATTCAAGTAATCTGGTTGAGGTGGCCCGACAGCTTTAGTTTGATACCAGCCGGACTGGGCTGGCAGACTAATTCCGGGAGTTTGGGCTAGTATTTTGAGGGCAGACTCCAGAATGGCGCGAGAATCGCCTAGATTGCTGCCGAGAGCTATGGCGGAATGCCCAGACTGTAAAACCACACACGCACTTCCCTTCGCAGGTTTCGATCGCCAGTTTACCGCTTCAAAGAAGAATGCGATCGTGGAGTAATCCTTAAGAAGGACGCTGCAACACGCCATTTTGACGTTAACTAGGATTGTAAGGCCATTGCCATAGCAACGGACACAGCTGTCCTTTAAGGCCCAAAATGTCCCCCAAATAGCAAAAATTGTTTTGCAAAGCTAGTTAAAGTTCTGCTGCAAGCAGGGTCGCCTCCTAGCTACCATAACCAAGGTTGTACTTATCGAGATAACAACATGGAAACTACGGAACCCCGATTCCCACAAACAGACACTCCTAAAATAGAGGTCACCGTCCAAGAAACCGATACCGCTCCTTTGGCGAAACTCCGTCCTGCAGACGAGGCTTCGGCTCAGTGGCAGGAGTACTGGGATCAGTTTCTTTTATATCTGTCTAAGCTGCCAGATTACCTGGGCGATTTTTTTGGCGAATACCAAAAACCCCTACTCACCCTTGGATTGATCGCGGGTGGCTTTGTTACTGTCAAGGTAACGCTGGCGGTGCTAGATGCCCTTGACGATGTGCCCCTGCTATCGCCCTTCTTTGAACTTGTAGGTATTGGATACTCAGGTTGGTTTGTTTGGCGCTATTTGCTTAAGGCGTCGAGTCGCCAGGAATTGGGTGAAGAGGTCAAAGTGCTGAAAAACCAAGTGTTCGGAGGTAACTCCCAGAAGATCTAACGGGTAATAAGGCAGGAGTATCAGCATCGATAGAAGCTGCTAATGCTTGACCTTACAGGAACGTCCGGGAAGCCTCGGACGTTTTTGTTTGTACTAGCTACTAGGTGCGTTAGGCTGTCGCTAACGCATCTAGTAGCTAGGGGCTAGGGACTAGGGGCTAGGGACTAGGGTCAGGAGGGTTTAGAATCAAGGGCTTCGCCGTGATAGCTCAGCCGAACGGTTTCAGGAATTTAGAATGTCTTAACCGCCAAGGCGGTTGCTATACAGCGGTTTTCAAATAAGTCCACCACATCCAAGCGGGACAAGGGGGTATTTAAGCGATGAACAGCAAAGAAGAACGAGATTTTGAGCTAAATGATGGCTT
>CASBRD010000068.1 GCA_949128025.1 Oscillatoriales cyanobacterium PMM_0008 | reverse complement strand
TATAGCAACCGCCAAGGCGGTTAAGCCATAAATCTGGGGTAGGGGCGAAGCATTCGGGCATATAATTTATTGGTTAAAACCGAAGATTTACTACCCGAATGCTAATGCCTCCGGCACGCACTCGCGAACGCCCCGACTGCCAAGAGTCGCCTTGGCGGTTGCTATAAAACGCCCTCTGCTCCACCGATATTGCTTTTGATCTGTCATTGCCGATCGAAACAAGCTAAAATTGTAATAAATCTTTAAACAGATCCGATTTCCAACTCCCTGAGACTTCCATGACTCTTCCCATTCGCAACGTTGCCATCATTGCCCACGTAGACCACGGCAAAACCACTCTTGTTGACGCCCTGCTCAAACAATCCGGCATCTTCCGCGAAGGGGAAGAAGTTCCTGATTGTGTCATGGACTCCAACGCGATCGAGCGGGAGCGGGGCATTACCATTTTATCGAAGAACACAGCCGTTAAATACAAAGAGACGCTGATCAATATAGTTGATACCCCCGGACACGCCGACTTTGGCGGCGAAGTCGAACGGGTATTGGGTATGGTGGATGGCTGTCTTCTAATTGTCGATGCCAACGAAGGGCCAATGCCCCAAACCCGGTTCGTGCTGAAAAAAGCCTTGGAAAAGGGATTGCGCCCCATCGTCGTAGTCAATAAAATCGATCGGCCCCAGGCAGAACCCTACAAAGCCATCGATAAAGTATTAGATCTCTTCATAGAATTGGGTGCAGATGATGCCCAGTGCGACTTTCCCCATCTATTTGCCTCCGGTTTGGCAGGCTACGCCAAAAATGAACTGGATGGCGAAAGCTCAGACATGAAGCCTATGTTTGATGCTATTCTGCGTCACGTACCGCCACCAGTCGGCGACCCCAACAAACCATTGCAATTGCAAGTTACAACCCTAGATTATTCCGACTACTTGGGTCGGATTGTGATTGGTCGCATCCATAACGGTACGATCAGAGCAGGTCAACAAGCTGCTTTGGTAACGGAAACCGGCCAGATTGTGAAAGGCAAAATCACCAAATTGATGGGTTTTGAAGGTTTGAAGCGGATTGAAATGGCAGAAGCGTCCGCTGGATACATCGTTGCAGTAGCAGGATTTGCCGATGCTAATATCGGGGAAACGATTACTTGCCCCGACGATCCCCAAGCGCTACCACTAATTAAAGTGGATGAACCTACCTTGCAGATGACCTTCTCCGTGAACGATTCGCCGTTTGCGGGACAGGAAGGAACTTTGGTGACATCGCGGCAAGTGCGCGATCGCCTCATGCGAGAATTAGAAACCAACGTCGCCCTCCGCGTCGAAGAAACCGACTCCCCCGACAAATTCCTAGTTTCCGGTCGCGGTGAATTGCACCTGGGTATCTTAATCGAAACCATGCGCCGCGAAGGTTACGAATTCCAGGTTTCTCAACCGCAAGTTATCTACCGCGAAGTCAACGGTAAACCTTACGAACCCTTCGAGTACCTAGTGCTGGACGTTCCAGAAGATAGCGTTGGCAGCTGCATCGAACGCTTAGGACAGCGCAAAGGCGAAATGCAAGATATGCAGGTTGGTGGTAATAAGCGCACCCAACTAGACTTTGTGATTCCCGCCCGTGGTTTAATTGGTTTCCGAGGTGAAGTCATGCGGATGACTCGCGGCGAAGGGATAGTGAATCACAGCTTCCTCGAATACCGACCCCTCAGTGGAGATATTTCAGCCCGTCGCAACGGGGTGCTGATTTCCTTTGAAGAGGGAGTCTCTACCTACTACGCACTGCAAAATGCTGAAGACCGAGGCGTATTCTTTATTAACCCAGGCACGAAGGTTTACAGGGGCATGATTGTGGGAGAAAACACCCGACCCCAAGACCTGGAACTCAACATCTGTAAGACGAAGCAGCTAACGAACCACCGCGCATCTGGCGGTGAGGAATTGGTGCAGCTGCAAGCGCCCGTGGATATGAGTTTGGAGCGTGCTTTGGAATACATCGGCCCCGATGAATTGGTGGAAGTGACGCCGAAATCAATTCGTCTGCGGAAGATGTCGAAGAAGTTGGTGAAGCGCTAAAAAGCTAAAAAGTAGGGTGGGCCTTGCCCACCTTATTTGTTGATAATATCGATAACTGGGGAAAGGAGAAACCTGATGAGTTGGCAAGAGCGAATTGTTATCGATCCTGAAATTTTAGTAGGAAAACCAAAATTTGAATAACCTGTTATCGATTTCCCGAACAACTCATGCTCCTACAATAGAAAATACTTCTTGCACAAACTGGTTATATTGTATTGAGTTTTCACTCAAAATTTCTGTTAAGTTAAAGTAGCTATAGATTGTGGAATCGTTCTGAATACGAGTATGCACCTGAGTAGTAAGACAACTTGCCACGAGGATGGTTTGGACTTCGGGGTTCCTACGTAAAGCTTCCTCAAAAGATTTTTTTGCCGCACCATAACGTTCAAGGGCCCCAGCAGGATCTGCACCTCCTTTAACCTCAATTACACCTGCTGTTGTACCCTGATTACCAATCAGTGAAATATCTGGCTCGCTGGAAAAAAGTATTGAGGTGTAATTAACCAACATGATACCCCGATAACGCTCAATATTTCCTAGCTGTTCCTCAAGTTTCTCTGAGTTGTATAACTCAACCCCCGTACCTACACGCGGTATCAAAGCGGCAATAATATTGCGTTCTTTAGCCTCTTTAACAAGAAGACGCTGAACAACTTTTTCTGCTTCCTCCCCAATAGCATTACGCCATGAACCGTCAATCTGCGCCCCTGTTGATGCTAGTAATATCCCGTACAATTCGTCTTCTGTAATACTTTCTATAGAGCTATCAATGATGAGCGAGATGTGTTCGTTAAAAAGTCGGCTAAGTTTGAGGGCTTGGTCTTCCGTTAGAGAATAACGATTGTTTTCATCAATCTCAACTTTCTTGACATCTACACTTACTAAATACTTAACTGCTTTTTGAGAAAGCGCTGCAATATTTCGATAATAAGCGATTAGTATAGGGTGTTCTCGAATTAATCTAGGGTGACAAAACGCTTGAATAAGTTCCAAGTTGTCATGTTTGCGGATGTAGGTAAACGCATCCTCTCCAATGCCCCAGTTTGCCCAACCATCCCAACTGTATAGATGCTTGACGGGTAATAGTGCATCAATCCTACCACGGAAAGATAAAGTTTTGTATTCTTTGAGTTTGCGATAAAAGAAGGTTGAACGCAGCCGATAGTTTATCCGATTTGCCTCAGCCAAAAGAGAAGCTTCATCTAATGCCATAATACTTGCTTATTTTTCCCATACATATACACATTTACGAAGTTCCGATCGACCGTGATTTCCCATTTGCTGACTGCTATTACCTTTACCACGTCCCAATGTCCAAATGTATCGAGTTGTCAATCCAAAAGACTCGGCTATATCGGATAAAATCAGGTCTACAGGTATTTCTTCTCCAGCATACCGAACATTGTCGTTGACCATTGCGACAATCCCGCCGGGTTTGAGTATTCTAGCTAATTCATAGGTGACAAAGCACATTTCATAAAAATAATTATGCACCATTTTAGCTACTTTTGCGTTATTTAATTTGCCTTGTTTTTTATAGGTTTCGAGAATTGTTATTACTTCTTGTAATACCTCGTGTTGTTGGAAGATAGAATCCACTTTATGAAACTCCGGTTGGCGTCCTAAACTTTTATAGTACTGCTCTAACTGAGGGCGCTTATCTCGATTTTCTACAGTACATGATAGCATTGTTTGACGTAGATGCTTTATTTCTTCTTCACGGCAACCTAAAAATACTAGCTCAAGCGCATAGGTGCGAGTGTAGTCGTATCGGTTCGCATAAGGTGGGGATGTCAGGACAAAATCAATACTGTTTTCTTGTAAAGTAGGAAGAATTTCAAGACAAGAGCCTTGGTATAACTTGGGGTTTACTGTAAATTGAGATGGTAAACTATCGGCAAATAAATCCAGTTGTATTGAGCTAGCATCTAAATCGGATACCATCTGGTTTAGTTTTTGATGTATCGCATCAGAAAATGTTAAAATTTCTCGTTTTTCAAATGGAATCTTTCCCAGAGAACGACCCGATCGACTATCCCAACGCAAATACTGTCCGTCTTTTCTGGTATAGCTAATATCCTCAAGGATACAAAAAGCTGCATAGAGAAGTAGGTTACGAATATCGTCATTACTAACAAAGTTATGGCAATAGGAAATATAACCAACCAGTAGTTCTTCTTCTACTGCTGAGAAGGCTCCACGGGTAATGGGAATATGTTGGATTGCATGAGATGGATGGTAGTATTCGGCAAAGTTTATTTGTTTAATTTCAGAAATTACTTTATTAAAGAGATTAATATCAATTTTTTGAGCTATAAGTCGAGCTTTTGTCGCAAATATTCCCACTTGTAAAAGTTCAATTCCTATTGTTTCCCAGCCTAACCCACTTGCAGCAAATAGAGACGCTCCAACTCCTGAAAACGGATCGAGCAAAATACCTGGCTGGGGTTTTAAGGTTTGCAGTAGATAGGTAACTAACCGTTCGGAAAAACCTTCCTTATACTTAAACCAGGCAGAAAAGGGAGCTTGTTTATTTGCCTGAAAACTAACCAGATTTCTACTCAAGGAAGGATTATGAATAATTTTTGATTTAAACTTCTCGTAAAGAGCCGTTCTGCTAACAGAATTAGGTATCATTTGCACAGGGTTGATACTTGTGCGATCGCTATCATTAGCAAGCTCAATTGTTGGTGGTATTTCTTTCATAAATAATGGCATACTTGAAGGCTTACTAATTGTACTGCGATCGATCGCTTTAGATCGGACAATCGGCAAGAAAGTAGTTTGGGTTTCTCAGATATTGTACGCTTGGGAGGTAGAACCTCCCAGAATTCGTGACCAGGTTGAACCTGGTCACGAGAAATTCCAAAAGATCGCTTCGCACTACTGAATCAGGATGATTGCCTCTTCCGCTTTGGCGTTCAAAGCATTTTGAAGACTTTGCCCAACTTTGGCGATCAGTTCGTCAAAAGCTTCTTGATTTGCTGTGAGTTGTTCTCGCAGAGCCTTATCCAAATCGGGATTGATTTGATTGCAGATATTCTCGATTTTGCTGTCATTCAAAAAACTAGAACGCAGCCAACTGGGGATATCCATATTTGTCTTGATTGCCTCTTTTACACCTTTCCTATTTAGCTCCATTCCAGCTGCCAAAGCCGATGCCCCATATACGAATGCGATCGGCCATGTCAAATGCCCCGTTAGGATGAGAAGGAGGATACTGGCGAGAGTGCCGCCACCAATCACTACATTGACGATAAACGCTACTGTTTCGGCAAGGAGAGCATCTCCAATCGAAAGTTCGGGGTTGACCACGCCGGGGTCGATTCCTTCTTCAAACCTTAAGCTGCTTCTGGGTATTTGGAACTGGCGACAAATGGGGTCGGTTTCGGAGGCTAAGTCGGGTTGGATTTTGCTGTTAAACCAACTGAGGCATTGATTGTTGATCAGAAGCTTGGCCCGATCGCTTTTCAGCCACGACTCTGCCCGCTTTTTCATAGCCGTTTCTAGGTCAGCCAAAGTCCGTACTTTGTTCTTTTGCCAATCTTTCAAACCAGGTTTAATGGCATTTTCAATTAAACCATCTGACAGCGGCTTTGTCAACAATTCGATTAACTCTGGGATATGTCTTTTGATGATATCTTTGAGCCGATCTGAATCAAATAGTTTGTTGACCTCTTTTTTGAATGCAGAAGCACGCAAATCCCATCGTCCAACTCGCGCCAAACCCAGTGCAATGCACCTCTCTGGTTCCGGATCGGGCCGAACCTGCGTGTCGGGTTCCGGGAATATTTCCTCGCAAATTTGACGAGTGAACTTCATGCGAGATGCACCGCCTGTCATCAACACAATTGTTGGCACAATGCCTTGTCCTTCCAGCTTTTCCTTACCTTCAATTACTGCCGATCGAAAAGACTGATTCCAACTCTTGTCTTCTAGTTCAGGCAAGGGTTGGTTTAAGATATCCTCCATAATTAATTTGTTAACTTGGGGGATAAAATAAATCTGTTCGTTGATCGATTCAAAGCCACGGGCAAATGATTGGGGGTTGCTGAATAGCTGTTCGTTAGAAAAATAGTCTTCCTTAGCTTTGCGACAAGCAAGTTCGCAACGAGCTTGATGATGGGGATATTCTGCAAACACTTTTTCGAGTAATTCCTGCTGTTCGTGTTTGGCAAGAGTCCGAGCAAAAATAGCCTTGTCGATCAGCGATGCTCCGAGAGAATTACTGCCGAAATCGATCGGTATTTCGTGTAAGCTCTTGACGAGGGTAAAATCCGTAGTCGAAGAACCAATATCGACAATTAGCACGGATGATTTGAGTTTGTCATATTCTAGCTTACCGGCTTCCTTGGCTTGCATGAAAGCAGCTCGCGATTCCGGGACAACGCTCAGTAAAGGAATGCCAGCTTCCTTGAGTAGCTTTTGGTATTCTTCGCGATCGCTCAACGACCATCCCGAAGGACAGCCAACATAAAAGTAGTCGCTTTCTCCACCTTTTATTTGTTTGTTTTCTTTCAAAAGGCGGTAGTAAGTTTCCAAAAAAGTGCGAATTGTTTCCCGATAAGTTGGATCGTTGTTTGGTTTTTGCTTGAAAGTGATTTTGAGTTGGGTAACGCCTGCTTGAATTAAGGCTTGATCTCCCACAAGATAGCCTAAATCGGGATGCCAGCCAAGCGCCGTAACTTGGATCTTCTTGTTATTAACTTCCAGCATTTCTGGGGGTTCGATGCTCTCGACTATTGCTTTAGCTACGGCTGTTTCGCCGTGTCCCAAATCGAAACCAATTGTCTCTAAAATTTCCATACTTTTATTTAGGCGATTTTTTTAGACTGTATAGGAATGCTCGCTTCGTACAGGGATATTTTTTTACCACAGATGAAGAAAGATGAACACAGATGAACACAGATGTAAATGGAGTTTTTTTGTTGGGTAGAGAGAGTTTTGAAGAAGGATTCAGTATGCGATCGCACTTGAAATGGTGTTAATCTTTTGCTTGTGAGAAAGCTGGTTCAATTACTCTACCTCGTCTGAGTAAGCGATCGCCCTTAAACAAAGCCGGAGTTATCGTCACGTAATCTTTGGTGGCCCGATCGATACTTGGCTCGAAGTCAAAATACTCGCGCCCGTTTTGTGCATCCTCCGATCGATAGATTTGAACTCGAATTCCCTGCTCCATCAAACTTTGTGGCAGAAGTCTTGCCAATTCTAGCGCCATCTGCGGTCTTTCCAGATATGACGCGCCCATCAGTCTTTGAATCAGATTCAACAGTTCTGGCAGATCTTCTATACCCAGCTCGTCGAGGGGTTTTTTGCCTTCTTGAGGGCGACCTACTGCCAGGTCGATCGTATTTATAGCATCGGCGAGATTGTCTAGAAGTACTTGACTATCAACTCGCACGATCGGCCCAGGCGCTTCCGCAAGCTGAGGAAGTTCCCCAATATTTTCATTTTTGTTTTTATCGAGTTGCAGTACAACTTCCACCCCCACCAGCACAGACACCAGTAAAATAGCCATCCACGCGCCAGGGGAAGTTCTCGTCAGGGAAACCAGGGAACCCAAAATGGCGATGGAGATGAGTCCCTGTACCACTTTTAGGATTAACTTGTTGGTAGATAACCGTCCAGCTTGGATGGCAATTTGCTCAGGCTGTGGTAAAACAAGTTGAGTCTTGCTAGCGGCGGTGAGAGTTGCGATCGACTGTCGCAGCGTATCCAGGAAAAACGCCGCCTGACGTACCTGAGCCACATTTAGCTCGCCAGTGTAACTCTTTTGAAGACGATCGAGTCGGTTGTGAACCAGCTTAACTACCTGCTCAACGCTGGTTGCCTTATCAATCTCTTTCTGTAGTTCGCTGCGTTCTTTGCCAAAAAGTGTTAATAGCGTGTTCATCTCTCGCACCAAGACTTCAGGTTTGCCCAAAAGCAGAACGATCGGGCGTCTTTCTTAAGTTTGACAGAATTCGATCGCATCATGGGTAAAGCCAGAAACCCGGTTTCTTTTCGGCGATCCGAACTGTCTTGCGCCCCTCCCCGTCCACGGGGAGGGGTTGGGGGTGGGGTTCCAGCTTAAACTGATAGTCGGTAAATTAATATGAGTTACTCCGTTCCCGCCACAAGATTATGTAGGGGCGAAGCATTGCGGAATTAACTTTTCGGTTTTGAGTTAAGCTTAATCCCGCAATGCTTCGCCCTCCCACTATACATAGTCTTCCACC
>CASBRD010000067.1 GCA_949128025.1 Oscillatoriales cyanobacterium PMM_0008 | reverse complement strand
GCCCCTAACCCCTAGCCCCTAGCTATATGTCTTACAGCGATTTTACTTCATTAGATATGCTAATCCCTTTAGGCATTAGTCAGATTACAACTGTTGATAAACTGATTGATTTTGAACCGATCGCTCCTAGCCCATTCTTAACTGAAGCTTTAAAACGATTCGTGCCACTTGCTACTGCTATTAACACCGAAAAAGCTCGCTCTGAATATTTAATTGCTCCTATTTTGAGTGAAATTGTCACTTTTAACCCTAACACTTCCTTATTTTCTGGCAAAAACTTGACAGCAGATCCTAGTTTAGGGCTGAACGGATTTGTTGATTTTATGATTACAGCAAACTCGGACAAGCTAGCAATTAAAGCTCCCGTTGTCACTATCATTGAGGCGAAAAATGAAAATATTAATAATGGTTTAGCTCAATGTATTGCTACTATGTACGCGGCTTTTTTAATCAACCGACGCGACCCGAATGTAGGGGCTAAAACGGTTTATGGTACAGTTACCACCGGGCAAGTTTGGCGTTTTTTAGCTCTCACTCCCAATTTGGAAGTTTCGATCGACCTTACCGATCGCTATCTTACTCCCATTGATGAATTACTTGGTTTATTGAATGCCCTTGCGATCTCAAGTCCGGCTGAACACTTACGAGAAAAGCTGTAATTTTTAGCTGACAAAACAATAAGATTTGGGATATAGCCTGAATTATCAAAAGTAGGGTGCGTTGCAACGCACCCTGCTGAAAATGTCACTCGTCAGTACTTAGGATTTGGGGCACTTTGAAAAAGTCGCCATCTTGGTCGGGCGCACAGCTGAGAATAGCTTCCCGGTCAGGATAGGGGCGCAGCTCGTCTTGTCGAGTAATGTTGCTAACATCGATCGCTCTTGTTGTAGGCTGGACGTTACTCACATCTAACTCGCTCAGCTGTTCAAAATACTCCAGAATGCTACCCATTTGGGTGGTAAATTGTTCCTCTTCGGCTGGCGTCAGTTCTAGGCGGGCAAGATTAGCGACTTTGTGGACTTGTTCGCGGTCAATCATGGCATTGATAATTAATAATTGGTGATTGGTGATTAATCATCAGTCATTTGTAAGAAATTAATGACTAATGACTAATGACTAATGACTAAATAGCTAAAAGAACACATCCATCTGCGATCGCCCAGTCGTCTTCAGCCAGTTTTGGGCTTCGATGTAGTTGTTCGGAGCCTGCTGAATAGCTTGTTTCCAATACTCAGCCGCTTTATCGTAAAAAGCTTCAGCTTCTTCAGACTTCCCAGCTTCCTTAGCCTTTTCTCCCAGGTAGTGATAAATCACAGCAATATTGTTGAATGCTGAGGGATGGCGGGGGTTAAGTTCGATCGCTTGATAATAGTACTCCAAGGCCCGATCGTGTTCGCCGTTGCTGGCATGGATCAGCCCAATATTGTAGAGGACGTAGCTGCGATCGTAGGGGTCTTCTTCTAGCTTTAGCGCTTCATAATAGTTGTCCAGGGCTTCGGCGTATTCTCCATCCGCCTGAGCAGACATACCGTCGCGGTAATACACGAAAGCTTCTTTTGCTTTCTTGTTAGCGGGCAGAATTTTCAGAATTATGTCTGCCATGACGGTAAAACTTTTGTCGATGAAGTTGTCGTTGCGTTGCGTTCTTGGCATATTTGCTTCTGTTTAACCTATTTTCTTTTGACTTTTGACTTTTGTACGGGCGGGTTTAACCCACACATCTCATTACCAACAGAATATTTTACAAAACCCGCCCCTACTGACTTTTGACTTTTCCAGTTACCCTTTAACCAAAACACCTGGTTCGCGCTGAATAGGCAGAACGTCCAACAGATCGGTTTGTACGCAATATTTTAAATCTTCATGGCAGTCCAAGCGAAGTAGACGTTGGCCGTGACTGGCATGGTGCATGAGTTCTAGCAATCGATCTTGCCATTGGAGGTAAAGCGCGATCGCACCGAGCGCCTCATCGTTGCCAGCAATATCGTCTATATTCCCATTCTGTTCTGTCAGGAGGCTGTGTGCGATCGCACCAGCACAAGCGGTATCCTCCAAGGAAAAACTGCCTTCCCAACCGCTACCGACAATCCAGACTGTTTCTGGCTGCCGAGCTTGGACATACTGCACCACAGCTTTGCGATTCACAAATGCCGCTGCCAGAACCGTCTCGGCATCCTGCACTCGCTGCAAAGCGCGGGTGCCGTTTGTGGTACTGATGAACAAACGGCGTCCTTCCACGCGCTCTGGGGTGCAATCTAGGGGAGAATTACCCATATCGCAACCAGCTACTTTCGCGCCGCCGCGTTCCCCGGCGCGAATCCGCTTTTCGGCAGGCCAATTTTCGCTTGAGCCGATTAGTTTTTCGATATCGCTAAAGACTTGAACCGCCTCTGCTCCCGCCGCCAAAGCTGTAGCCATCGTGGTTGTAGCTCTGAGAACGTCAATTGCGATCGCGCAGTCGGGAACGCGATCGCCAGGAGTAAGTTCAGGAGTGTGGTAAACGAATAATTTCACAAGCCAGCTGCCAATAGATTAAAACCATCGAAGATCAAATTATTTGTTGTCCTCACCAATTAGTCAACAGCAAAAGTGGGATCTAGCTCAAGCCAGATCCCATTTCACTCTTAGCACCAAATTACTCATAATCCTTGCGCCAAAGACTGTGTGGGAATTTTGTTTTGGCCTAGTCCCACAGACTCCAGCAGAGCCGTCCATTTAGCTGTTAGCTCCGCGTCGTTGGGATTGGCGCGACGGAGTTCGGCAAGCGTAGCGAGGGTGTCGTACCAAACGTTGTTTTTATCATAAGCGGCCTAGCGATCGCGCAGGGAAGCTGCCTGTTCTAAATCGCGCTTGAATTCCGCTCTGGGATTAATGCGCCATATCCATCCAAACAGTCTAACTGGTTCAGGTTCAGCATCTGAGACAAGACTCAGGTCACAAGTCCAGTAATAACTTACGCCAGTGTCTAGGGGTGGTAAATTGGCATAAGCTGGCAAACTGATGCTCACAATCCCAGCTGGCCCAGTACTGGTGAAAATAGTTTTGTAAATTTCCTGGCCACTTTTATCCGACAGAGTAAACGTCATTTTGCGGTCTTTGCCTTCCTCTTTACTCACATAAAAAAAGAAAGTCGGATAAGCAGAGAGAGTGGCCCCCCTACTGTTGGGAGGTACCAAGGCAGTCAAAGCAGGACCGCGAGTTCCTCCCCCTTCGCGCCGAACGGGTTTCCCGATACTCGAATCCGGTTCGTAGGCTCCCCAACGGCTGGGTAGCGTTTGGCTGCTGGGCGGTTGTGGCTGCGCCCGAACTCTTGTAGGCAAGTCAGTCACAATTGTGAAAGCCAACACTAGGGCGATCGAAAAGCCAATCAACTTTAAGAAGGTCTTGATCGAATTCATAACACAACAGCAGCGTCAACAATAGATTTGCCCATCTAAAATCGCGGCGTGGGGACTCACGTTACAACCGATAGGTTTAACGGGAGAGGAAACGCCGCCCTCCAAGTAATGTTTACACTTTTCTGGGATTCCGCTAAAATAGTAGTTATCTAGCGGATAGATGATATGTTGTTGACTCAGACCGTAAGGCTTAAACTTTCTCATGCTGAAAGCGACATCTTGAAAACCCTGTGTCACCTACCCTTAAAACCTCTTTAATGTAGGACTTTACACGGTAAGACAGTACTTTTTTCAGGAGCAGAAATACCTTGCTTACGAGTCGGCTTATCATCTGTGTAAGGAAAACGAGAACTATAAACTTCTCGCTACGGATTGCGGACAACAAACTCTCAAATATGTTGACAGAACGTTTAAAGGTTTCTTCAAACTTCTGATTAATGCTGATTGTAATGGAGCAGCTAACATCTTGAGAAAAAGTAAGCACAAAACTGATTTCAGTCGAGTGTCTAGGGTCTGCTTGACACAGCCAGTAAGGGTGAAAATCCTTCAAGAATCTCCCGTCACAGTGTCAGCTTGACGGTGAGAGTATGTCAAAAATACTATTTTTACTCGTTACTAGAGATGTTTGGATTTTTTCGATCTGATGCAGCTACAGGCTGAAGCAGGGGTTCAGAGGCAATTGTTTCCAGTCCCACAGACTGCAATAAATTTTTCCAGTCTTTTTCTAAGGTGGGGTCGGATGGCGTAGCGCGACGGAGTTCGGCTAGCGTACTTAGGGCGTCGAACCAAATACCAGCAGTCCAATAAGCGACAACCCGATCGCGAGGTAGGGCCACTCCTTCTAACTGCTGCACGATGGTGGGGCTAAGCCTGACGCGCCGAATCGACCCCTCTACCCAGCTATTACCCGACTTGTCAGAGGGGTCTTCTGGATTGCAAATCAAGGTAAACGACCACTTATAATTCTTGTTTTCCTCAAGCCGTGGTAAATTTGCAGGCAAGCTGACGCTTACAATTCCAGGACTGCGAGCAATTGTAAAATTGGTTTTGTAAATCACCCTGTCATTTTCAGTCTTGAGAGCAAACTCCAGCTGCGGCTTCTCTTCTTCCTCTATGGTAGGCACATAGACAAAGAAGGTCGGATACTCTGCAAGGGTGGTGCCAAAGTTATTGGCGGGAACTAATGAGGTAAGCTGATAATTTGGAGAATTTTTGACGCAAGGGCCGCGCGATCCGCCACCTTCACGCCGACCGGGTTTTCCAATGTTGGGATCGGGTTCGTAGGCTCCCCAAGTATTCGGTAGCCCTTGGTTGCTAGGCAGCTGTGACATCGCCCGAAGGGTTGCAGGTAAGTGAATGCTTATTCCGAAAGCCAATGGGAGGGCGAGGGAAAAAGTGGCAAACTTTAAGAACGACTTTATGGCAGTCATAACACAACAGCAACGCTGAGCAGAAGTTTATTGGTAAATGACGACTTAATCCCAGCAAGGGTTTCTATTGAGACTGCGATCGGGACTAAACCGACATAAGGAAGCGAATGCGAATGGCTCAAGCCAGTCACAGCACTAAGCAATCCGTGATGATATTTATAAGGGGCTTTGTCCGATGTCATGGCATTTCCTCCCTTTTGGGGAAATACATAAGCATATAAAATGGCTTAATTTTAGGTGATGTTACGGCTGTTGCAGTTGCAAAGCCACAAACCTGTTTAGGTTGATTAGATAACCGCTAGCTAGCTTATGAGCGCTCTTTTTTTGGCACTACTATGTATTTTCACCTGATTTGGCTATGATTTCAAAAATGCTTGCTCCTCAACCAAGACCGAATTTGCAGACAACGGTGCTACGACCCATAGGGGCTTATGCGCTGCAAGGCATTGCCTTTGCGGGCGATCGGCTGATTGCCTTAGACTCGGCCAGGGGGTATCTGCTTACGATCGACCTAAACAGCGATAATACCTCTATCTTAAACTCCGATCGCGTAGCGCAATTTGAGGGTGCCATAGGTTTAGCCCTCTGGGAAGACACGCTTTGGTTTACAAAAGACGAAAACGTTTACTTTTGCAGTTGGACGGATCTGACGCCGCAACACTTTGTGACGTTGCCTTACCCTGCTGATGGGGTGACGGTTTGGGAATCCACGGTTTACGTATCCTGTCAGAAAGCAGGCTATGTACTCATTTATAACCGCACGACTGGTAACCTAATTACTCAATTCTATGCGCCTGGGATTGGGGTTGAGCATCTGACGGTACGCGGCGAGGAACTCTGGGTTTCGGACAATATCGAACAAACGGTATATTGTCTGGAGCGGGCTACTGGTGAAATTCAATTTAGCTTGCTGACGCCCTTTGAAAATCCCACTGGGTTGGCTTTCTACACAGACCCCCAAACTGGTGAGGATACCCTGTATGTCGCCTATGCCGGAGAGGAGCCATATATTAGGGATGACCCAAATGCCGAGCCAGCACACCAGTTGGAATATCGCGATCGCACTTTCATTCACCCCCTCCATTTCCACTACAACCAGGAAGGACGCTATGCCCTATCCAACGGCTTTCTGATCGAAATGTCCTATGTAGAGGAACTTTTACCTTTGGAGGCGGTGTACCTAGAAAAGATCGAATGGCGCATTGCTCTACCATCCGAAACCGATCGACAAAAAGTTCGTCAAATTACAGCCGTCGGTCGTCCTTTTACAGAAGAGATTGTAGACGGACAGCGGGTGGCGGTGTTTAAGTTTGACAAGCTCAAACCCGACGAACGGCATTTGTTTGGCTGGAGGGCGCTTTTAGAAGTTTACAGTATCAAGTATCGTCTGAGTGCGCGAGACATCGAAAACATTCCCGACCTTTCGCCAGAATGGAAGCAGCGCTATCTGGTGGACGATGACGAGTTGGCAATGGATACCGATATTATCCGCAGTGCTGCCTCTGAAGCGATCGGCACTGAAACAAATCTGTTGCGGAAAGCTTATAAAATTCGCAACTATGTCTATGACAAACTCTCCTACGCCATCAAACCTCATATTGACTCGCCAGACGTTGCCCTACAGCGGGGTACGGGTTCCTGCGGCGAATATGTAGGTTTATTACTTGCCCTCTTCCGCTTAAACGGGATTGCCTGCCGCACTATTGGGCGCTACAAGTGTCCTCAGCAGGCCGATTTGCCCGGAGTACCCCTGTACCCAGATTATAATCATGTCTGGTTGGAGTTCTATGTGCCGGGATTCGGCTGGTTGCCGATGGAATCCAATCCTGATGATGTGATCGATCGCGGGCCTTACCCATCGCGGTTCTTCATGGGATTAGCTTGGTATCACATTGAAATCGGCAAAGGGATTACGTTTGAAAAGCTTAACACCGATGCTTCTCCGATGAATAAGGATGATGTTTCCATTGGCGACTTAGCTATTAATCACATTCGCTTTACTATTTTGCAGGAACTGGGGGCTGGGGAATAGGGGAATTTTAGATTTTAGATTTTAGATTTAAAATCTGAAATCTAAAATCTTTCCTATTCCCCAGAAACATCATTAGGGAATTTTAGATTTGCTCGGTAGTGTAAGAGTAATACAGAAAATTGTTTGTTGTTATTAGGGGTTAAATTTTTACCGCAGATGTAGGCGCTTCGCCTTCCCGTAGGGTAGACAGATAAACGCAGATAAACGCAGATAAGAGAGCGATAGAGTATAAACTGGGTTATTTTGGGGATTGTGTTTACAGGGGAAGAGGGCAAATGGAAGTTATCCCAGCGATCGATTTACTAGAAGGCCGATGCGTGCGACTGTATCAGGGGGACTACTCGCGATCGCAAATCTTTGACGAAAACCCAAGTTCAGTGGCAAAACAGTGGGTAGACCAAGGAGCAATGCGGCTCCACGTAGTAGACTTGGACGGTGCTAAAACAGGCGAACCAATTAATTTACCAGCTATTGAGGCAATTGTAGGGGCTGTACCCGTACCGATACAAGTCGGAGGAGGTTTGCGCGATCGGGCCAGAGTTGCTCAGATGTTGGATATGGGCGTCCAGCGAGTAATTCTGGGAACTGTGGCGGTCGAAAATCCCCAGTTGGTGGCGGAACTTTGCCGGGAGTTTCCGGGACAGATTGTGGTGGGAATTGACGCCCGTAACGGAAAGGTAGCAACTCGCGGCTGGTTAGAAACGTCTGAAGTTGCAGCGGGGGATTTAGCTCAGCAGATGGCTCTTTTAGGCGCTGCGGCGATTATCTACACTGATATTCATCGCGACGGTACGCTGTCAGGGCCAAATATAGAAGCTTTGAGGGAATTAGCAACAAGGATTTCCATTCCTACGATCGCATCTGGCGGCGTCAGTTCCCTCACCGATCTTTTGAGTTTGCTAGCCCTAGAACCTCTGGGAGTCAGCAGTGCGATCGTCGGTCGAGCCCTCTATACTGGTGATGTCTCTCTCTCTGAAGCAATCCAAGCCGTTGGTTCCCGACGTTTGCAGGATATCCCGCCGGATTTTGGCGACTCCGCATTTGCCTAATTGGGGCATGGGGCATGAAAAGAATCCTTCTTTTGACTTTTGACTTTTGAATGAGTGACTTTTCAAGTCCCTTGCCCATTTGCAAATTTAGAGAAGTCTGTGCTATAGTTATAAAGCTAGAAAGGACCCATAGCTCAGTTGGTTAGAGCGCCACGTTGACATCGTGGAGGCCACTGGTTCGAGTCCAGTTGGGTCCATCTAAAATTCTGCGATAGTGACCCTATCCTTTGGGAAAGTTATCAAAGCTAACCATGCTTTGTAGATGTAGTCTAGTGGGATCGGCAAGAGCGATCGCTTGAACTGGTAGAGTTTGATATGGAGAAAGCGATCGCATACATAGGCTACAATAATTGCATAGGGGTGAATAATTGCTTCAAAAGGTATAGAGCTTGACTCAGGAGTAATTATACTGTCAACTTTAGGTTTGTACTGAACTACTCCTGTTAAAATTTCTCCCTGTCTCAGTGCTAGTTCCTTGGTCGAAACTCTGTAAATTAAATCTACTGTCATGAGTAAACTAATCCCACGCTAAGACTATAGGATCTCTAGTTTCCGTCGAAACAATTTTACCTGTTACTACTTTTGTTGTAATAGTTGATTGTGAGCTTTCAGGAGAGAAGTCACTATAAAACTCTCTAATTTGTTCCAAAGTTTCCACAGCTTCATCAAGTGCTTCTAAAGGAAGTTGGCTTATTACAATGAGAAGTAAGAAAGATTTTAGAAAATTAAAAGCTTTTGTTGAATCTTCATGGGCAAATTTAACTTCAAAGGATAAGTTTGCTCCTTTAAAATTCTCCAGTTGCGACAATAATGATTGTGGCTTAGATTTACCGTATGACCGTTTAACTGTAATTGAAATTTCGCTTTTGCTTTGCTTTGAATTATCTATCATCAGAGTAGATTGGTTTGGGTTCCATTGCAAGATGAAGTTGTTCGGTAATACTCCATCTAAATAGCCTTCCTGCTGATTCCTTAAACTGGTCGAGGATATTCCAAACATTTTCCCTCCTTGTTGCCGCTTCTGTAAAAAAGTCTGCATCTAGTAAATATGCAGGCTCTCTAGTGCCTTTTTCCGGATCTTGAGCAATCACCAAACCATGCTTAAACTGTAATTTACCACTATCTACAATATCAACCTCCCAATTTTTAATGAATGTTTTAATTGATTGTGATATTTCAGGGGTATGAAATTCTGAAGCAATATGATAAGGTATTAAATCCGCCCAAGTTTTATCTTGCTCAATTTTAAGATTGGAACGAATAATTAAGTCTTGATACTTCAAGTCAATTCTTGAATAAAAATACGGCTGATAAATTTGCTCAAAAAGGTCTAATATCTCTTTAAATCTCTCCTTGAATGATTCATATCTTTCATATTCAATAGTTGCTAGAGCGATGAAATCTTTATTTAATGAAAGTTGCCACTTTAAGTTTTCTGATTGGAAATTATAGGTAGTATCTTGGAAATTTAAAGCTAAACCAGCTTTTTGAGCTAATTGGAGTAGTTCATTTTGAATCCCTGGAATACTAACAGATTTTTGAACTTCATATAAAGGATATTTGAAACGAATTTTATCCTGAAATTCAAATGGTTCTTGATTGCTAATTTTAAGAATAGTAGGAAAGCGAATTTGACAGGCAACCTCTACTAAGGGGTTACGCTGATAAATGACTCGTTCGTATTCAGGAAGTTTCATTTTAAAATGCGCTTCATTTATCTCTACTAATCTGTTTTAATCAGTCTTAACATACATTATACAGCCTTCTGATATTTCACCATCTCCCCAACCCCAGAAAACGCCTCTGACACCACCCATCCACCCACAACGCCGGAACCTTAAACCTTGCCCCACAGTTAGGACACTCCGACAGCAAGCGTAAGGAATGGCGATCGCACCCCGTCACCGTCTTAAACTGCCACTCAATCTTATGGCAAGGCGACTCAGCATCACAAGCCCCACATAACCGAATCGATTCCATCTTCATCCCCACCCCAGCAGGCAGTAACATTTGCTCTAACCGATCGCCCTCCACCACCACCGCTAACGCCTCCAACTGCTGACGAGAAGGAGGAGGATTAAAGCGAAACCTTTCCCATCAGATCTTCGACCTCGTTGATAATAGGGACGTTTATGTGGACTTAATGCCATTAATTGAGCATAGGGGAAGCGGAATCAACGATTAAAAATCGCCACGCTCTAAGCACTCAAGGCATCTTCTTGATATAGTTGCTTTCTAAAATAGCGACGATACAACTCGCAGCTTAGCTTGGCATGATTTCCATCCAGCTGTACCAAACCCATACTTTCTAACTTATAGGCTGCGATCGCTTCTAATTCCACACTCCCCGACGCACTAATAACCTCTTGCAAAGATGACACCAATTGGCTATCCTGTCGGAGTATTTCCAAATGACCCCGCAAATGGTGACCGTAAATCCCAGTCAACATGGGGGCAGTTTGCAATAAATGCTCCAAAGTCATGTCTCTCCGAGACAGGTGATAAAGCGCGACGTTCAGCAGATAGGGATGTCCCCCCACCATTGCCATCAGTTGCTCGATCGCACTGGTATCAGCCCAATTTATTCCATAACGTTGTGCCAAATTCTGCACCTGCGCCAAGGTAAATTGTGGCACCTGAAGCGCTAGCCCGACATTGAAGGGTGATTGATTTAGCTTCAACGGCACATAAATTTCTGTACTGTGAACTACCACTAACCTGAGTTTTTGCCAAATATCAAGTGTTCGGGCCTGTTCGTGCCACAATCGCAGCATCGGCAAAAAATCTTGGGCAATGCTGGGATGCTCGAAAACGCGATTGACTTCATTCAACGCTAAAACTAAGGGAGTGTCGATAAGTTCCAGCAGATAATCCTGGAAATAGATTTTGCAGCTCATCTTGCTGCCCATATCCTCATCCCAATAATCATCCAACTTGGAGTCGAGGTTTAGTTGCTTGCTGATATTGGTACAGAACCAGCGCAAAAATTTATCTATGGAACTAAAAATAGCTGTGTCTGCTTCCTGAAAGTCCAAAGAGACAGCTTTGTAACCCAAACCCTTGGCGTGAGCAATCATCCTGTTCAGTAGTGAACTTTTCCCCATTCTTTTGGGGGCTTTGATCCGAATCACGCATCCAGGTTGGCTTACTTCAGCGCAGGCGAGTTCTTCAATCGGAGGGCGATTAATGTAGAGGGGGGAATTTAGGGGTAGGGGAGAGCCGGGAAATTTAATCTGAGTCTGGGTTAATAAAAGTGGGAAATCATCCTTTGCCACTGTGTCGGGGAGGAGATCCTTCGGCGTTGCGCTTTTTTCTGTGTAATTTTTCTGAAACTGGTTCCAGACTAAATGCAGATTTTTTTTCGTTACCCGTTCCCCCAATGCTTCAGAAAGGTCATTCCACAGCCGGGAGCCGATTTCCTTGATGTGAGCGCTACAGTACGCAGAATCCCGCGCTATATCGCTGTAAGTATGTCCACTCCACGACTGACGTAGGATAAACCGCTCCACCGGACTTAGTTGGCGAAGTAGCAGACCTTGTTCTACAGCTTCCAGAACTTCTTCAACGTTCATTCAGTGACCGCACCTAACTAAGGATGCGTGTAGCAGCAAATAATATCCTGACCGTAATGTTACCAAAACGGAAAGGTGATACCTCATTATCCTACTTTATTTTCCTACTTTTCATACTTTTTGTAGATGACAAAGGTGTACTACCTCTGGCCGAAGTAATAAGAGTTACTTATCAAAAACTATTTTTGTCTCGGTCAGCATCACGCCTGTTGAGCTAGAGACATTGGTGAGGCGATCGCCAATCCTCTCAATCCTACCTAAGTAATTTCCCCTAGATGGCCACGTAAGTATCGGGTGATACACTTTCTTTTCAAGGGCTATATCAAATTGATATAATTATATTTTAATTTTTCTTCACAAAGCATACTCATTTAATAGTTTTTGTCGTAGTTAGAGAGGTAGAATTGTGAGCTACAAATCATCAGCACAAAAAGAAGAACACTTGCTCAACGGGGCGGTCAAAGAAGAACACTTGCTCAACGGCGCGATCGCAGATAGCCCGATCGTGACCGAAGAGTTTGAATTTGAGCAAGATTTACCTTCTACCCCAACCAAGCCCAAACCAAAGCCCAGGGGTGGATGGCTGACTCCAACCGTGCTTGGGATGGGACTTGGTGCAGCACTTGCCGTGGTAGGAATGCGTTTTTTCTCAAGCCCAACCAGCCAAAAACCCGTCGATCCAGCAGTTACAGCGCCACTACCACCAAGCATGACCGTTACAGTTGCGCCTGTCGTAACCGCAACTGTAATGACGATTGTGTCGGTATTTGCGCCAGTCGCTTTTATGGGGGGAATTCCCGGTCAGTTTTTTAGACCTTTTGGCGTTACGGTGGCGGTATCGGTTTTATTCTCCCTATTAGTAGCCCGCACCGTGACGCCGCTGATGGCAGCGTACTTGCTTAAAGATAAAAAACATCATCAGCATCGTGCCGATAAGCCGAGCAAAGATATACTATCTTCTGTGTATCGTCGGCTTTTAAAGTGGGCGTTAAACCATCGGTGCGTAACGCTGATTCTAGCTGTGGCTTTATTCTTCGGCAGTATTCAGCTACTACCCCAAATTCCCAAAGGGTTTATCGATCGCGATGATACCGGACTTTCCACTGTCTCGATCGAACTGCCTCCCGGCTCTACTATGGAGCAGACAGATCGATCGGTGCAGCAAGCAACCCAACTGTTGATCGCCAATCCAGCCGTAGAAAGCGTCCTGGCGACAGAAGGCGCTCCCGCCGTTTCTGGTGGCCCTGGGGGTGGCGGCGGCGGTGGCAGCGGGGGTGTGAATACTGCCAACCTCTACGTCAAATTGAAACCAGAGGACAAGCGCCCAGAGGGTAAACACTCGCATCATATTGGGCAAATAGAATTTGAACAACAGATGCTGCCCAAACTTGTGGAAATTCCAGGGGTACGCATCGGTTTTAGCCAAGGGCGATTGGGAAGTAAAAAGCAGCTGGCAATTTTGCTCAAGAGCGAAAACGGCCCCCTCCTCACCCAGACGGCAGAAACGTTGGTAAAACAGATGAGCGAGATATCGGGAATTGTGGAAGTTACATCTACCGCCAGTTTGGTGAAACCAGAGATTTTGGTTAAGCCAGACCCTTTACGAGCAGCGGATCAGGGTGTATCGGTGCAAGCGATCGCACGTACCGCTTCTCTCGCCACCATTGGAGATTTTGACGCTAATCTTGCCAAGTTCGATTTGCCCGATCGACAAATACCGATTCGGGTACAGTTAACTCCCGGACTTCGGAACGATATCGATACGATGGAGAATTTGCAAGTACCGGGTAAAAATAATACTTTAGTACCTTTAAAGGCTGTCGCAGATATCAGTCTGGGCAGTGGCCCTTCTCAGATCAGCCGCTACGATCGCGCTCGCCAGGTATCCGTAGAAGCTAACTTGACATTTACCTCTGAAGCCCCATCTAAACCTATCTCTTTAGGAGACGCTCTCGCGAAAGTCAACAAGGACACTTTACTTAAGCAACTACCTCCCGGTGTCACCCAGGAACCTTTCGGGGATGCCAAAGTGATGAAGGATATTTTTAGCGGTTTTGCTATAGCTCTGTCAACGGCGGTACTGTTTATCTATGCTGTCTTAGTTTTGTTGTTCAACAATTTCCTGCATCCTGTCACGATTATGGCGGCATTGCCTTTATCTATCGGCGGCGCACTACTCGGACTTCTAGTAGGACAAAGGTCTTTGGGGTTGTATGCTCTAATTGGTGTCGTGTTGCTGATGGGAATTGTGACTAAAAATTCCATTCTTCTGGTAGATTATGCCTTAATGAATCAGAAGGAAGGAAAACCGCTGTACAAAGCAACTCTAGAATCGGGTGTTGCACGCTTGCGACCGATTTTGATGACTACTATTGCTATGATCGCTGGGATGATGCCGATCGCGCTGGGAATTGGCGCTGGATCTCAAGTTCGTGCGCCGATGGCGATCGCAGTGATTGGCGGTTTGATGACTTCAACTTTACTTACCCTAATCGTGATTCCGGTGATTTATACATACATGGAAGGCTTGCAAAGATGGTTTTTCAAGCGAGTGCGTTTCCATTGAAATTTTGTGATTAGTCAGTGGTCAGTGGTCAGTGGTCAGTGGTCAGTGGTCAGT
>CASBRD010000066.1 GCA_949128025.1 Oscillatoriales cyanobacterium PMM_0008 | reverse complement strand
GTAGGTTGGGTTAGACGCGGTAATTAACTTAATAATGCTCACAGATACGTCTTTGACCGCGTCGTAACCCAACATTCACTATTAAATATGTGTTCACGACTCATTTGAAAACGCTATATTAATGATTTTCAACCACTGACGTGAAAATAAGACTGCCCGTATGGTAGAAGCGGTTCATCCAACCTAACAAACTCAATTCCATTCTTGTTCTCATCAAAAATTCCATATCGTATAAACTTACCCCCACCACGAGGGTAGCCAATTGCTCCAAAGGAAATAATATTGCTATGGTGGAAAAAATCCCCAATGCCTAAGTTTTTGTCTACCCGGTTCGGACTATGCTACCCGTAATTTATTCTGATGATTTCCTGTTGCACGATACTGGTTCATATCACCCAGAACGTCCACAACGCTTAACTGCAATTGTAAAAGCTTTGCAGGTGGCACAGTATGCTGATAAGTTGGAGTGGCAGGTGCCGACGCCGGTAGAGAAAAGGTCTGTGATGCCTATCCTGCAAAAGGTTCACTCGCGATCGCATATTGAGAGAGTGCAGCGAATAGCGGAAAATGGCGGCGGACTTCTGGATGGGGATACGCCGATTTCTAAGAGTAGTTACGATATCGCATTGCTGGCGGTGAGTGGTTGGTTGGATGGGGTCGATCGCGTTCTAGCTACCTCAAACCCAGCTTTTGTGCTGGCACGTCCGCCGGGACATCACGCCGAACGCGATCGCGGTATGGGGTTTTGTTTATTTTCCAATGCTGCGATCGCCGCTTACTACGCTTTGGAACAACCGGGAATCGATCGCGTTGCTATCCTAGACTGGGATGTGCATCACGGTAACGGCACGCAAGATATTGTTGAAAATCATCCCCAAATTGGATATTGTTCTTTGCATCAGTCGCCTTGCTATCCGGGAACGGGATATGCTGACGAAAGGGGAGAGTACAAAAACGTACTTAATATTCCGATGATACCGGGTAGCACTGTGACTGAGTATCGCATAGAGTTTGAATCCCAAGTGATGCCGTTTTTATCGAGATTTAAACCAGATGTTTTGATTGTCAGCGCTGGATACGATGCAAATGCTGCCGATCCGTTAGCGAGTATTGAATTGCTACCGCAAGATTTTGGCTTGTTTACGGATTATTGTTTGCAATTAACTCGGAAAATTTTGTTTGGTTTGGAAGGCGGTTACGATTTGACTGCGCTAGCACAGTCGGTTGTAGCAACGATCGAACGATGTTTAATTTAAAACCAAAGAAACCGGGTTTCTGCAACCTTGTTCTCGCGACCAGGTTCAACCTGGTCACGAATTCCCGGAGGTTCTACCTCCCAGCTGTGCAACATCTCAAGCTAAAGAAACCAAGTTTCTAAAAGCCATAACTTCTTACTAAGGTAAAAAATAATGATTCAAGTTGCTATCTTCGTTTGCGTCGGCTGGCTTTTATCAGTTTGTCTCCACGAATTCGGTCATGCGATCGTTGCCTATTGGGGAGGAGATACTTCTGTAAAAGACAAGGGGTATCTCACTTTAAACCCACTCAAGTATACCGATTTTAATTTGAGTTTGGTTCTGCCGTTGATCTTTCTGCTTTTAGGTGGAATTCCCTTACCGGGTGCGGCAGTTTATATCGACCAGGGACGTTTACGCAGCCGCTGGTGGAAAAGTGCCGTTTCAGCAGCAGGGCCGATCGCGAGTATTCTGGTCGCCTTTTTCCTAACAGTAATTTTTCGGCTTGGTTCGCTATTACCATCAGGTGAATATGGGTGGATATGGCCTGCTTTGGCATTTCTAACTTACCTAGAAATATATGTGGTTATACTCAATTTGCTGCCTATCCCAGGACTTGATGGTTATGGGATTATTGACCCGTGGTTGCCTCCTGAAATTCAAGAGCGATCGCGAAAATTCGGTCAATATGGAATTTGGGTTTTGTTCGCACTGCTTTGGTTCGTAGAACCGTTCAATAACCTGTTGGGAGGTTCAGCTTTTTCCATCAGTCAAATGGTTGGGATTCCATCGCGAATGGTGGGAGTAGGATATTTTTTATTCAACGAATGGGCAAAAGTTTTGCTAGTAGTAGCAATTGCGATCGCTTTCGTGGTTCGCCAGGTGACGCAAAAGCCGCACGATCGTCAGTACGAGCGAGGAAATAATAACATAAAACGGCGCAAATATGAAGATGCGATCGCAGATTTTGACCAAGCTATTCGAGTCAAGTCGGATTTCCATCAAGCTTGGTATATGCGCGGTTTGGCATTACTAAATTTGCAAAGGTATGAAGATGCGATCGCAGCTTACGATAAAGCCGTGGAAATCAAGCCTGACTACTGGGAAGCTTGGCACGATCGAGGTATTGCGCTGGAATGTTTGCAGCGATATGAAGATGCGATCGCATCCTATCAAAAAGCAGTTGAAATCAAACCAGATTTTCATCTATCTTGGTACAAAATTGGCAAAATACTTAGTAATTCGCAGCGTTATCAAGAAGCGATAAATGCCTATAATAAAGCAATTGAAATCCAGCCTCATGACGCGATGACTTGGACTGAAAAAGCAGTAGCTTTAGGATATCAAAAAAAATATGAGGAAGCAATTGCTGCGTGCGATCGGGCCATCAAAATTAATCCCCGATTTCTTTTAGCTTGGTATAACAAAGCTGGTTGTTATGCGGAACAAAAAAATGTAGATTTAGCGATTGAGAATTTGCGTCAAGCGGTTAAAATTGACCGCGTTAAAGTTAAGGAATATGCGGATAAAGATACGAGTTTTGATTTTATTCGCAATCATCCAGATTTTAGAGAGTTGCTAGATCGGTAAGAGCTTATAAACATCTATGATGAAGAAGGGATCGCGCTAGTAGCTAGATTAAACATAGAAAAAAACGCGATCGCCTATCAGCCTCAACTATTGCATCTGTCTACTAAGCCTTCTTAATTAGATAGATTTGTTCAGTTTGTGCAAAGCGATGTCCAGCTTTTGCAAACCAATAGACAGATAATGTACCAGTAAACAAAAAAGCCTCCAGATGCCTTCAGCCAAGGATTGGAGCGTAAAGACGCAGACATTCAGAATTCTAATCATTGATGCCAGTGGCTGCGGGATAATAATTATAAGCGTGACCAAAACACCAATTACCACACAGATGCAGAGGTGAAAGAACAGGGGACTGATTTGTGGTACCACACCTACTGCTGTTCCAACTAGACTGACTTTTTCACTTCCTGTCATAAGCCATCTCCTTGAGTGATAATTTCTTTGATGTGTTGCATGATTTAACTCCTAATATTACTTTGGAAGCCTCTAGTTGATAACTAATTTTTAGCAGGTTTAAATTTTGAATAGTTAGATTACAAGTTGTATTAAAAGCCAATTAAAAGCCAAAAGCCAATTAAAAGCCAATTAGAATAATGGACAATTGCCGTATGGCTGACTGGGTGGAGGTTGAGGATCTATGGCTGGAACATCTAAAGCAGATAAGTCAACAGGGAAAAACTATGATGTTAAAGTGTCTCCTGCTTTACGGGACAGGTTAAAGGAGGAGTTTAACAAGAAGTACAGGAGTGGTAAGCAGATTTTACAAGCAAAGTTTCAAATTGACTGGGGCGACACAAGCGATCACAGTCTACCCACAGGTGAGACTGTACGCAAGTTCTTCTCTGGGAAGACAGGCAGCGGTTAACTTTGCAAATCCTACCGCAAAAGCTGGCGGCAGCAGGACAGGCCGATCGATTTCACCGTTTGCTGACTGATTTTGATTTCATTGATGCCAAGATTTCTGTATTTGGGTCACAGTCTGCGATCGAAGATTACGATTTGACCAAAAATCCTGACCTTCTGCTGTTTGGTGAGAGAGTCGATACCCTGAGATTAATTCAAGATGCAATCCAGCTGTCAGCAAACATACTGGCTGAGGACAATACCCAGTTGGCAGGTCAACTGCTGGGGCGCTTGATGTCTTATGAAGTGTCTGATATTCAGGCAATGCTAGAGCAAGCAAAGCAGTGGAAAGCAGTACCTTGGCTACGTCCCTTGACTCCTAGCCTGACACCACCAGGGGGGCCATTACTGCGTACCTTAACCGGGCATACTTTTGATGTTAGAGCAGTTGCTATCACTCCTGATGGGAAATTAGCTGTTTCAGCTTCAGGTGATGGCACTCTCAAAGTTTGGAATTTGCACACAGGAGAAGAACTGCGTACTCTCCACGGACACACCAATGCGGTTATGACAGTCGCCATAAGTCCTGATGGGAAACTGGCTGTTTCAGGTTCATGGGATGAGACTGTCAAAATCTGGGATTTACATACGGGTATCGAAGTTAGTAAGATTATTAGGCATAACCCCAGGCTAGAAGCAGTTGCCATCACTCCGGACGGAAAACAGGCTGTTTCAGCTTCTAACATCCTCAAAGTCTGGGATTTACATACGGGTGCCGAACTGCTTACCCTTATGGGTCATACAAACTGGGTAAGGGCGCTTGCTATTACTCGTGATGGGAAAAAGATTATTTCAGCTTCAGAGGATAGGATTCTCGCAGTCTGGGATTTGAAGAGTGGTGAGGTGATTACTACTTTCAATGGCGAGAGTGCGTTAATGTGTTGTGCTGTTACACCTGATGGCGTAACAATTTTAGCAGGTGAAGCATCAGGAAGATTACATTTCCTGCGATTAGAAGGTTGTTCGCAACAAATTTTGTAACAGCAGTAGCCGATAATTTATCTGTTAATATCCGTGCATCCTTGTTAAAATCCCTGTCCTACTGGTGAGGAGGAAATAAAACTGTCAGAAGAATACACACAAGCCGAACTTTTCAGCAATCCTGAAAATGTCGCCTACGCACGAGCGATCGCATTACAACAAAGCTTACCACAACCTTCCCAAGGACGGGTGACAATGGCAGCAGCAGTAGTGGAAGACCTGCAAGGAAATCGTAAAATTGTTATAGGGACTAGCGAACCTAAAGGCTACTTGCGACCAGGAGTAAAGTCAGCACTCAAACCTGGAGAAACTGTTATTCCTGGTAATGGTCATGCTGAAGCGGACATTATTGCTTGGGCTATAACTAATAATTATAAGGTAATTGCAGTAGCAGCCGGACGACCTGTTTGCGAAAATTGTGTCCAGGTGATTGAAGGTGCTAGCGCGATAGTTGCCAGTCCTAAAAAATCGAGTCCAAGGAGCTAAGTACCGATGACAGAAAATCGTTTAAAATTGCTCGATCGAGATTTGTCTGCACTTCTCGAAAAAGCCTCTGTTTCCCTACAGCGTAATGCTGCTATAATCGCCAGTCGCTTTGCAATTGAACGCACTAGCTTAAGCGATCCAATTGTTGACCGAGCATTAAAAGCAATAGAACTTGGCAATTTCAGTGACGACTCTTTAAGGGAAAAAATCGAATCCTTGCTTAACCAATTAGATGAGATTCAGTGGAATTTGCAAGATAAGATGGAGGAAGGAGAAACAGATATATCTACATATCTAGCTGCTTTTCAACAAGCAAGATCGGCTAATTCTCTGTATTTTGCATTAGATGACAATGCGCTAATTGCCGCAACTGAATCTATTTATGAGGCTGATGCAGCTACCGATGATTTAGCAACTTTGAAACAAATAATTTTGGAATTATTTAAAGAGCAAAGTGGCTCTGGAGAAGCAATAATTGAAACTCAAATAGCGTAGTGTAAGGGAATATTTGGGGAGCGATCGCACTTATACTAGGGTAAAAAGTGCGATCGGCCTTTTCCAAACTAATCAAACTTCCAACTTCTGTGCAGCAGCAGCCCGTTTAGCTTCCGCCCTCAGTCGCCACTTTTTTGTATTAGTCGTTGATATCTCACACATTTCTCTAGCTTTCTGTTCAAAAGCTTTAACCATTTCCAGAATTTCTATAAGTTCCTTTTCATCCGGTTCTTTTTGTGTCATTTTTCTCCTTCCTCTTTCTGTTTTCTAGCCATTCCCTCTTCATACCATCCTTGGTATTTTTCTGCCATTGCTGTTGCCATTTCGCTTATTTCTTTAAGTTGCTGTTCGCCAATTTTGGCTAATTCCAGAATTTCCAGCAATTTCTTTTCATCCAAAGTTTTTTGTGTCATAATCCTTCCTGCAACCCAGTTTTAATCCTATTAACAACTATTTTAGCATCCAACACCCGACCTAATAGTTCTGACAAGTCTTCACCAGCATCTTGAATTTGTTGCTTTGTAGCAGTACCCGTTACCAAAATTACGCCATGATACTCTATCCGTCTTCTGGATATTTGCACGAACATCAGATGATTATTAAGAGTGGCAAACAGTTGAATTAGTGCAAAATTATCAGGAAATCTAGACAGGATAGCTCTGGCAAGGGTTATTCCCTCTGTCGCTTCCCGCTCAATTTGATTCAATTCATTATTTAGACGCTCGATGAGAGCGTTTAGTTCTGATGGAATAGTTAGATATACTTTATACTATAAAAACTAGCATTTGTCTAGATAACTTACATATATTTACCTTATGACTCTATACCTTGGCATCGATTTCGGCACATCTGGCGCACGCGCCATAGTAATAGACAACGAAGCTATCATCCAATCTGAAACGCAATATTCCTTTGAAACATCCGCATCTTTCCCCCCCCCTGTTGACGGGGGGGTTGGGGGGGGTTTGTCAACTATTTGGCAGCAAGCTTTATTCTCACTCATCGAACAAATTCCTCAAGAATTACGACTGGAAATCAGATCGATTTCTATTAACGGCACTTCCTCCACAGTGCTACTCTGCGATATCGCTGGAAACCCAATCGATGAACCGATTTTATATAACGATGCACGGGGTGTGGAAGTGCTGGATAAAGTCAGGGAAATTGCACCACCAAACCATACTGTAATTAGCGCTACTTCTTCATTAGCTAAACTTTTATGGTGGGAAGAAAAGATCCCCCCTAGCCCCTCTTGTGAAGGGGGGGACAAGAGAAGATTTTATTTTCTGCATCAGGCAGATTGGTTGGCATTTCTATTACATGGAAAATTGGGAATCAGCGATTATCACAATGCTTTGAAACTCGGTTACGATGTGCAGCAGCTTTGCTATCCAGAATGGCTAGAAAATCTAGGAATCTCAATGCAATTGCCGAAAGTTATCGCACCTGGTACTCCTATCTCGGAAGTAACATCTGAAATAGCTAATAATCTCGGTTTAAGACGAGATTGCGTGGTGTGTGCGGGTACAACTGATAGTATTGCTGCCTTTCTCGCTAGCGGTGCAACTTCTCCCGGTGAAGCTAGTACATCGTTGGGTTCTACTTTAGTAATAAAACTTTTGAGTAGCACTCGCGTAGATGATGCGCGATATGGAATTTATAGTCACAGATTGGGAGATTTATGGTTAGTTGGTGGTGCTTCTAATACTGGTGGTGCGGTGCTGCGAGAATTTTTTACTGATACTGAATTAGAAAATCTCAGCTACGAGATAGATGCAGAAAAAGAGAGTTTACTTGATTATTATCCATTATTGAAAGCAGGCGATCGCTTTCCGATCAATGACCCCAATTTGCTGCCGGGACTGGAACCTCGCCCCGAAAACCAAGTGGAATTTCTGCACGGTTTGCTAGAAAGTATCGCCCGCATTGAAGCACGGGGTTATCAGTTATTGCAACAATTGGGTGCAACTCCATTAACTCGCGTTTATACTGCTGGCGGTGGTGCGAAAAATCCCACTTGGACAAAGATTCGCGGGCGTCATTTGAAAGTATCTATTTTAGAACCGACACACAGAGAAGCGGCGTATGGTAGCGCCCTCTTGGCGATGCGTTGTAGACTAACCTTGAGTTTTCACAATTGACCACTTAACAATGAGTTTATCGTTGTTGTCTTTGTAGAAGCCCGGTTCATCGTTGATCACAAATGATAGGCTTTCATGTCCCTTGAGAGTCACCTCATAAGGCCCTTTGCCACTGGCAACCACTGCGCCATTTTTAAGTGCTATCAAGGCGGCTGGCAATTTGTCTTGGAAACGCAAATCGTTATCTTGCAGTTCTTTCTCTGCCATGTGTTGATTGCCATCACCATCTACTTGCAAGTCAAACTTATGGGTTGGATCGGGTGCGCCATAGCTCCAAGTACCCTCAGCTTCAATTTTGACGACAATTGTTTTGTCAGATGGATTCGTATAGGTGGGTAAATTATTCATCTCATTATCATCATTACCCCAAGTTGCATCAACCATTAGTTGGCCGCTTTGTGGCTTTATGGGAATAATGGGAGGAATGGGAACAATTGGATCGCTGGGAGGAATGGGAACAATTGGATCGCTGGGAGGAATGGGAACAATTGGATC
>CASBRD010000065.1 GCA_949128025.1 Oscillatoriales cyanobacterium PMM_0008 | reverse complement strand
TCAGTTGTCAGTTGTCAGTTGTCAGTTGTCAGTTGTCAGTTGTCAGTTGTCAGTTGTCAGTTGTCAGTTGTCAGTTGTAATTAATTATTTTTTGACTTTTGACTTTTGACTTTTGACTTTTGACTTTCAAAAGCTGCTAGCTACTTCGTGAATAGCTTTGTTGTAGATAATCCGACCGGGCGTGGTGCGGATATATCTGGAGATTGGCTTACCGTCTGCGGTTTCTCTGGTGCGCTGAAACTTATAGATTTTGGTAACAGTGCCATCATCTTCTGTCCGAACAGATATAGGTTCTGTGTCTGGTTCGTCGGTTTCCATCGGCCCTTCATATCGCACCCAGACATATTCGTGCAGGTTGAGTTTGCGCTGTTCATAAGCCAAGACTACATCGTCGAAGTTAGCTAGATAGCGGGATTCTTTGTTGGTGAACAGGGGGTTGTCGGCAGTCAAGTAGTAGCAGCCGAGAACCATGTCTTGGGAGGGGGTGACGATCGGTCTCCCTGTCGCCGGTGACAAAATGTTGTTGGAAGCTAACATCAGCAGCCGCGCTTCTGCCTGAGATTCCAGGGATAGGGGGACGTGAACGGCCATTTGGTCGCCATCGAAGTCGGCATTGAAGGCGGGACAGACGAGGGGATGGAGTTGGATGGCGCGACCTTCTACGAGGATGGGCTCAAATGCTTGGATGCCCAATCTGTGCAGTGTGGGGGCGCGGTTGAGCATGACGGGATGCCCTTCGATCACTTCTTCCAAGACATCCCAGACGCTGGGGTCGTTGCGCTGGATCAGTTTTTTGGCGGCTTTGATGTTGTTGACCAATCCCTGACGAATCAATCTGTGGATGACGAAGGGTTGAAAAAGTTCGATCGCCATCTCTCTGGGCAATCCGCATTGGTGAATCTTCAGCTTTGGCCCGACGACTATGACCGATCGGCCCGAATAATCCACCCGCTTACCCAATAGATTTTGGCGAAAACGTCCCTGTTTCCCTTCGATGATGTCGCTCAGGGATTTCAGCGGACGGTTATTTGCTCCCACGACTGTGCGTCCGCGCCGACCGTTGTCTATCAGGGCATCAACGGCTTCTTGCAACATCCGCTTCTCGTTGCGGACGATGATTTCTGGTGCCAAGATTTCCTGCAATCTAGCCAGACGATTGTTGCGATTAATCACGCGGCGATAGAGGTCGTTGAGATCGCTGGTGGCGAAACGTCCGCCATCTAGCTGTACCATTGGTCGCAAATCTGGGGGGATGACGGGGATGACTGTCAATACCATCCATTCTGCTTTGGAGCCGGTGGCGACGAAGTTATCGACCACGCGCAGCCGCTTAATCAGTTTGGCGCGTTTCTGACCCTTGGCGGTGGCGATTTCTTCTCGCAACTGTTCTGCTTCTGCTTCCAGGTTGATATTTTGCAGCAGAGTTTGCAAAGCTTCGGCACCGATGCCGACTTCTATTCCCGATAGATGAGAATCTTCGCCATAGAGTTGGTCTTCTATCTCCATCCATTGGTCTTCGGTCAGCAGTTGTTTGTAGCTGAGGTTGTCTGCATTGCCCGGTTCCAATACTACATAGGCATTGAAATAGACGATTTGTTCTACATCGCGCAGGGGCATATCGAGGAGGATGGCGATATAGCTGGGGATGCCTTTGAGATACCAGACATGAGCGACGGGGGCGGCTAATTTGATGTAGCCCATGCGATGACGGCGAACTCTAGATTCTGTGACTTCTACACCACAGCGCTCGCAGACTATGCCTCTGTGGCGAACGCGCTTGTACTTACCGCAGTGACATTCCCAATCTTTTGCAGGACCGAAGATGCGCTCGCAGAAAAGGCCATCCATCTCAGGTTTGAGCGTTCTGTAATTGATTGTCTCTGGTTTGGTCACCTCGCCGACCACTTGACCATTTGGTAATGTTCTTTCTCCCCATTGACGGATGCGTTCTGGTGAGGCGATACCGATTTTTACATAATCAAAGCGCTGTTCTATTTTAGCCATCGTCTCGATTTTGGATGAAAGGATTTTAGATTTTAGATGAAAGGATTTTAGATTTTGGATGAAAGGATTGGGGTCTGCTGCTCTTCCACCAAATAAAATCTAGTAAGCTGTCGTGGACGGACGGGCAAGATGAGCAGAGGAGCAGGGGAGCAGAGGAGCAGAGGAGCAGAGGAGCAGAGGAGAAATTTTCTTGACAACTGACAACTGACAACTGACCACTGATCACTGACCACTGACCACTGACCCCCCGGCTACTGAGCGAAGTCGAAGTAACGCCCCTTTTTGACTTTTGACTTTTGACTTTTTGAGCCGCCTAATCTTCCTCCTCGATCAAATCTTCCCGGCTGAGTGACTCGTAGGTAGGCTTAGTTGGGGTGCGACGATTGCCGACATCAGTCATCAGGTCTACCTCCACATCGCGGCTGCTGCCATCTTCTGCTGTCTCCACTTTGTGGACGGCGATATCCAAACCGAGAGATTGCAGTTCTCTCATCAGCACCTTGAAAGATTCGGGAGTGCCGGGACGGGGAATAGACTTGCCTTTGACGATCGCATTGAGCGCCTCGTTCCGGCCCTGCATATCATCGGACTTCACAGTCAGCAATTCCTGGAGAGTGTAGGCAGCGCCAAAAGCTTCCAGCGCCCAGACCTCCATCTCTCCAAAGCGCTGACCGCCCTGCTGAGCTTTGCCGCCCAGAGGTTGTTGGGTGACGAGGGAGTAGGGTCCGGTGGAACGAGCGTGAATTTTGTCATCCACGAGGTGAACGAGTTTGAGCATATATGCTTTGCCGATCGTAATTGGGCGATCGAATGCCTCACCTGTCCGACCATCGTAGACTGCTATTTTGCCGGGATTCTCTGGGTCAAAGAGCCAATCCTTGCCCGTCTCTTCCCGCGCTTGTTCGAGTTTGCCATGAACTGTGGTTCGGGAAGCCTCCAGACCGTAGCGCTCGTCAAAGGGAGTAATCTTGAACCTCGTGCCCAGATTTTCCCCAGCCCAAGAGAGCAGACACTCGAATACCTGACCGACATTCATGCGGCTGGGAACTCCCAGAGGATTCAGGACGATATCCACTGCCGTGCCATCGGGCAGATAGGGCATATCTTCCAGGGGGAGGATGCGAGAGATAATCCCCTTATTGCCGTGGCGACCCGCCATCTTGTCCCCCACCTGAATCTTGCGTTTTTGGGCAACATAGACGCGCACCACCATATTTGCGCCGGGGGGAAGTTCGTCACCTTGTTCTCTGGTGAAGACGCGGACATCTACCACTCGTCCCTTCTCGCCGTTGGGAACTCGGAGGGAGTTATCTCGCACATCGCGAGCTTTTTCCCCAAAGATCGCTCGCAGCAGTTTCTCTTCTGGGGGTTGGTCGGATTCGCCTTTGGGTGTGACTTTGCCCACCAAGATATCGGAAGCTCCCACCCAAGCACCAATGCGAATGATGCCAGTTTCATCCAATTGGCGAAGGGAATCTTCTCCCACATTGGGGATTTCCCTAGTGATTTCTTCGGGTCCCAGTTTAGTTTGACGAGCCTCGATCTCGTACTTCTCGATATGGATGGAGGTGTAGATATCATCCGAGACGAGACGCTCGGAAATGAGGATGGCATCCTCGTAGTTGTAGCCTTCCCAAGGCATATAGGCGACGAGGATGTTGTGACCGAGGGCGATTTCGCCGCCTTCTGTGGCGGAACCATCTGCCAAGACTTGACCCGCCTTGACTCTAGCCCCTATCTTCACCAGTGGACGTTGGTTGAGGCAGGTATCTTGGTTCGATCGCTGATATTTCTGCAAAACATATTCAACTTCTTGTTCCGCGCGACTTTGGCGACGCTCCGCAGCAGTCAGCGGCGTCTTAAGAGGATCGACTTCCTCACCCGGAACTGGTTGAGTGCGGTGAGTTTTCACCCGAATTCTTTCTGCATCCAGATAGGTCACCTCCCCATCGTGGCGAGAGACGATCACCATGCCGCTATCCCTCGCCGCCTGTGCCTCCAACCCAGTCCCCACCAGGGGCCGTTCTGGTTTCAGCAGAGGAACTGCTTGGCGCTGCATATTCGACCCCATCAGGGCTCGGTTGGCATCATCGTGTTCCAGAAAGGGGATGAGGGAAGTGGCGACGGAGATGATCTGGACTGGAGAGACGGCGACATAATCCACCTGCATGGGTGTAGTGGTGGTGAATTCTTGGCGATAGCGAACGGGAACAGTTTCCCCCAAGATCCTGCCCTCCTCATCTATGGGGATATCGCCGGGTGCGACGCGCTTGTCATCTTCCTCATCCGCAGTCATATAGGCGGGGATGCGATCGCTCAAGATCTTGCCATTTTCCACGGGCCAGAATGGTGTTTCCAGAAAGCCATATTGATTCACCCGCGCATGAGTAGCGAGGGAACTAATCAAACCCGCATTCGGGCCTTCGGGAGTTTCGATCGGACAAATCCGCCCATAGTGGGAAGGATGGATATCTCGCACTGCAAAACCCGCTCGTTCTCTCGTCAGACCGCCCGGACCGAGGGCAGAGAGGCGACGCTTGTGGGTCAGTTCCGCCAGAGGGTTGGTCTGATCCATAAACTGAGATAGCTGGGAGGAGCCAAAAAACTCCTTAATCGCCGCGACTAGGGGCTTGGGATTCACTAAGCTGGCTGGTGTCAAGGACTCAGAATCCGAGACAGTCATGCGTTCCCGAATGATCCGCTCCAGACGATTTAGCCCGACGCGAACTTGGTTCTGGAGGAGTTCCCCGACCGATCGCACTCGGCGATTTCCCAAGTGGTCGATATCATCTGTATTGCCAATATCGAATTCCAGATTGATCAGATAGTCGATCGCGCAGAGGATATCCGGTGGCGTCAGCACCCGCACTGTATCCGCCACCGAGAGGTGCAACTTCCGGTTCAGCTTATATCGGCCTACCCGACCCAGATCGTAGCGCTTGGGGTCAAAGAATCGACTATCCAACAGCTGCTGTCCGCCAGAAACTGTGGGTGGCTCGCCCGGTCGCAGCTTGCGATATAGCTCCATCAGGGCTTCCTCCTCCGTAGGGTTTCCCTCCTTCTCCAGCGTCTTCTGAAAATATTCTGGGTGGCGCAGCGCATCGAAGATCTCGTTATCTGCCAGCCCCAAACTCTTCAGCAGGACTTGGGCCGATAGTTTGCGCGTCTTATCTATCCGCACCCACACGAGGTCGTTCTTATCTGTCTCGAACTTCAGCCATGCTCCTCTGTTGGGAATGAGTGAGGCACTGTAGGTACGGCGTCCATTCTTGTCCACCTCCGACTTATAGTAAACTCCTGGGCTGCGGACAATCTGGTTTACTATTACTCGTTCTGCTCCATTAATAATAAAAGTGCCGCGATCGGTCATCAGAGGCAAATCGCCAATAAAGACCTCCTGCTCCTTTATTTCGCCAGTTTCCTTATTAATCAGCCGCGTAGGCACATACATCTGCACCGCGTAAGTGCTGTCCCGGCGCTTAGCCTCATCCACATCATATTTAGGACGCTTAAGCTTGTAGTCCTTGCCCAAGAAATGCAACTCTAGCTTGCCAGTGTAGTCAGTAATCGGTGAAAAGCTGTTCAGTTCCTCAATTAGTCCCTCCTCCAGGAACCAGCGAAAGCTAGCTCGCTGAATCTCAACTAAGTCTGGTAAAGTGACAGTGGGTTCCGTGTATGTCTGATTAATCATCGGGTAGCGAGTAGTGGGTAACTTTTTTTACTGAATACCAAACGGTCAGTTTATGTGCGTGCGAAGTATATCTTGGAAAAAACTGATAGTTAAGGAGAGTCACAAGGACACGATCGGGGTGGGATGTCATTATAGTTGATATTTGGCATTGTCCGCTCGTATATTGCCTGAACTCAATGGCGCATCGAAAGGGGGGAAGCATTCAGTAACATATCTTTGGCTTTAACCAACAAGTTATCCTCGAAATGCTTCGCACCTATACGGTTTAGGGTTTTTGGGTAGGAGTTGTGAATAGATCGACGCTTGTTCCTATTTTCAGATTTGTTTCCGTTTTCCAAACAGATAGCACACAGAAGTGCCCGATCGATTATTATTTGTGGCGGTGAGTTGGGGCTTAAAATGGCTACGCTGTCTAGATTCACTCAAGATAGAGTTTATAGATCCTTATTACTTTTACCATTATGGCGCAAGCTTTAACCTATTGACGTGAAAATAATCCGGACTTCCGTTGTGCGGATTCCAGATTTCGATCGGATCGCCGTAAAACACGATCGCCTATCATCTTTCTTCCTCCCTGGAGACTCCCGCCATAGCTGTAAAGAGCTTGGCGGTGAGAGGAAAGGGAGGCCGGGGTCTATGCAACATAGCTACTCTTTGTTTTGCTTTTAACCGTCATGCCCCTTAACTAAAGCCAAACAGTCGATCGGCATTTTCAGTTGTAATTTTCGCGATTTCTTCCGTCGAAACACCCCGCAGATCGGCCACTCGATCGGCAACATACCGTACATAGGCCGGTTCGTTGCGTTTACCCCGCTTAGGCACAGGTGCCAAAAAAGGGCAATCCGTCTCAATCAGCAAGCGCGATATCGGTACTATCCTAGCCGATTCCTGAATTTGGACAGCATTTTTGAACGTCACTATACCGCTAAAGCTGATATAGAAACCCAAATCTACAAACCATTCAGTTTCTTGGGGCTCTCCGACCCAACAGTGCATCACCCCCCGTACCGCACCCCTAGAATCCCAAAAACCCTGCAATAGCTCCCTCATTCGCGCCGCTGCATCGCGACAGTGGATAATCACCGGCTTATCGAGTTTCTTCGCCACATTTAACTGAGCCAAAAAAACACTTTCTTGTATAGCTTGATTTTCTGCCTTATAAAAATCCAATCCCATTTCGCCTATAGCAACTACCTTGGGATCGGATCTTCCTAAAGACAGAATTTGGTCTTCGGACTGGAGTCCCCATTTATCGGCGTCTAGGGGATGCAAGCCGACAGCAAAGAACACTTCGGGAAACTTGCGAGCGATCGCTTGAATGCTTGCGAATTCATCCGGTTCCACGCAGGAATGCACCAGACGAATCACGCCCGCTTCTAGCCATCGCTGTCGCACTGCCTCCAGGTCAGACTGAAACACATCAAAATTGATGTGGACGTGGGTGTCGATCAACTGCATTAAGTAAGGGACTAGGGGCTAGGGACTAGGGGTAAGAGGGAAGAGGAACTAGGGGTAAGAGGGATTTTAGATTGGCAATTTTAAATCTAAAATTGGAAATTCCCAACTACCTAATCCCACAAACAGCTAGGAAGCAGCAGATGCTGTATTGCTGTTATCGTGGGCTTTAAGAACGCGGGCCAAGCGAGATTTTTTGCGAGCCCCATTATTGGGATGTAATATACCTCGCTTGACCGCTTTGTCAATTTTGCTATAGGCAGCTGCCATGCGCTGCTGTACTTCCTGTAGCGATTCAGGGCTGGGCTTGGCACCGTAGCTTTGGAGAGCCGCCAAGAAGTTTTTAGTCAGGGTCTTGACCGCTGAACTGTAAGCTTTGTTACGCAAACGGTTGCGTTCTGCAATTTGAACTCGCTTAATAGCGGACTTGGTGTTAGCCACTGCTCAGTACCAAAGTAACTCTATAATAAAGAACATTCAAAATCCTTGAAGAACTAATATAACATCTATACTGACGAGAGAGCGATCCCGATAAAAATCCACGTTAAGCTAGAGAAACGAGTACGGGTAACGCTGGCATCTGCATTTTGGCCTGGATGCCTTTTGACCCATTCTCAAAAAGGGTAATTCCAAAGGAAACGGCATTCGTAACTCCATGCTGCGAATCATTACTCAGCGGATTGAGGCAGAGGCGGAATTGCGGCGTATCCGCGATCGCACTTCCACTGACCAAATTGTTCATAAAGAAGCAACGGTTCGGGAAGTCCTACAGGCGGTAAAGCGCCAAGGCGACCGGGCAGTGTTGCATTATACTCAAGAATTTGACCTTACCTATCTCACTTCAGAACAGCTGCGGGTGAGCGGCTCGGAATTAGATGCCGCTTACCAACAGGTGTCCAAAGAGTTACTGGAGGCAATTCAGTTAGCAAGAACGCAGATAGAAGCGTTTCACCGACAGCGAGTCCCCAAATCCTGGGTTCAGTTTAAAGACGATGAGGTAGTGTTGGGGAAGCGTTACACCCCAATAGACCGGGCTGGCATCTACATTCCTGGCGGTCGGGCTGTTTATCCCAGTACCGTTTTGATGAATGCCATTCCGGCGAAAGTGGCTGGCGTGCCTAGAATTGCGATGGTGACGCCACCAGCGAGTCCGAGTCAGCTTACCGGGCTTGAAACAAAATCAGAGTTGAAGTCCGCGCAAATGGCTGCTGGCATCTCCCCAGCCGCGATTAATCCGGCAGTACTGGTGGCAGCACAGGAAGCAGGCGTCCACGAAATCTATCGGGTGGGAGGCGCTCAGGCGATCGCCGCCTTGGCCTACGGGACAGAAACTATACCCAAGGTAGATGTAATTACAGGCCCAGGTAACATTTATGTCACGCTGGCCAAAAAATTAGTCTACGGCACGGTTGGGATTGACTCGTTAGCCGGGCCATCAGAAGTACTGGTAATTGCGGATAAAACCGCCAACCCAGTGTATGTGGCAGCGGACTTGTTGGCACAAGCCGAACACGACCCAATGGCAGCCGCCATCCTGGTGACTACGGATGAACTGCTGGCGCAGAAAGTACAGGCAGAAGTGGAATGGCAATTGCGGGACCACCCGCGACGCTTGCTAACAGAAAAAGCGATCGCACACTACGGCTTGATTGTTGTGGTCGAGTCGCTAGCAGTTGCTGCCGAACTTTCCAACGAATTCGCGCCAGAACATCTCGAACTGGAAGTAGATGACCCTTGGGCGATGCTGGAGCTGATTCGCCATGCCGGTGCCATATTTATGGGTTCCTCAACCCCCGAAGCGGTGGGAGACTACCTGGCAGGGCCTAACCACACTCTGCCGACTTCTGGTGCAGCCCGCTACGCTTCAGCACTGGGAGTGGAAACCTTTATGAAGCACTCCTCAATTATTAGTTATTCGCCAACCGCACTCCAAAAGGTAGCCAACGCGATCGATGTTCTAGCTAATGCCGAAGGGCTTCCTTCTCATGCCGACTCAGTGCGACTCCGTATGCCCAAGCGAGAGCCTGGGAACGAAGGGTTATAACGATTTCCCGCGCTAAAACCCACTCCCTTTAGGGGTGGGATACAGCGCGGCCAGCACCTTAAGGTACTATCAAGATTTTAAGCTGAAAACCCTGGCATTTTTATGGAATTAGT
>CASBRD010000064.1 GCA_949128025.1 Oscillatoriales cyanobacterium PMM_0008 | reverse complement strand
ATGCGAAGGGGAAGGGCGAAGCATGACCGTATTTTATCTTTGCTGATTACCAATAAATCATCTGCCGGAATGCTTCGCCCCTACTTAAAATGTACTTCATTACAGCGGGAACCGCTGTAAGATTAATCCCGCAATGCTTCGCCCGACCACTATACATAGTCTTCCATCGGGAAGGGAGTAATATTTCAGATTTCCGATTTAAAATTTAGAAGGTAAAATTGTCAATTCAAGCAGGAATTTGAAATCTGCAATCTGAAATTTTAAATTTCCCTCTTCACCAATCACCAATCACCAATGCCCAATAACTAATGAATGACTTCTTTCAATTCGAGGCAGATTTTGTTGATTCCTTGCGCTGCATCCCCATGCAGGTGCGCTTCAAATTAGATACCTGCGGCATCAAACTGAAATTGTCCCATTGGAATCACTTTAGTCAAGAGGAACGCCAAGAGATAGTTGAGATGCCTTGCACCACTGCTGACGAAATTCAAGCTTATAAGCAATTTCTGCACCAGCTAGTTTTAGAACAGACTGGCACACCCGCAGACGAACTTCCTGTAGAATCTCACCCAGCTTGGATGGATGGTATAAATGTACCTTCTGTCCTTGAGGAGAAAGCCCAGGAATTTGGCGTGACGGTGACGCCCCAACAATGGGCAGATCTAACTCCTCTAAAGCGTTTTGCTTTAATTAAACTCAGCCGTCCCAGTCACGAAAATCTCAACTTTTTGCCAGCACTTAAGGAATTCCACCTTGCTTAGGCGTAGAGTGTCGGATTGAGCGATCGCCAAAATAGTAAACTGAGCATAGGTGGCAAAAAATTTTGTAGCCCATGTAACAGATAGCTATGAGTTCCAAAACAGGCAAGGGTCGCCCTGCTGCCCAGCTGGGAAAAGCGCGATCGCTTGCCGAATCCCTTCAAGAATACTTGCGAGGCATAGTTGGTGGCATAATGTTCAGCCTGCCACTCATGTACACAATGGAAGTGTGGTGGGCTGGTTTTACCGAACATCCGCTGCGGATTTTCCTTTACTTCCTCGCTACCTTCACCTTGCTACTGGGTTACAACAGCTACGCAGGTTTGCGGCGGGATGCCAGTCGCCTAGAGGTCGTAATCGATTCTATCGAAGAGTTGGGACTGGGAATTTTGGTTGCCGCAGCCTTTCTCTGGCTATTGGGGCGCATCACCTTTGACATGACAGCCGACGAAATTGTTGGAAAAGTAGTCATGGAAGCAATGACGGTTGCCATTGGCGTCTCGGTGGGTACAGCGCAACTTGGCGGTGAAAATTCAGAAGCAGCCGATACCGGTATGAAGGGCGATGAACAGCAAGCGAATTCGCCCAGTCCCGATCGAGACAATGTGGATTTCTGGGCGCAGATGGTCATTTCTTTGTGTGGGGCGGTGTTATTTGCTGCCAACGTGGCACCCACAGAAGAGATTATTACGATCGCCATTGAAATCTCTTCAGAAAGATTGATTGGGCTAGTCTTGGTTTCAATGACTCTTGGTGCCCTCATCCTTTTCTATAGCAACTTCGTCGGTGCGAAACAGTTTACTCGCAGCGAAAGTCTATTTACTAATGTTTCCGGCACCATTATCACCTATGCTGTGGCACTGGTTGCCTCGGCGTCAATCCTGTGGTTTTTCGGGCGCTTTGACGGAGTTGCACCTATTACTTGGGTGGCCCAAACAGTTGTGCTGGCATTGCCTGCTACACTCGGTGCCTCTGCTGGAAGGCTTTTACTGCAAACATGAGAAATCTAGAAAAAAACTGGCTAGAGTGGGTTGTCTTTGCGGTTGGTTTGCTTCTTGTCGCTAGTACCCTGGGCTACCTGATTTACGATGCGGCAACCCTGGGTAACGCGCCGCCTGCGATCGAAGTTCGGCTTGGCGAACCGCAGCCAATCATGCAACACTTTATCGTTCCCGTTTCCGTTACCAATCACGGAGATCTAACAGCCGAAGGCGTTCAGATTGAAGTTGTCCTACAAAGCGCTGGCAAGGAACAAGAAAGCGCCGCATTTGAAATTGCGTTTCTGCCGCGTCGCGGTAAAAGGGAAGGGTGGGTGACTTTTGAAACAGACCCTCGCACCGCCCGCATGAAAGCACGCGCACTAGGCTATGAAAAACCGTAATATCAAATTCGTGCTATTGGAACAAATGATGAGATTGAATCAAAAAGCATATTACGAAACTAAACTTGGCGCTGCCTATCTTGGCGATAGCTTAGATTTGCTGCTACAAGTTCCAGATGAAAATATTGATTTAATCTGTACGTCTCCACCTTTTGCCCTCCTGAGAAAGAAAGAGTATGGCAATGTTGACGCTGAAGACTATATTGAATGGTTTGAACCATTTGCCAAACAATTTTACCGCGTTCTTAAACCCAAAGGGTCGCTTGTTATCGATATTGGCGGTAGCTGGCTCAAGGGTTATCCGGCCCGATCGCTATATCACTTCGAGCTTGTTATCAAACTCTGCAAACCTCCAGAAAAAGGCGGTCTTGGTTTCTACTTAGCACAAGAATTGTACTGGTATAATCCAGCCAAACTTCCTACTCCTGCTGAGTGGGTCACAGTCAGAAGAGAAAGAGTTAAAGATGCCGTCAATACCGTCTGGTGGCTAGCCAAAGATCCCCATCCAAAAGCTAATAACAGAAGAGTTTTGAAACCCTACAGCGAAGCCATGCAAAATCTTCTTAAAAATGGTTACACTGCAAAACTCAGACCATCAGGACACGATATTTCAAAAAAGTTTAGTAATGACAGAGGTGGTGCAATACCACCTAATCTTATAGATGCCAGAGATGAAGGAGACTCTACACAAATCGGAGATCCAGTCTTGACTTATCCAAATGGCACAAATCTAAGCGATTTGGTACAGCCAGTAAACGTAATTTCAGCATCAAACACATCATCAAATGATTACTATCAAAGAAGATGTAAAGAAAAAGGATTTAAACCCCATCCGGCCAGATTTCCGCAAGCTTTACCTGAGTTTATCATCAATTTATGTACAGAACCTGGCGATTTAGTGCTAGAACCTTTTGCAGGTTCAAATATCACGGGTCGTGTAGCAGAAACCATGCAGAGACGATGGTTAGCTTTTGAAATTGACAAAAACTATATCGAAGCTTCCCAAATCAGATTTGAAGAGAATGCTTCTCTTGTTGTTGAGCCATAAATTATAACAGCTTGCGAGTGGGTGAGGTACAGGCAACCTGTAGAGGCGGGTTTGGCAGATAATTTATAGTTTTCAGATAAGAATAATGGCAAAACCCGCCCCTACGAACGCTCTATCCAAGAACTGATTTCAGTGTACCTCACGCAGCTACAAGCCGCTGTATAACTTTGAGGAAATTGCGGATATTTTTAGATGAATTTTTATATAAGTAGGTGGGCGTAAATAAACTGAACTCCCAGAAACCGGGTAACTCCTGCCAATAGCTTCGCCATTTCTTTGCTTTGTTGGGTTTCGTGCCTCAACCCAACCTACAAATTAGGCATTTTAGGTTTTTGGCGAAGGTATTGTCGAAGAAACCGGGTTTCTAAGGGCCTGGCAAAGGCTACACCTACATCTGCATTCATCTACGGTAAAAAATCAAGAATTAGTATTTGTGCAAGAAGTTTATTATACGTAATTCGCTGTATTGGCTTTCGCTACCTTCAACCAACCGCGTTTTATGGCTACTTGGTATTAAGAAAATTTCTTCAAAAGCGATCCGGAGCAAATAGATCCACACCTGAATTAAATAGATCGAAGGAGTTCCCAAACACAAATTTTAGAGGAAATTCAAAATGCCTTTTACAGCTAGTGTTATTTCCGCTGCTAACTGGGGAGCCGTACCCCCGAAAGAGTTGCCAGAAGAAACAATACCGAAATTGATAATTATTCACCATACCGATACCCCAAATCCTCCCAATGCTCTGTCTAAAGGAACATTGGATGGAGGCAAACAGTTAGCCAGAAATATCCAAAAATTCCACATGGAGACTAAGGGCTGGAACGATTCGGGACACAACTTTTTGAATACAATTGGCGGATTTTTGCTAGAGGGAAGACAAGGTACTTTAGCAGCAATTGTCAAAGAACATTGCGTTCGATCGGCCCATGCAGGAAATAAGGCGGCAAACGAGTCACCAGGAATTGAAAATGAAGGCAATTTCATGACTCACAAGATGGGAGCAGCCCAATGGAACAGTCTGGTAGATTTGTGCGCTTCCCTTTGCTCTGTCTACAATATCGATCCGGACAATATTAAAGGTCATCGCGATTTTAAAGCGACTGATTGCCCTGGCGACTGGCTATACAGTCAGTTATCCCGTTTGCGGAAAGCTGTTCGTGAAAAATTAGCTCCGCCAACTACCCCTTTAAAGAAAGGCTCAAGGGTATTGAAAGTCAAAGATGTGCAGCTTTATCTCAAAGCTTGGGGTTTTAATCCTGGGGTTATTGATGGCATTTTTGGTGTTAATACAGAAGCTGCTGTAATAGCGTTTCAAAAATCTAAAGGTTTGACTGCGGATGGAGCGGTAGAGGCAAAAACTTGGAAATATCTGATTACTTCACCATCGCCAGAACCACTACCATCAAAAGCTTTGATTCTGATTGATGCCTGCAAGTCTTATAAAGGCTTGAGCGAACAAAATGAAGCTCTAGAATGGTTGCAAGGGCAGATTTCCAAACCCATTATGGATGAGTTTACTAAAAGATGGCGTAACCAATCATCGCCGGAAACGGTGCAACCGCAACCTTTAACCCTGGTTAATGTTTGCAAGTATTATCGTGACTTGTCTCATCAAAACGAGGCTCTAGAGTGGCTGCAAGGGCAAATTTCTAAAGCCGTTTTGGTACAGTTCGCACAAAGATGGCGGAATTAGTCATTAGTCATTAGTCATTGGTCATTAGTTATTAGTCATTAGTAAATCTCTTGCCCTCTTGCCCCTAGCCATTTCTTTGCTTTGTTGGGTTGAGTGAAGCGAAACCCAACGCATTTGCCCTAGTTTCGTGCCTCAACCCAACCTACAAAGCGCGTCCATTTTTCGGTTTGGCGAAGGTATTGGCAGGAGTTACCGGGTTTCTGGGTGTTCAGTTTATTTACGCCCACCTACTTATCTTCATGAATGTGTCTATAAACTAATGATGTCGATCCTAATCAGAGTTTTTCTGCTAGTTGCTACAACACTTTATCAAGCGATCGCGTGCTGGTTTGAAGATCGAAAATTACCGCCCCACAGGTATAGTCATGCCAATACATTTTTTATGAATGCGATCGCGCAGCGTGCCGTAGGCGATCGCTTGTGTAAACTGCCATACATATGAATATGATTGTCAATAAAGTCAACGATATTTACCCCTTGACAAAGCAAGAATCTTAATCTATAAATTAGATGACTCACCGCCGAGCGATCGCATCATTAATCAGGGAAGTAACGCAACATGATAACAACACAAATTGACCAAATGCCTCTATCCCAAGAAGAATTACGCAAAATTCATGCCTATTGGCGTGCCTGTAATTATTTAGCAGTAGGCATGATTTATCTCAAAGAAAATCCCCTCCTCAAACAATCCCTCACATCAGCACATATTAAATATCGTCTTTTAGGACACTGGGGATCATCACCAGCTTTAAGTTTCAGCTATATTCATCTCAATCGCCTGATCAACAAATACGATCTCAATGTCATCTTTTTAGCGGGGCCTGGACATGGTGCGCCAGGAGTTCTTGGCCCTGTATATTTAGAAGGAACTTACTCAGAAATTTATCCTGATAAAAGTGAAAATGAAGAGGGAATGCAGAGATTCTTTAAGCAATTCTCCTTCCCCGGCCATATTGGTAGTCACTGTACACCAGAAACCCCTGGTTCAATTCATGAAGGAGGGGAATTAGGTTACAGTCTTTCCCACGCCTACGGTGCTGCATTCGATAATCCTGACCTGATTGTGTCTGTAGTCGTGGGTGATGGCGAAGCGGAAACGGGGCCATTAGCCACCGCTTGGCACTCGAATAAATTCCTGAATCCGATTCGAGATGGTGCAGTTTTACCAATCCTTAACCTCAATGGTTATAAGATTGCCAATCCTACCATTCTTGCTCGGATTAATCATCAAGAATTAGAAAGTTTATTCCAAGGTTACGGTTACAAACCCTACTTTGTTGAAGGTGACGAGCCTGAGATTATGCACCAAAAAATGGCTGCTACAATGGAAATTTGTATTCAAGAAATACGCGCCATTCAACAGGAAGCACGCAGTAGCGGTGTGGCAAAACGTCCGTTTTGGCCAATGATTATCCTCCGAACTCCTAAAGGTTGGACAGGGCCAAAAGAAGTAGATCATCATAAAGTGGAAGGTTTCTGGCGATCGCATCAAGTACCGATGGGTGGAATGCACAGCAACCCGCAGCACGTCCAAATGTTAGAACAATGGATGAAGAGTTATAAACCAGAAGAATTGTTTGATGAAAACGGTACTTTGATCCCTGAACTTAAGGAACTAGCACCCAAAGGACATCGCCGAATGAGTGCCAATCCTCACGCTAATGGTGGTTTATTAAGGAAGAAACTTAAATTACCCGATTTTCGTAATTTGGCCGTAAAAATAGACAACCCTGGCACAATAGAAGTTGAAAATACCGCCATTCTCGGTCAATTTTTGCGGGAAGTGATGCGAAATAATATGCAGAATTTCCGTGTTTTTGGCCCTGATGAAACTGCTTCCAACCGTTTGCAAGATATCTACGAAGTAACACAGAAAGCATGGATGGCTAATATTTTGCCTGAAGATGCGGATGGTAGTTTGTTATCATGTGATGGTCGAGTGATGGAAATGTTAAGCGAACATACTCTTGAAGGTTGGTTAGAAGGGTATTTGCTCACAGGAAGACATGGTTTATTCAATACTTATGAAGCTTTTGCTCATGTGATTGACTCGATGTTTAACCAACACGCCAAATGGTTAGATATTTGTCAAAAAGAAGTACCTTGGCGAGCTTCAGTCTCTTCTTTAAATATTCTCTTGTCTTCTCTAGTTTGGCGACAAGATCACAACGGTTTTAGTCATCAAGATCCGGGTTTTATTGATGTCGTCACTAATAAGAGTCCTGATATAGTTCGGGTCTATTTTCCCCCTGATGCTAATTGTTTACTCTCTGTCGGCGATCACTGTCTGCGAAGTAGCGATTATGTCAATGTTATCGTCGCGGATAAGCAGATGCACCTGCAATATTTGAGTATGGATGAGGCAATCAAACATTGTACGAAAGGGATTAGCATTTGGGAATGGGCAAGCAACGATAATTGGGGTAAACAACCAAATATTCCTGATGTTGTGATGGCTTGTTGTGGGGATATTCTGACAATGGAATCGTTAGCAGCAACGGCGATTTTACGTGAAGAATTACCCGACCTGAAGGTACGTTTTATTAACATCGTCGATTTGTTTAAGCTGACGCCAGAGGGTGAACATCCTCACGGCTTATCAGATTGGGATTTTGATAGTTTATTCACCACCGATAAGCCTGTAATATTCAACTTTCATGGCTATCCTTGGTTAATTCACAAACTTATCTATCGTCGTAGTAATCAGGATCGCATTCATGTTCGTGGTTACAAGGAAAAGGGAAATATTAACACTCCTTTGGAATTGGCAATTGAGAATCAGGTCGATCGCTTTAATTTAGTAATTGATGTCATCGATCGTGTGCCTAAACTAGGATCTACGGCTGCATATCTTAAGGAAAAAATGAAGAATCAGATTATCGAAAATCTGCACCATTCTCACGAGCAGGGGATTGATAAGCCAGAGATTACGAATTGGAAATGGCCTTATCATTAAAATATTCAGGACTTACGCAAAATCACGAAAAATCAAGCATTGTCGGGGCGGGTTTTGGATTAGGGATATCTGTGAAATGCTTAATTTATCGGCTAAACCCGCCCCTACGCCAAAAATGGGTGCGTCAGTCCTAAAATTAACAGGATGCACAGGAACTTAATTAACTTAAAACCATGAAAATTTTAGTTCTCAACGCCGGTTCGAGTAGTCAGAAAAGTTCCTTATACGAACTACCAAAAACCGCATCACCCCTAACCCCATTGCAACCATTATGGTCAGCGCATATTGATTGGACTGTAATAGCAGAAGGAGGAGAATTAACAGTTAAAACTCCAGAACACAAGTTAAAAACGCATCTTAATACTAATAATCGTCAAACGGCGATCGCCCAGATGCTTGATACTTTAGTTGAGGGTGAAACTAAAGTTATTGATAATTTACCAGAAATTAATCTGGTTGGACATCGCGTAGTACATGGGGGTACAGACTACTCAGAAGCAACAATAATTACCCCGGCGGTTAAAGAAGCGATCGCCCGTTTATCTCTGCTTGCACCCAATCATAATCCTGCTAATTTAGAAGGAATCGAAATCATTGAACAATTATTACCAAATATACCCCAAGTAGCTGTGTTTGATACAGCTTTTCATAGTCAGCTACCCCTAAAAAATGCTGTATATCCTATTCCCTATCAATGGTTTACAAAAGGAATTCGTCGTTATGGATTTCATGGAATTAGTCATCAATATTGCAGTCAGCGTACAGCCCAAATCCTCAATAAACCCCTAGAATCTCTGAAAATTATTACCTGTCATCTAGGTAATGGTTGCTCTCTCGCGGCGATTAAAGATGGAATTAGTATTGATACGACAATGGGTTTTACTCCCCTTGAAGGTTTAATGATGGGAACTCGTAGTGGTTCAATCGATCCCGCAATTCTAATTCATTTAATCCGCGAATATGACTTTAATGCGACTCAATTAGATACTCTACTGAATAAAGAATCAGGTTTAAAAGGAATTTCAGGATTATCAGCAGATTTACGCTCAATTTTAGCAGCAATAACTGAAGGAAATCAACAAGCAGAACTGGCATTTGAAATGTATATCGATCGCCTGAAAAAAGCCATCGGTGCAATGTTAGTTAGTCTTGGCGGATTAGATGTGTTAGTTTTCACTGCTGGAGTAGGCGAAAATTCTGTTTTGGTGAGGGAAAAAACCTGTGCTGGATTGGAATTTTTGGGATTAAAATTAGATTTAGTTAAAAATGCCGATTCTCCTTTAGATCGAGATATTGCTACACCAGCATCTAAAATCAAAGTGATGGTTATTCATACAGAAGAAGATTGGGCGATCGCGTATTCATCTGTTGACAAAATTCAACAGTAAAATTTTAGTTTATGTTTTTTTAAAGCTCTGTACCGCTCCTTCTTTTTGTTTCACATCGCGCTCTAGACATAGAGGGGATGTTGACACTCCCCGCCCTACTGCTAGCCCTTAGCTTTTGCTCTGCCGGAGTGGTATTTCGATCGCAAATTCCGTACCTTCTCCCGGCTGGCTAAAGCAATGCAATTGACCGCCATGCTTTTCAACTATAATCTGATAACTTATAGATAAACCAAGACCTGTACCCTTACCAACTGGCTTGGTTGTGAAGAATGGGTCAAACAGACGCTGACGAACGGCGTCTTTCATACCCGGCCCATTGTCAACAATCTGAATGGTAATGCGGTTGTCCAAAACTTTGGTGCGAATCCAAATGGTTGGTGTATTCCCACACTTTACACCCTGTACCTGACAGCCTTCTTGCATAGCATCGATCGCATTACTTAGAATATTCATAAGCACTTGGTTGAGCTGTCCGGGGTAGCACTCCACTTTGGGCAGGTCGGCATATTCTTGGATAACCTGAATGCCGGGATAATCGCCATTAGCTTTGAGACGGTTTTGCAAAATCAACAGACTACTGTCGATGCCTTCGTGAATATCAACATCTTTCATCTCGGCTTCATCGGTGCGGGAAAAGTAGCGGAGACTACGCACTATTTCGCGAATACGATCCGATCCCACCCGCATTGATTCCAACAGTTTCGGTAAATCCTGCTTGACGAATTCCAGGTCAATATCTTCGGCTTTGTCTTCAATTTCAGAGCCTGGGAGGGGACAGTGGTGCTGGTAAAGTTCTAGGAGTTCTAACAGGTTTTGAATGTAGTTTCTAGCCGGATCGATATTGCCGTAAATAAAGTTGACGGGATTGTTAATTTCGTGAGCTACACCTGCAACTAATTGCCCCAAACTCGACATTTTTTCGCTCTGAATAAGTTGGGTTTGAGTTTTTTGTAGCTCGTGCAGGGTTTGTTCGAGTTCGCAGGCTTTTTGGCATAGCAATTCTTCCCTTTGTCGCAAGGCAACTTCGGCTTGTTCGCGATCGCTCGTTCGTACAAGTGCAATTTAGCCTCAACTGTATCGCTACGCAGGAACCTTTCAAGGGTTTTCGGCGTAGCTAGGTTGCCGTTTTTCATTTTATTGCCTAATTTTTTATTAATCCGTTTAAAGCTGTTTCTTAATCTAAAAACCATTTTTAGATTTTGGCTCTATCGGTAGGCATAAATTAATTAGGAACGAGTTGAAAAGCGGCATATTATGTCCGGTTAATCACTTATGATATCTGTAGGTTGGGTTGAGGAACGAAACCCAACCCGAACTTAAAGCTAAAGTTGGGTTTCACTCTGTTCAACCCAACCTACGGCAATAAAATTTAT
>CASBRD010000063.1 GCA_949128025.1 Oscillatoriales cyanobacterium PMM_0008 | reverse complement strand
GACTGCTGATTCAACGGTTGAACTAGATGAAACGGTTCAATTAACTTTAGCGACTGGTAGCAATTACAATGTTGTCACTACCACGGCGATAGCGGGAAGTATTACTAATGATGATGCGACGGTTGAATTTTCCCAAGCTAGTTATCAAGTCAACGAAGATGGTACAGTAATTGGTGCAACTGTCACCCTTAATCGCACTGGTTTCACCAACAGCACTGGTAGCGTTCAAGTGCAGTTCGCCAACGGAACTGCTACAGGTGGAACTGATTTTACTAATACTACTCAAACTATCAACTTTGCCAGCGGCGATACCAGTAAAACAGTCACGATTCCCATCAACGACGATATTTTAACAGAAGGAACGGAAAACTTTACCATCTCGTTAGCAAATCCCAGTTCCGGCGTTTCCATTGGTAGTCAAAATTCTGCCACTGTGCAGATAATTGATAACGATGTACCTCCGACTCTTTCCATCAGCGATATCTCTCAAGCAGAAGGAAATAGCGGCACAACTAACTTAAACTTTACGGTTAGCTTAAATACAGCGGCGGGTCTACCTGTCACCGTCAACTACGCCACCCAAAATAGCACCGCGACTACCGCCGATGGCGACTACACCAGCGCTTCTGGTAGTCTCACTTTCAATCCAGGGGAAACGCAAAAAACTGTCTCTGTTGTCGTTAATGGCGACACCAAATACGAAACTGACGAAACTTTTGCGGTTAAACTCACTAACCCCACCAACGCGACGATTGCCGATGATACTGGTGTAGGAACTATCAGCAATGATGACCCGTTACCGGCAATTTCTATCAGCAATCCTACTGCTCAAAATGAAGGAAATAGTGGCACTGTTAATCACAGTTTCAATATCACTTTAAGTAATATCAGTTCTCAAACTATCAGCGTTAATTACAACACCGCTGATGGAACTGCTACTACCGCAGATAGCGATTACACCAGCACTTCTGGGAATCTGATTTTCAATCCAGGGGAAACGCAAAAAACAATTACCGTTGTCTCAAATGGTGATAACAAATATGAAACCAACGAAACTTTCAATCTAAATCTCACCACTCCCGTTAATGCAGCTATCACTAACGGCGCTGCTGTGGGAACTATCAACAATGATGATAGCATACCGACAATTGCGATTGGTGATGTTAGTCAAAATGAAGGTCAATCTGGTACTACCAATTTTATCTTCCCCGTTACTTTATCGAATCCTACCTATCAAACTGTCACGGTTAATTACGCGACTGCTAACGGAATTTCCACTGCTGGCGTTGACTATAACAGTGCATCGGGAACTCTGACTTTCAATCCAGGCGAAACTCAGAAAAATATCACTGTTGGGGTGATTGGTAATACAACTGTAGAAAATGACAAAAATTTTCTGGTCAATCTTTCTAACCTTAGTAATGCGGCGCTTGCTGATAATCAAGCTGTTGGTACAATCCTGAATGATGATGGCGTACCAACAGTTAGCAATATCACTAAAACTGCTGATGAAGATACCACTATCGCCTTTGCTGCTACTGACTTTACGAGCAAATTTACTGACCCGAATGGCGATAGTCTCAACAAAATCAAAATTACTTCTCTTCCCAATAACGGTACGTTGCAATTAAGTAGTAGCAATGTGACTGTTAATCAAGAGATTTCGGCGAGTGATTTAGGGAATATTCGCTTTATTCCTACTGCTGATTGGAATGGAAATACGAGTTTCAATTGGATTGCTTCTGACAGTGCTAATTATGCGCCAAATCCTGCTGCTGTTAACTTGACAATTAACCCAGTTAATGATGCACCTTTTGTCAATGCAGCAATTCCATTTCAAACGACTAATACCAATAGTTTGTTCAATTTTACTTTCGCTACTGATACTTTCAAGGATATCGATTTTGGCGATAGTTTAACTTATAGCGCCACACTTGCTAATGGCAATACTTTACCGAATTGGTTGTTCTTTAATCCTTTCACTCGCAATTTAGTTGGTATTCCCACGAGTAGCGATGTGGGGACGATTGTTCTGTCTGTGAAAGCTACAGACTCAGGTAATGCTAGCGCTAATACATCTTTTGCTTTAATAGTCAATGGTGCTACTGTATCGACAGATGCAGATTGTTTTTGCGAGTCGATTGTCCGTCCCGATATTAACAATCTTCCTGGTGTTTCGGTGGCGCTGAATCTAGTTGATATAACTCAATTTGGGAATGACAGCAATGATACCCTGATTGGTACTACTGTCAATGACGCATTTTACGGTAACGGTGGCGATGATTTGCTGTTAGGGAAAGCAGGTAACGATAATTTATACGGCGGTCAAGGTAATGATACTGCTTTTGGTGGGGCCGATCGCGATTGGATTTCCGGTAATCAAGGTAACGACGTACTCAACGGTAACGCTGGCGACGACATTATAAACGGTAATGAAGGCAATGATACCTTGCGCGGCGGTCAAGATAACGATTTAGTGCGCGGCGGTCAAAATGATGACTTGATTTATGGCGATCGAGGTAATGATACCCTGGGTGGAGATAAGGGTAACGATACCATTTTTGGCGATAACGACGATTTATCTGGTATCGATTTAATCTTTGGTGGTAGCGGCGATGATTTGATTAATGGTAATGCTGGCAATGATACTATCTTTGGCGAAGATGGTAATGATACGGTACGCGGTGGTAAAAATGATGACATCGTATTTGGCGATGCTGGCGATGACATATTGTACGGAGATTTAGGTAATGACAGTTTGTGCGGTGGTGATGGAAATGACACGATGTATGGCGGTAATGGTAGTCCGACTCCGATCGGGCCAAATGGCGATCGCGATGAACTCTGCGGCGGTGCTGGCAATGACTTGCTTTTTGGCAATGAAGGAGAGGATAAGCTGAATGGGGAAGATGGGGATGATACCCTCGTCGGTGGTAAAGATAATGACACGCTGATCGGTGGTGCTGGCAATGATGTGCTGATTGGCGATTTAGGTAATGACCTGCTGACAGGTGGTAGCGATCGCGATACATTTATCTTGACATCTGGTAAAGGAAGTGATATAATAACAGACTTCCAAGATGGTCAAGATTTAATGAGTTTGGGTGGTGGTTTGAGTTTTGGGCAATTGGCGATCGGGCAAAGCAGCAACAACACTATCATCACCGTAAAAAGCAGCAACGAACTGTTAGCTACTTTCAATGGAATACAGGCTAATTTGATTAACCAGCAAGATTTTATTTAGCTTCCTAACTCACCTCTTACACCATTCTCAATCAGGCTGAAGAAACCGGGTTTCTAAGCTTTGCTTTGTTGGGTTTCGCTTCACTCAACCCAACAAAGCAAAGAAATGGCTACAAAGCTATACAGAAACCCGGTTTCTCCAAAAAACCCGGTTTCTAAGGTTCTAGATGTAGATTGTTAAATCGACCAGGCGGTTGGAGTAACCCCACTCATTATCGTAATAAGCGAGAACTTTGACGAAGTTACCATCAAGTACGCTAGTCGATCGCAAATTCACAATTGCGGAGTGAGGATCGCCTACACAGTCGGTAGAAACCAAGGGCAAATCGCTCACTTTCAGAATTGCTTTCATCGAATTGGCGGCATACTTGCGGAAGGCGTCGTTAACTTCCTCTGCCGTTACCGACTTTTGCAATAACGCATTCAAGTCGGTGACTGAACCCGTGGGAGTAGGTACGCGCAAAGCGATCCCATCAAGACGCCCTTTCAGTTCGGGTAAAACCAACCCAACTGCTGTAGCTGCACCCGTTGTAGTTGGTACAATGTTCTGAGCGGCAGCGCGTCCGCGAGCCCACTCTTCGGGATGTCCCATATCTACCAGACGCTGATCGGCAGTGTAGGCGTGTATTGTAGTCATCCAACCTTTATCAATGCCAAATTCATCGTTGAGGATTTTGGCTAGAGGCGATAAGCAATTGGTGGTACAGGAAGCAGCTGAGATGACATCATCTCGCTCTTTGTCGTATTTTTCGTGATTGACGCCAAATACGAAGGTGGGGACTGCCTCGCCCTTGGCAGGCGCACTGATAATCACTTTTTTGGCCCCAGCTTGCACGTGCAAACCAGCTTTGTCAGCGCTGCGAAAGACGCCGGTAGACTCAATTACGACATCAATTCCCATGTCTTTCCAAGGCAGGGCGGCGGGGTCTCTTTCTGCCAAAAGGGGGATTTCGCGATCGGCAATCTTAAGACCTTTTTCGCCGGGAGTCACTTCATCTGCGGGGAAGCGACCGTAGATCGAGTCATACTGCAATAGGTATGCTGCTAAGTCGGGTTTTAATGCAACGTCGTTGACGGCGACGACTTCCACATCCGGGTTTTGATGCGCTATCCGCATAAAAGCCCGTCCAATCCGTCCAAACCCGTTAATTGCTACTCGTTTCATGTCTTTCACCCCATCGAAATATCTAAATCTGCTGAGTTATGCCAGTTTCTTAGTATCGGGGGATAATAAGCTCAAGTTCTTGAGTCGCCCCAAAGTCTTGACGCATTCTCAAGCAAACCAGTGTTAAGAATACTTGGCTATGGGGAGAAAGTAGAAATGCTTTATAAAAGTTTTAGACATTTGGGCCGATCGGAACTGGTTTTGCATTTAACGCATAGCGCGATCGCATCAAGCAAATGAAAAGAAGACGGATCGTTACCTTTATCGCTGGGATAGCTGCTGTAGTGCTGTTAGCAGTCGGCTTCGGTTATGTAAAAACGGGATATTTTGCGATCGCGCAGGGGCGATCGCCATTAACCGTATCCGCCGCCATTAGTCTCACCGAATCTTTGCAAGAAATTAAGCGAATTTATACCCGCAGCAAGCCGAATATCGCCGTTACGTATAATTTTGGCGCTTCCGGTGCCCTCCAGCAACAGATCGAACAAGGGGCCCCCGTTGATGTGTTTTTCTCAGCAGCAGCTAAACAAATGGATGCTTTGCAGGAAAAGGGATTGCTGATTACAGAAACTCGCAAAACTCTGCTGAATAACCGCATTGTTTTAATTACACCTAAAAATGCGCCTGCACTAACGAGTTTCAGAGATTTAACCAGTTCGCAGGTGAAGCGAATTGCGATTGGGGAACCCAGAAGTGTACCGGCTGGACAATATGCACAAGAAGTGCTAAATAATTTGGGTATTTTCGAGCAAATCAAACCGAAAATTGTTTACGCCAACAACGTGCGTCAGGTGCTTACCTACGTGGAAACGGGAAATGTGGATGCTGGGATTGTTTACATAACTGATGCGAAGCAATCTAATGGAGTTAAACAGGGGCCGATCGCACCCGAAAATTTACATTCTCCTATTGTATATCCGGTAGCAGTGCTGAAAAACAGTAAAAACATCCCTACCGCCAGGGAATTTGTGCAATTTCTCTCTAGCAATCTCGCCAAAGCAGTATTTGAGAAGTACGGTTTTACAATGTCTAATAGCTAATAACGTAAGTTGCTAGTTATTAGGTTATGGGTTACCTAAAAAATTCTTGTTCTTATTCTTATCTGCGTGCATCTGCGTGCATCTGTCTACCCTACGGGAAGGCGAAGCGCCTACATCTGCGGTAAAAAATTAAACCAAACGATGACAACAGATAATTTGACGAGAGCAATCTTATTAAAATCTGCAATTTAAAATTTCCCAATGACTAATGACTTATCCCCATTATGGATATCCCTAAAAACAGCTTTCATCGCCACAATTATCACCTTCTTTCTAGGAATTGCGGCAGCAAGGTGGATGCTGGGATATCGCGGCAAAGGTAAAGGATTAATTGAAGGAATTTTTATTTCTCCTCTCGTTTTACCACCGACAGTAGTCGGCTTTTTGTTACTATTGCTGCTTGGTAAAAACGGCCCGATCGGACAAATATTATGGCAATTGGGAATAACAATTATTTTCTCATGGCCTGCTACAGTTATCGCGGCAACCGTAGTAGCTTTTCCATTGATGTACAAAACAGCATTGGGAGCATTTGAACAAATCGATCCTAATCTTATTAGTGCTGCCAGAACTCTTGGAGCTTCCGAATGGAGAGTGTTTTGGCGGATTACTTTACCTTTGGCATTACCAGGAATTGTAGCGGGAACAATTCTCACTTTTACCCGTGCGTTGGGTGAATTTGGTGCAACTTTGATGCTTGCTGGCAATATTCCAGGACAGACGCAAACTATCCCATTAGCTATCTATTTTGCAGTAGAAGCGGGGGATATGAATCTAGCCCTAATTTGGGTTTTGGTTATTTTATCTATTTGTTTATCAGTTCTCACGGCTGTTAATTATTGGTTGGAGAATCGGAAATATGGAATAGGCAAAAAGAAAAATTATCAATACCAAATTCTCCAAAGCCAATTCCATAAGCACAATTCACAACTATTTGTGAATATCGAAAAGCAACTTTCAGACTTTTCCCTATCAGTCGCATTCAACCTAGCTGGGGAAACGTTGGGCGTGTTGGGTGCTTCCGGTGCTGGGAAAAGCATGATGCTTCGCTGCATTGCTGGTTTGTCAAATCCTACGCGGGGACAAATTGTTCTCAATGGGCAGGTTTTGTTTGATTCTGAAAAAGGAATTAACTTACCCAGTCATCAGCGACGAGTTGGATTTCTGTTTCAGAATTACGCTTTGTTTCCTCACATGACTGTGGCTGAAAATATCGCTTTTGGTTTGCCAAAGTTATCCAACTTAGAACGAAATCAGCGAGTAAGAGAACAACTAACTTTGGTGCAATTGCAGGAATTGGAAAACCGATATCCTCGCGAACTTTCTGGTGGACAGCAGCAGCGAGTCGCTTTGGCGAGGGCTTTAGCTATTGAACCAGAAATTTTGCTGTTGGATGAGCCTTTTTCTGCACTCGACACTTACTTACGCAGTCAGTTGGAAAAACAGTTAATTGAGACGCTTTCTAATTATCGAGGCGTGACGTTATTTGTTACTCACAATTTGGAAGAAGCTTATCGAATTTGTCAAAATTTGTTGGTGCTTTCGGAAGGCAAAGTTGCTGCTTATGGTGGGAAGGAAGATATTTTTGAGCATCCCCGCACTTTCACTGTAGCTCAATTGACTGGATGCAAGAATTTCTCTCGCGCAGATGTCTGCCAAATCCACTTTGATAAGGAGGGGCTAAGAGAGGTTAAAGCTTTAGATTGGGGTTGCACTTTGCGGGTAATTGAGCCAATTCCTAACCCGTTGGCGTATGTGGGAATTCGCGCTCATCATTTCACTTTTCCAGAAGATGATAATAAAGAGAATACGTTTTTGTGTTGGGTGGTGCAGACGAGTGAAACTCCTCACAGAATCACTCTTTATTTGAAGCTGCACGCGCCGCCAGTAAATGCTAAAGATTATCACTTGCAAGCGGAGGTTTTTAAAGAAAAATGGGTTGTTCTTAAAGATAGACCTTTGCCTTGGTATATCCGTTTAGATCCGCTGCGGTTGTTTTTGATGGAGGGGTGAAGGGTGCGATTCAGCTTCGGGAACTAGCAGCGTCTCCAATCTTGCTCCTAAAGTTAAAACTACCTCTTGTGGTGCTGTTTGCAATGATTTATAAAATCCTGCCGGATGCCAAAATTGTTTGGGGAGATGTTTGGATCGGGGCGGGGATCGCGGCGGTACTATTCGAGATCGGTAAGTTCCTGCTTGGTTTCTATCTGGGGAAGACTGGTTTAACTTCTGCTTATGGCGCAGCAGGCTCCCTCGTAAGCATTCTTACCTGGGTTTTTTATTCGGCTCAAATTTTGTTTTTGGGCGCAGAATTTAGCCAAGTCTACCAGAAAAGCTACGCCAAAGAAGTTATTGCTGCCTCTAGCGCCCAGCCGCCTGCCTAAAAAGTGACTATCATAATAGTAGCGATCGCCCTCTGCCTACAGGTAGATTAAGCTACCGGAAACTTTGGTTCGATCCCCAACGTCTATACTTCACACACATAATGACCCATCCCAACGCAACTTGTAACGCCATTACTTACCCAATTAGTGTGTCGGGGATCACAAATTATCGGTAATTTGAATTGATGTTGCATTTGCTTAACTTAAGTAGAGTTAATACTAATGCTTGTGTAAATTACCTTCATGATTTTTTGTAATGAAATGCAAGGTTTTTATAGCAAATACTACAATTTAAGCAGAGTTGTAAAATTTTGCTGCATACTTTAAAAAAGGTTGGCCAGTTTTGGCATGAAAATACTTTTAAAAGGAATCCTCTTATGAAAACCCTAAATCTCCCTGTTTCAGCGTGCAAGTATTGTAAATATTACAACCCCATTGGGCGGCGGGGCGGGTCTTGCGAAATGCTTGGCGTATCAGTGCAAGGTGCGTGGAAGGGTTGCCATATAGGAACTCCACTATTTGCAGCCGAGCAGGAAAGTTGCGAAACTGCACAAGAGAACTGTAATCCAATACACAAAACCTCTCAAAAAGAAGCCCAGGAATTTTCAGAATTACAAATAAAAAGCTTTAATACTGCCGATTTAATCGTCTCCTGAATTTTTGACTTCCGCGTAGCGGCCCTAGCCCCTTTTTGGCCCAGTCTTCGGCTTCTGCACCGGAATTATTGGCGATGCAGAAGCCGGTTACTCCCTTTTGCCTGGGGTCAGCTATGCCTCCGGCGGGCAGCACCATATAGCTGCCTAACAAGCCTACAAGCGTAACCAGCGTTGCAAAGAATTTGGGATACCAAAAAAAGGCATATCTTGCTGTCATATTACGGTTTTTATCAAAAAACGTCTCTACTATATTGAGAGATCCACGCCCAGATCTGGGAATAATACAACAAAGAGTTAATTTTATTCGTGGAAACGTATCAAATTAACATTTTTTCAGTGATCCAGGTCATGCCTTCCCAGCCTAAAGATGGGGATACTGCCAGGAAGGGCGTTTTTGAGAGGTAGCATATATGGACAGCCAGGGTCGTCAACCAGACCACAAGCCTATAAAAGGTATTCCTGAAAATGAGCGTACAACAATTGCTTTCTTGTTGGAGGGAGACGAGGTAGGCAAACTGCGGGAGGAAACGGAAAACAACAAACTGGCCCAGGCAAACCGACTGGTAGACCAAGGAATCGAACAGCATCAGGCTAGCCAATTTAAAGCGGGATTACAGTATTTCCAGCAGGCACTCTCGATCTACCGGGACATCGAATGCCGCCGGGGAGAGGGAAAGGTGCTGGGGAATCTGGGAAATGCTTGCTATGCTCTGGGTGAGTACGTTAAAGCGATTAATTACTACCAGCAATGGTTGGAGATCGCAAAAGATACCCAAGATCGTCGTGCGGAAGGACTGGCCCTGGGGAATCTGGGAAATGCTTACCGTCACCTGGAAGACCACCTCAAAGCGATCGAGTATCAGCAGCAAAGCTTAATAATTGCGATGGAAATTCAAGACTGCCGAGGAGAGGTGGCAGCACTCAACAATCTGGGACTTGCTTACAAGGCTTTGGGAGATTACACCAAGGCAATTGACTACCAGCAGCAAAGCTTGACGCTGATGCGGAAAATCAAAGACCGCAAAGGAGAAGGTCAGCTGCTGAGAAATTTGGGAAATGCTTTTTATTCCCTGGGTGATTACCCCACAGCAATTGAATACTACCAGCAGCGCTTGGCTTTGGCGCGGAATATCCAAGACTTGCGGGGGGAAGGACAGGTGCTGAGAAATCTGGGCAGTGCTTGCTACGCTCTGGGTAATTATACCCAAGCGATCGAATACTACCAGCAGCGCTTGACTCTGGCAAAAGATACTCAAGACCTTCGAGTAGAAGAACAAACGTTAGGAAGCTTAGGAGTTGCTTATGAAGCTTTAGGAAACTTCGATCTGGCGATCGAGTGCTACGAACAGCGCTTGGCTTTAGCACGGCAAATCCAAGACGATCGCGTTGAACAGCAGGCACTAGGAAGCCTGAAAGTTGCTTGCTATGCTTTAGGGGACTACGCTAAAGCTTTTAAATATCAAGAACTGCGTTCCACAATTACATCCAACGTTAGTAATTAGTCATCGGTCATTGGTCATTAGAAAAATACAAAGGACTTTGACAAAATGACAAGTGTCAATTTTTCACAACTTTTAAGGTTCGTAAGGTTGGATCTGTACAACCGCTAATCGTTCCGCCCATTGCTTTAATGGTTGATAGGTATTCCAGGGCGGTTGAGGTAATCACTTCACCGGGCATCAAAATGGGAATCCCTGGTGGATAAGGACAAACCAGTTCAGCACTAATGCGTTGGCTTATCTGTTCAAAGGGTAATGTTTCCGTCGAAGCAAAGAAAGCTTCGCGGGGTGAAATCAGGGGCATCTCGTAACGATCGGGCATCTCAACGAAATCCAGACCTCTCGTCTTCTTAACAGGATAACTCGCTGTTTGATATTTTTTGGCTAATGTGGCGAAAGCTTGCACTAATTTCACAATATCTTCTTCTTTATTCCCCAGACTGATAATAAAAGTTAGATGTTCCATTGATGGGAACTCAGCTATTACACTGTGTTGATATAGTATTTCATCCACTTCAAATCCCGTCAAACCTAAGCGGGAAACAGTCACAGTCAGGCGCGTTCGATCGATCGCCACAAAACCTGGTGTATATGTGGTTTCTAACACAGATAATCCCGGAATTTCGCTGATTCTGGTTCTCGCTTCATCCGCTAACTGCAATGTCCTCTTCATCAGCTGTTCGCCATGCAATCCCATCTGCTGACGCGCCGCATCTAGGGAAGCTAGCAATAAATAACTGGGACTGCTGGACTGCACTAATTGTAAGGCTTTGCAGAGGCGATCGCGATCGACTCTGCTACCCCGAATGTGTAACATGGATGCCTGAGTTAAGGCGCTGAGAACTTTGTGGATAGATTGGACTGTCAAATCAGCGCCAGCTGATAAGGCTGAAGGCGGCAAGTCGCGATGAAAGGTAAAATGGGGGCCGTGGGCTTCGTCCACCAGCAGAGGGATGTTGTGTTGATGGGCAAGATGTGCGATCGCTTCCACATCTCCACAAACGCCATAATAAGTTGGGTAAACCATCATGACTGCCTTAGCGTCTGGATGCTGCTGTAGTGCATCTGCCAAGGAAGAAGGCGTAATACTGTGGGCGATATCTAGGTTGGGGTCGTATTCTGGATTAACGAAAATCGGTATAGCACCGGAAAGGATTAAACCTGCGATCGCAGACTGATGTACATTTCGAGGCAAAATAATTTTGTCCCCAGTCCGACAAGTCGCCAAAATCGCCGCCATCACCCCAGCAGTCGAACCATTCACCAAAAACCAGGTAAATTCGGCTCCAAACGCCGCTGCTGCCAATTCTTGCGCCGATCGGAGCGTATTTTCTGGTGCAGACAGATGATCCAATCCCGGCAACTCGGTGAGGTCCGATCGAAACACCTCATCACCCAGTAATTCTAAGATCTGCTGAGAAACTCCTTGTCCCTGCTTGTGTCCCGGCGTGTAAAACGCCGCATGGGAATTGTTAACATATTCCCGCAGGGCGTCCAGCAATGGCGTTTTTGCTTGAGAATCTGAGACAAATGACATGAAACTAATCTTACTGCTACAGTATTAAATCTGGATACACTATTCAAAGGGAATATGCTAGGGCGTAGCTATTCAGGAGGATGCAATTTTAGCAGTTTTTACCTAATTTGATAGGGTCGAACGATTTAATGAAGATTCTCGTCAGCACCCCGCTCTTGCATAGACGGAGCATCATGCCTCCAAAATGCAAGGTAGCTGACCAGCCTCAGTCCCGCAAGGAACTACATTATTGGCAAGTGTTAAAGTTCCTACCTACGGATGCGTAGCCAGTCCGTAGCTCTAGAACCAAATGGTTAAACAGTTTTACGAGGGGTAAAACAGTGCTGTTTGGATAGTACCGACCGATAACATTGGCGAGGCTCACTTTACTGGAGTAGCAAGGCATTCCCGGCTTACAGGGAAATTGGACAAGTACTACTCCTCTACTTGTCCACCCTTTTAAGGGGACGGCATTTTTAAATGCCGCGTCGCATTTCCTCCACCACTTAAAAGATGGTGGTTTCCATGCTCCCACGAGGTTTTAGATGATTAATCCCAGTCCTCTTCCTTTCCCCGAACCGCAGATTCCCAGTCCCATACCAGAACCCATACCCAATCCCATTCCCGAACCGCCAGTACCAGAACCTGTGCCTGGGCCAGTGCCTCAGCCAATTCCAGCACCTGTGCCAGAACCAGTACCAGCACCCATTCCCCAAACGGTTCCAGGGCCAATTCCTCAAACCGTTCCCTAAACAGTCTAAAATCAAATTTACCCAGTTTTTACCCCCAAACTAAGATGCTAAGAGCCGGAATTGTTGGTCTTCCTAACGTTGGTAAATCCACCCTATTTAACGCCTTGGTTGCTAATGCCAAAGCGCAAGCAGCCAACTTTCCATTTTGTACCATCGAACCCAATGTCGGCGTCGTTGCAGTGCCAGATGAAAGATTAAATGTTCTGGCTAAAATTTCCAATTCCGACCAAATTGTTCCAACTCGCGTCGAGTTTGTAGATATTGCCGGGTTGGTGAAAGGTGCTAGCCAGGGGGAAGGACTGGGCAATCAATTTTTATCCCATATTCGAGAAGTAGATGCCATAGTTCATGTAGTGCGTTGCTTTGAGAATGATGACATTATCCACGTTGCCGGTTCTGTAGAACCAGGGCGAGATATTGAAATCATCAATCTAGAGTTGATTTTAGCCGATTTGTCGCAAATTGAGCGCAAGATAGATCGCACCCGCAAAATGGCTCGTACCAGCAAAGAAGCCCAGATTGAATTGTCAGCTTTGGAGAAATTAAGTGTCGTCTTGAATGAAGGTAAACCAGCCCGGCAGGTTACTTTAACTGAAGAAGAAGTTGAATCAATTAAGGGTTTGGGTTTGCTCACTTATAAGCCAATAATTTATGCCGCTAATGTGTCTGAAGATGACTTGGCTACGGGTAATGAATATGTAGAACAGGTGCGGCAAATTGCGGCTCAAGAAAAAGCTCAAGTCGTAATTGTTTCCGCCCAAGTCGAATCGGAATTAGTCGAATTACCAGAGTCAGAAAGGGGAGAATTCTTGGCATCTTTGGGCGTTGAAGAAGGCGGTTTAAAATCTTTAATTCGCGCCACTTACGAACTATTGGGATTGCGTACTTATTTTACCGCTGGGCCGAAGGAAACTCGCGCTTGGACGATTAACGCTGGAATGTTGGCACCGCAAGCTGCTGGTGTGATTCACACGGATTTTGAGCGCGGTTTTATTCGCGCTGAAACTGTTGCTTATAAAGATTTGGTAGCAACTGGCTCAATGACTGCTGCGAAGGAAAAAGGTTTAGTTCGCAGCGAAGGAAAAGAGTATGTTGTGCAGGAAGGAGATGTGCTGTTGTTCCGATTTAATGTGTAGGAATGTGTAGAAATGTGTAAAATTTGAACCTGGTGAGTAAATGGGTAAGCACCGAGGATAAAAAGTGCGATCGCGTTAACTACACCTACTCCTGCAAAGCAAGGCATCAGCCACTTCCACCACCTACATACACAAATGAACCCATATTTTCATCATCTGTACCTACTATTACGCCACCCCCTGCACCCGGTACGAGTTCGATCGCTTCAATCTTGTGGTAGTCATAGCGGTACAGGGGAACAAGTTCGGGGTTTTGGCGAAATTCAATTCCATTTCCACTAATCTCAAACGCACCTGCAACGTAAACAGCAGACTCGAATGGCCCATCGTTCCCAGGATCGCTTGCTGACGTAATAAAAAGAATTCCCGCCCGGTCTATCTTAAGATCGGAAATGTGGCGAACATTGCTAGTAGGCCACGGCACTTTCAGATTAACAGAACCTGTTTTTGTAATTTGATATGTAGCTGGATTTAGAATCCCCCAATAAATTATTGCAGCCTCTTCACTTTTACCCCGATGCGCCCAAACAGCTAATAATTTGGCGTCGATTTCCTGTAAAGCAAATGCTTCAAAATTACTTCGATCGGGAATATTCTGTAAATTAAATACTTTGAGAACCGAAATATTTTTGGTGGAGTTATCCAGCTTAATATGATATATTTTCCCCGAACTGCTAAGAGCCATGAAAGAAGGGTTATAACTTCCTGGAACAGATGTTATGCCCTCCAAATCGATCGGTAAATCTGTGTTCTTTGGCCATTGCAAGGGAAAATATTCAGGTTGATTTTTACCCTTGATAGTAATAATTGCTAAACGACCCTGGTCTTTTTCTTTATTATCATGGACAATCAGCAAATCGAGAGAATCGTTTTGCTGCTGAATCATAGCCATGCCGCTAATACCGAAAAGGATACCGCCTCGGACGGGACGCCACTGTTGTGCCAGCACTTGCTGGGACACAAGCAACAATGAGCCCAAGATAGCTATAGTTAGCAGTAACTTTAGAAATCGACCCATCTTAAATTAGACCAGCACATTTCTTAGTACAGCGGCTTGCGAGTGGGTGAGGTACAGGTAAATTGTAGGGGCGGGTTTTGCCCTGCTTCTTGTCGGTTAGCCACAAATTATCTGCCAAACCCGCCCCTACGAACTCTGAAGAAAATCATTTTATCGTACTTGACGCGGCTGCAAGCCGCTGTAATGCAGGGCTTGCGTAGAGATCCCCCCAACCCCCCTTTTTAAGGGGGGCTTTCCGCTTCTCCCCTTAATCGCCCCTGGAAAAATCAAAATGTCGCCGCGTATGTTAACTCAAAATCTCGATAAATCGTAACGCGACAAGAGTTAGCTGGTTCCTTCACCAATTCATAATCCAATTTACCTGTAATCGTGCTAACAGGTCGCCTCAATGGTTTATTATCATACTGACTCCGCTCCCTTGTACTCCAATCAATAATTGCAGCATCAAGCGAATTCTGAAATTCTGCCGCTAACATCAAAATTTCAAACTTATCTTTGATTTGCCCAAGTACAGGAAACCTAATAGAAACCAACTGGCTTACTATTGGTTTTATATCATTAGGTGTCATATGAGTTTGGCACTCCCCAAACTCTAAATCATAAGGTTCCCATTTGAAATTTTCTTGCTGATTCCCAAAGTCGAATTGCATCTCCTTGAGAGATTTGTCTATATGCGGTAACAGTCCTAGATTAGGGTCAGATAGTAGCTTACGAATGTTGGAAGTTTCGGTCATAAAATGGTTTCTCAATTGAACTTAGTTCTGTTGACGCAAAATTTTCTTAGTCGGGGCCTTCTCTCTACTAACGCAAGTTGCTAGTTGGCAAAGCCCGCCTGGGGTTCAAACCCCAGGCTAATAGCGAAAGTCCACTCAAGTGGACTTAATACTAATCTTACAGTCCATTTTAATGGACTTTCGCTATTAGCCCTGCACTTGAGTGCAGGGCGGGTGTGGGCGACACCACCGACTTTGGCAACAGCATCATTTATTCCCAGATGGTGCAGGTGTCGAGCCGAGAGCTTCTTTTAGCAGAGCCCTGACTTTTCGACCTTGATCCCACCTTAATAATATGACACTTTTGACACCTTTAATTAAGAGAATTTTTACTAGCTCCATTTTCATTTTTTGGCGTAACTCGGCTGGAAGTGTTTGATAAGTTTTGTTAAAAATAATTTTTAGCCATACTTTATAAATCTCAAACAAAGTTCCGATTTTATTTTCGCCAAGGTTTTTGCTGGTTGCTTGATTGGTATGGATACGAAACGAAGCTAGTGTTTCGTCAATAAATCCTACTTTATAATATACCATAATCCGCAGCCACATCTCTAAGTCAGCGAGTTGCTTAAAAGCCGGGTCGAATAAGCCAACCCGCTCAAATACTTCCCGGCGAATCAAGACATTGGTAGGTTCGCCAATTTTGTTGTAGGGAGGTTTAAAAAAATTAGGGTCTTGCAGAAGAGTAATACCAGATTGGCTCGATTGGATTTTAGACCAATGTTTGTGTAAATCTTTCATGCCGGTGACAAATTTTATGTCTATAGGCTGTTCGTAAATTAAGTGGCGGCAGCTAAAAACAAGACCTATTTGTTCGTCTTGTTCCGCCATTTTTACCATCTTGGTAATACAGTCGGGTTCGAGAGTATCGTCTTGGAATAAGAACTTAATATATTTGCCTTTGGCTTGGGAAAGGCAATAATTCCAGTTAGGTACTAAACCGTATCTGGAATGAGTGAAAATATGGGAGTTAGCTAAGTGAGCCTCACGAAGCAAACTCAGGCTTTCATCTTTAGAATCATCATCAGAGATAATAATTTCTAGATTGGGATAAGTAGTTTGACGGATGGTGTTTAAAAGCGATTGAATAAATTCAGCGCCGTTATATACAGGTATACAAATGCTAACAAGTGGATAAGTAGACATTTATGGCTGTCCCGTACTTGTGGTGGAAAACCCGGTTTTTGGGCATGGGGCATTGAGCATTGGGCATTAGAAATCTGTATGTCCTCTCTTGCATCGTATCCGGTTAATTGGCGATCGCAAAACCTCCCTTGTGTCCCCCCTTGCATCGTATCCGGTTAATTGGCGATCGCAAAACCTCCCTTGTGTCCCCCCGTCCGCCGAGCCGACCGGGAAACACCCGAAAATTAACGGCATACTGGAAGAGAGCTTGCAACCTAACTCTCCGTAAAATCTGGTAAACTGCACGAGCAACCATGAAACGTAAATCTACAGCCGCCGCCTCTCAATCCTCCATCTTTAATTCCACCACCCTGGCAATTATTGCAGGTATATTTATTCTGGGAATTGGTGTCGGCATTGCCTTTAGCACCACAGCCAATACGAGCATCGAAAATGTGGCATCCCGCGAAGTGATCGATCGCAGTGCGCCCAACCCCGATATTTGCGCTCAGTATGGAGCCAGCGCGATCGTCTCCGACACCCGCATCTTTGTAACATTAAACCCCTTCACCGTCTACGTAACCCAGCCGCGTATGCAACCTGGATGCGTCCTGCGAAGCAATAACTGGGCAATTCTGGAGAGTAGAAAACTGGTGACCTCAGAGCAGGTACGAGAGTGTAAAAACCGGATGAACACCTTTGGCTACACCAACGCTCTAGAGAATTCACCCGAAATTGACTGCCTCTATCAAACCGACGCCGATAAAAATCGCTTCTTCAATCAACCGGGAACCGGCGCTCCTCCAGCAGAAACAGGTAAGTTCTGATCTGACGCACTCAGCAGATCTGAAAAATTGCTTTAAATTTCTGCATTCCTCCCCTGGGGGATGTATATTGAGGAAACTTTAAGTTAAAGCAAACAGATGAGCCAGCGACCAACATAAAACTTCGCGCTCAGTCAATAGCATCAGGGTGCCCAGACTTCACTTAGTTTCACTTAATTTCACAGAAACAAAAATTACACTTTTGTTGGCGCTTTCCCCTAGATCTAGGGGCAATTCATGAATTGCCCCTACAGATGTAGTAGGTGAGCCGACGGGATGCGTAAGTCTTAAGAAAAACGAAGTTTTAGGGCGAGAGGCTCATCCTCATTGATGGGATTGAGTCCTTTTAACACAGTATGTTTATTAACACATCCAGCGACGAGGGTGCCTCAGATCTGGCACAACTAATTCGTTTTAGCAACGAGGTAAGAACCTCTAAACCTGCCAGAGCATCCCGTTGGCAACGGGTCAACCAGATAAATGAGGAAGCTGAGACTACAATCAGCACAGAATCATTTGCAATCCTAGATGGTTACGCCTCACCTTTTACGCCTCTGAGAGAAGGAGACTTAAAAGCTCTGGCAGCACTATTTGACCGGGAAGATAGCGATGAAATCGAAACAAATATTACCAGCTATCTGCTCCTGTTATGGCCCGATCCCGGCTGGGAAAACGATCGTTTTGATTTTTTGCGAGAGTATCTGTGACATGACTCCGACCTAAAGGTACGGAGCTTCTAAGAATCACTTCTTAGTCTTCCTAGTTGTTCCCTTGCGGGTTTTCGACTTTGACCTAGACTGAGATATCTCAGTCCCTG
>CASBRD010000062.1 GCA_949128025.1 Oscillatoriales cyanobacterium PMM_0008 | reverse complement strand
GAGTTAAAATTTGGGCTGACCCTTCTTTCATATCCCACTCCCCTACCTTTGTGGAGGATAAACCCCTGTCAACCCGCGTAATCCTTGTCCGTCATGGACAAAGCACCTTTAATCAACAACAGCGCATCCAAGGTCGTCTTGACGAGTCTGTCTTAACAGAGGCAGGTCGCGCCACAGCACGTCAGGTTGCCCCTGCCTTGACTGGCATAGCATTCGATGCTATTTATAGCAGTCCCCTGCAACGCGCCAAAGAAACAGCTGAGATCGTTCAGTCCTGTTTGTCGAATCCTCCGAAATTGCAGATAGCAGATAAGCTGATGGAAATCGATCTGCCATTGTGGGAGCGTCTGCAAAAAGATGAGGTAAAAGCGCAATTTCCCGAAGACTATCGCCTTTGGAAAGAACGTCCCCACGAACTGCGAATGCTGATACCAGCAGCACAGGGAACAAGAGAACACTTCCCAGTCTTATCTCTATACGAGCAAGCTAAGCTGTTTTGGCAGGAAGTTTTGCCGCGCCATGCAGGAAAAACTATTCTCGTGGTGGCGCATAACGGTATTAATCGCGCTTTGCTCAGTACTGCACTTGGCATTCCACCGTCTCGCTACCACTCGATCCAGCAGTCCAACTGCGGCATCAATGTGCTGAACTTCCCTGACTCTCCCTCTTTCCCCCCTGTAGACGGGGGGGACGCCAGGGGGGGTGGATCTGTTCAGATGGAATCAATGAATTTGATTGACCATCTGGGAGATCCTTTGCCGAAACCTCGTCCCGGTCATCAAGGCCCGCGTCTATTATTGGTGCGTCACGGGGAAACTGAGTGGAATCGCCAGAAAAAGTTTCAGGGACAAATAGATGTTCCGCTCAACGATAACGGTAGAGAACAATCAAGATCTGCTGGTGAGTTTCTCAAGGATGTGCCGATCGAATTTGGCGTTAGCAGTCCGATGTTGCGTCCGAAGGAAACTGCTGAGATTATTCTGAAATATCATCCCAATGTGGAACTAGAATTGCTCACAGATTTGAGTGAAATCAGTCATGGACTTTGGGAAGGAAAATTTGAAGGAGAAATTGAGCAGGCGTATCCAGGTCTGCTGAAAGAATGGCAGGAATCGCCGGAAACGGTGCAAATGCCGGAAGGGGAAAATTTGGCCCAGGTTTGGGCAAGAGCGATCGCAGCTTGGGAATCGATCGTATCCAAATACAGCAAGCAGCCCAAAACTGTTTTGGTAGTAGCTCACGACGCTATCAACAAAGCCATTCTCTGCCATGTGTTCGGTTTGGGGCCTGAACATTTCTGGAATTTCAAACAAGGTAATGGCGCAGTTAGCGTGATTGACTATCCCCACGGTTCGGATGGTTATCCTGTGCTGCAAAGTATGAATATCACTACTCACCTGGGTGGGGGTGTTCTCGATAAGACAGCAGCTGGAGCTTTGTAAATTAGTCATTAGTCATTAGTCAATTGTCATTTGTGAGTTCTTCTTACCCCTCTCCCTCATCCTTCTCGCTATGCTTGACCGATGACCAATAGCGAATTGCTGCAACAAGTACGAGTAATAGACCCTGTTTCTGGAAATGACCAGATTGCCGATGTTCTGATTGCAGACGGTGCGATCGCATCTGTTGAAGAAACAATTTCTGACTGGTCATCCGATACATTGGTGCGGGATTGCCGGGGCATCATTTTAGGCCCAGGACTGGTGGATTTATACAGCCACTCAGGAGAACCGGGATTTGAAGAACGGGAAACGCTGGAATCTCTGATGCAAGCGGCTCAAGCTGGCGGCTTTACCCGCGTCGCTATCTTACCCGATACGATGCCGCCGCTCGATCGCCCAGTTGGTTTGGCTCGGTTGCAGAGGTTAGCAGCAGATATAACTGACAAGTTATCAATTTCTCCCACGCACTCCCGCACTCCCGCTCTCCCGCTCTATTTCTGGGGTGCTATGACTCTGGGAGTGCAGGGGCAGCAAATGACGGAATTGGCAGAGCTGGCTGACTCTGGAGTTGTGGGCTTTTCCGATGGTCAGCCTTTGCAAAATCTGGCTCTGCTCAGGCGTTTGCTGGAATATCTTAAACCTTTAGACAAACCGATCGCTATTTGGCCTCAGTACCGCGATCTGGCAGGAAATGGGGTGATGCGAGAAGGTTTTGATTCGATTCGGTTGGGGTTACCGGGAATCCCTGCCATTTCTGAAACGTCTGCCCTCGCCGCTTTGTTGGAAGTGGTGGAAGCCATTGGCACGCCCGTCCATATCATGCGTATTTCCACCGGACGCAGCGTGCAGTTGATTTGGGAAGCAAAGGTACGCGGCTTACCCGTTACGGCCAGCACTACTTGGATGCACTTACTGCTTGACACGGAAGCTGTTAGCAGTTATAATACCAGTCTGCATTTAGAACCGCCATTGGGTAGCCCAAGCGATCGCACGGCGTTGAGGCGGGCGGTGCAGCAGGGGATACTGGATGCGATCGCTATTGACCATACTCCCTACAGCTACGAAGAAAAAACAGTTTCTTTTGCTGAAGCACCTCCTGGTGCGATCGGCTTGGAACTGGCTTTGCCTCTACTTTGGCAGACTCTGGTGGCAACTGGGGAATGGTCTGCCTTGGAATTGTGGCGAGTTTTGAGTACCCAGCCAGCTTTATGTCTAAAACAAACCCCAGCTGCGATCGCTCCCGGTCAGCCAGCCGAATTCATCCTCTTTGACCCTCAGTTGACCTGGACAGTCGAGAAGCAAACTCTAAAATCTCGTTCTAGCAATACACCTTGGCTGGGACAACAGGTGACTGGGCGCGTAGTACAATAGCGATAATGGTTATTAGTCATTAGTCATTAGTCATTTTTTCTTTGCTAATGACCAATGACCAATGACTAATGACTAATGACTACTTAGGGGAAGGATAGAGTGGATCTGGATCTAGTTCTCCCAAGCGATTTAGGGGCCAGAAGCGAACTATTGCCCGACCGATGATGCGATCGTGCGGTACAAAACCCCAGTAGTGGCTATCGTAGCTATTGTTACGGTTATCACCTAGCACTAAGTACTGGTTAGGCGGTACGGTTATTGGGCCGTATTGGTAATCTGGCTTATCTTCAATATACTTTTCCTGTATGGGTTTACTATTGATATAAACCCTTCCTGCTTTGACCTCCACCTTATCGCCTGGTAAACCGATCACGCGCTTGATGAAAGCGTCTTTGAAATTTTGCTCCTTGAGCTTGTCTGTTGGGGAAAATACTACAATGTCTCCCCGATGCGGAGATTGGAAGCGGTAACTCAACTTATCAATTATCAAGCGATCGTTAATCTCTAGCGTTGGCAGCATCGACCCAGAGGGAATATAACGAGCTTCCGCTACGAAAGTGCGAATTCCCAAGGCCAAAACTACGCTTAGACCGATGGTTTTCAGCCCTTCCAACCAGGGGCTTTCGGATGTAGATGGAGGATTCTTATCAGAAGTTTCATTCTGCACGCGAGTCATAGGCTTTGAATCACTGGATATAATATAGATTACCAAATTAGTCAAGCAGGTGAACAGGAAAGGTTAAAAAACTTTCCCATTATCTGCCTTGACAACATGATCGAAGAAGCCATTCTCAACTTTTAAATCAAATTTAACAAATTGAGAATAGAAAGCCTTGAAAGCAATAAGCGTTTCCCCATACATTATATGTTTATAATTATTTTCAGAGGGATCGTCAAGATTCTCATATACTTAAAATATTCTCTCCTTTGATTACCATGTCTTCTTTGCCTTGCCTATTTATCCGTCGTGCAACTATTCTCTTACCCAGGGGTGAATTTCTGGTGGGAGATGTAAAAACCTGTGGGGGCGAAATTGTAGAAATCGCACCCATAATACCAGATTCTGCCACAAATACGGGAGATCGGGAAATCGACGCCCAGGGTTTGACATTGTTGCCGGGAGTAATTGACCCCCAGGTACACTTCCGGGAACCTGGACTGGAACACAAAGAAGACTTGTTTACTGCCAGTTGCGCCTGTGCTAAGGGCGGGGTAACTTCGTTCTTGGAGATGCCCAATACTCGTCCTCTCACGACAACGCAGACTAATCTCAATGATAAGTTACAACGGGCAGCCCAGAAGTGCCTAGTTAATTATGGCTTTTTTATTGGCGCAACGGCAGAAAACTTGCCCGATTTGCTTGAGGCTAAGCCAACTCCAGGGATTAAAATTTTTATGGGGTCGATGCACGGCGCGTTGTTGGTAGATGGGGAAGCGGCGCTGGAAGCTATATTTGCTAAGGGAGATCGCCTCATCGCCGTTCATGCAGAAGATCAAGAGCGAATTAACCTGCGACGCCAGGAATTTGCTGGAATTACCGATCCCGCCGTTCACTCCCAAATTCAGGATAATCAAGCTGCTTTAAATGCTACTCAGTTGGCGCTGCGTCTGTCCAAGAAATATCGGCGACGCTTACATATTTTACATCTGTCAACCGCTGAAGAAGCAGATTTGCTCAGTCAGGATAAACCTAGCTGGGTAACTGCGGAGGTGACGCCCCAGCATTTGCTGTTAAATACGGATGCTTATGCAGAAATAGGCACACTGGCGCAGATGAATCCACCGTTGCGATCGCACCATGATAACGAAGTCCTCTGGCAAGCGCTACTAGATGGTGTAATTGATTTTATCGCAACAGACCACGCGCCGCACACTTTATCAGAAAAAGCTCAAGGTTATCCTAATACTCCATCTGGAATGCCGGGAGTGGAAACATCTTTACCGATAATGCTAACTCAGGCGATGCAGGGACGCTGTACTGTTGCACAGGTTGCTAATTGGATGTCTGCTGCTGTGGCGAAGGCGTATAATATTCCTAAAAAAGGTGCGATCGCACCCGGTTACGACGCCGATTTAGTATTGGTAGATTTAAACAATTATCGGCCTGTTTTGCGCGAGGAAGTGCTAACAAAATGCGGTTGGAGTCCTTTTGAGGGATGGAGTTTAACTGGTTGGCCAGTTTTTACTATTGTCGGCGGTCAAGTTGTTTATGAAAAAGGTAAATTGTACACCGATGTGCGAGGTAAAGCATTGACATTTGATGGTTAGTTTATGACTGAAGCACTCCTACCATAACTGTCAGCCTAGAAATTCTAAGTTAAATTCTACCATTGAGGCTATTTTAGCCTGACGGCTGCCATCTTCTTGATAGGCAAGATAGATATGTATGTGGCTGGGTGGCTTATACTGCAATCGTTCCGGCCATTCGATCGCTACAATTCCCAAAGGCACCTCGACGCCTTCCCAGTAGTTTTCTAAATACAAAGCCTCCACTTCCTTTGGGGACAAGCGGTACAAATCCAAGTGATACAGGGGTAATCGCCCTTCTGTATACTCGTTAATCAAAGTAAAAGTGGGGCTAACAATGGGATCTGCGATCGCCAGTCCTTCACCAATACCTTGAACTAGAGTAGTTTTGCCAGCGCCTAAATCCCCTTCGAGTAAAATTACGCTACCAGCACTCAGAGACTGGCCCAAAGCGCGACCGAGCGATCGCGTCGCCTCAGCATCTGCAAGAGAAATTGTCCTCGACTCTACCGTCATCTCCAATCCAAAATCTAAAATCCAAAATCCATTAAGATTGAGCGCGACTGTACCAACGCAGTAAGACTCGTGCTAGTCGCTGGGAATTATGGCGCAAGAGAGCGGTATTTTTATCCTCATCCATCACATTTGCCAAAACAATTCTACGTCCCAATAGTACGACGGCTTCGCGATCGAGGAAAACCGGGTGGGAATTTTCCTGAGCATAGCGAATCAGCGCATTAGCCGATGGTACTTTCCGCTGCATCAACACAGCGTTAAACAACTGCTGACCACCGCAAGCGTTATCGATCGCACGGATATGGTCTGAAACAGTATAGCCCTGAGTTTCTCCAGGCTGAGTCATGATGTTGCAAACGTAGATACGGGGGACTTCTCGTTTGGCTAGAGCTTCCCGAATCTCCGGCACCAACAGATTGGGAATCACGCTAGTGTAGAGGCTACCAGGGCCAATGATAATGTAATCTGCTTCCTCGATCGCCTGCAAAGCTTTCGGCAAAGCTGGTGAATTTTCTGGAATACAGCCAATTTTGACAATATTTCCGTTAGCTTTGGTAATATTAGACTCTCCCTCAATCCGGCGTCCATCAGATAATTCCGCCCAAAGACGGACATCGCTAAGCGTTGCGGGTAGCACCCGTCCTCTGATTGCCAAGACTTTAGAACTAGCTGCGATCGCTCTTTCCAAATCCCCAGTAATATCGCTCATCGCCGTCAGAAACAGATTGCCAAAACTGTGACCCGTCAAACCATCCCCAGCGTGAAAGCGATATTGAAACAATTCCGTCAATAACTTTTCCTCATCTGCCAGCGCCGCCAAACAATTGCGAATATCACCTGGCGGCAGCACCCCATTTTCCCGCCGCAGACGCCCAGAAGATCCCCCATCATCCGCCACCGTCACAATCGCTGTAATGTTGGCGCTGTAGGTCTTCAAACCTCTCAGCAATGTAGAAAGACCAGTACCACCCCCGATCGCCACAATTTTCGGGCCGCGATTTAAGCGGCGATGGGCTAGCAGCATATCAATCAGTTCTTCATCTCCTGCTGGGTTCAACACTTCCGCGATCGCACCCAGACTGCGGGTGTGACCCCATAAAATCAACAACACGCCGCCGATCACCACGATCGGGCCGCTAATATAGCTGGGAACAATAATCGTAATTTTCTCCAAGATGTCGATGAGGAACTGAATCAGGCGATTAATGGGAGTCAGCTTTGTCCATATCGCCAATCCGAGACTGGTGATCAAGACGCCACCAGCACTTAAAAGCAACCAGCGTTTCACCGACAAGCCAGGAGCCAACCACTTGAACCATGTGTTGACCCGCTGGGGAGTGCGACTGCGTGACTCATGCGACAGAACTAGAAGGGCTTGTTTGAATATACTGATTGACATAACTGATTTAGGGCACAGTATTCAAAAGGTTGGAAAGACAAGTGTATAATAGAGAGTTTACGCTATCGATCGAGTACCTCCACTTGTCCAGCATATTCTACTAGGTATTTGTTACCAGAGTAGCTGCCTATAGATCAACCCTAAGCTTGTATCCCATAAGATTCATATTGCATACAGCTAAATCTGGGTGTTTGAGCAAAACAAGATTAGGGGCTAGAAAGAGTTTTGACCCGATAACTCATAACTCTACCTAGTTCATAGTTCCCAGTTCCTAGTCCCCAGTCACCAGTCCCCAATCCAGCCCTCCACTTTGAGATACAGTATTTGATGCCACAGCAGTACGGATCTGACATTTTCCTATGGGGCAGCGAATTTTGGGATTAGACCCTGGACTGGCAATTGTTGGGTTTGGGGCAATTCTCTGCCCCAAAGTCGAGCAGAGTCCTGTGACGCTGATCGACTTTGGCGTGATTAAAACTTCATCCGGTATGGAAATTGGGGAACGGCTCTGCATAATTTATGAAGATTTGCACACGATTATGCAGCAGTTACAACCAGATCTGGTTGCGATCGAGAAATTGTTTTTTTACCGCATGGCGAATACTATTGCTGTGGCCCAGGCGCGGGGCGTGATGATGTTGGTGCTGGCCCAGCATAAGATGCCGTTAGTCGAGTTTACACCGGCGCAAATAAAACAGGCGCTTACGGGGATGGGAAATGCCGATAAGCACGATGTGCAGCTGGCGGTGGCGCGAGAGTTGAATTTAGACTACATTCCCAAACCTGATGATGCGGCAGATGGTTTGGCTGTGGCGTTGACTGCGTGGTTTCAATGCCATGACTAAATAACGCATGGTATTAGGTACGTTGTTGCGCTTTAGCGCTCTTATCCAAGTTGGTAAGTAGGTGAGCATAATTAAACGTAAAACTCCAGGCCCTTAGAAACCCGGTAACTCCTGCGAAACCGGGTTTCTCTTAGTTCAGTTTATTTACACCCACCTACTTATAAGAGCGCGGCATCGCAACTACGTACCCAAAGTGCAAGTAACTAGCAACTTAAGTTAAATAGACAAATACCTTGTTAAACTTACTTATAGCTAGTTGAAACAAAGAAAGTGACATAAGAAGAATACCATGTCATCGACCCGATACGAAACAGACTATCATCAATGGATAAAAGAAACGGTCAACCAATTACGAGAACGGCATTTTCATGAGGTTGATTGGGATAATTTGATAGAAGAGTTAGAGAATATGGGAAAAAGCGATAAACGGGCTGTGTTAAGTCTTTTAACCCGTTTATTAGAACATCTTCTTAAATTATCTTATTGGGAAGTCGAAAAAGAGCATTCGGGGAATCATTGGGCTGCTGAAATTGTCAATTTTCGCGCTCATATTGAACATCGTTTAGAAGATAGTCCCAGTTTAAAATCTGAACTCGAAGTGATGTATGCAAAAGCCTATCCTGTAGCAGTTAAGTCTGTTTCTAAGCTGTTTTCACTGCCGAATGATGCTCATATTTCCCTAAAACAAGCCCTGGATGAGGATTGGTTTTCTCTTGAAGACGGCTATTAACGTAAGTTGCTAGTCATCTTGCACTTTGGGTACGTAGTTGCGATGCCGCGCTCTTATCCAAGTTGGTATAAGAGCGCGGCATCGCAACTACGTACCAAATATTCGATCGCACTCAAAATCTGCTGAAATACTGTTAGGCAACTGCTGATGATATCGCCCGCCCAAGTGCTTGCAGTGCTTGATCGATTTCCCGATCGGTCACAATCAGCGGTGGCACAAATCTGAGGACTTTGGGGCCAGCCGGAACCAGCAACAAACCTTCAGCCATCGCCGCTTTCACCACATCAGCGGAAGTTAGTTCGATGTCTGCTTTCAACTCCATACCGTCGATCAAACCCCAGCCGCGCACTTCAGCAATTAAGTTAGGATATTTGGAGGCGATCGCTCTTAATCCAGCCCTTAATTGTTCCCCTCTTTCCTGCACGTTTTGCAGAATGTTCTCGCGTTCTAGGGTTTGACAAACCGTGAGAGAAACTGCACAAGCAAAGGGATTACCGCCGTAGGTGCTGGCATGATCTCCAGGCCCGAAAACATCGCAGAACTTCTTACAAAGAGTAGCACCGATCGGAATACCGCCGCCCAATCCCTTCGCCGAAGTGAAGATATCCGGTTCAATTCCTAGATTCTCATATCCCCAGAACTTGCCGCTGCGCCCCATACCCACTTGCACTTCATCCAGAATTAGGAGAATGCCGGTTTCATCGCAAATTTGGCGTAGCTGCTGGAAGTATTCCACATCTCCCGGACGGACACCGCCTTCACCCTGCAAAGCTTCCATGAGAATGGCGCAAACCCGTCGATCTCCGGTATCTAAATCTGCGATCGCATTTTTCACCGCCTCAATATCGTTGTAAGGAACATAGTCAAATCCCGGCATCAACGGGTCGAAATTCTTCTGATACTTCGGCTGACCCGTGGCTGTAATCGTCGCCAGCGTGCGACCGTGGAAACTGGCGTGCGCCGTCAAAATCACCGGCTCTTTAATTTCCAAGACCGTGTGAGCGTATTTCCGAGCCAATTTAATCGCCCCTTCATTCGCCTCCGCTCCTGAATTGCAGAAAAATACGCGATCGGCACAAGAATGCTCGACCAACCATTTAGCCAATTCGCCCTGTACGGGGATGTAATACAAATTAGAAACGTGGTGCAGCTTCTTGATTTGGCGAGTCACCGTTTCCACTAAAGCTGGATGGGCGTGTCCCAGAGTACAAGTGGCAATTCCAGCCACAAAGTCCAGATATTCGCGCCCATCGGTATCCCAAACGCGACAACCTTCTCCCCGTTCCAAAGCCAAGGGAAATCGTCCGTAGGTTGTCATCACGCAGTCGTCAAAGCTACCTGGCTCAAATGGGCCAGATAAAACAGGTGCTGATTCTGCCGGTATTGTAGGATTCTCAACCAGAGTTTCGATGCTCACTGACTCAATCCTTATATTCAAACTTCTTTTGACAACTGTTGCACTGGATTCTTGAGCAGATTAATGAAAGGCTGCTATTTGTGTACTAGCAGCGTATACCAGTAACCTAAACCTCATGTACGGTATTGTATCCCCAGGTAAAGTAGTCGGATCGTGCTTTCCGCAACACTTTATGGTAGCAAGTTTAAACGCTACAGGCCAAGCGCATCAGGGAAAAGTTGCGGAATTAGTCACCATTCTGATTATTCTTCTACTACATACATTCCTGACCTCCTTTGCTATCTGATTGAATACAGTTACTGTTATCCTGCGGTTGTGTATTATTGAACTCTTTACCAAAAGCTGTTATTTACGTGAGCCCACGCGCTTCATTCGACTCTCAATCAGACATAGAACGCAAGTACAAACGCCTCCGACAGGAGTTGATTATAGGTGCGATCGCACTCGGTTGCGTTTTCCTGATCGGCACACTGTGGTATCGTTTTGTCGAGGGATGGCGTTGGCTGGATTCGGCTTACATGACGGTAAGCACTCTAGCTACCGTTGGTTTTGGAGAGATTAATCCTTTAGGCGATCGCGGACGGCTGTTTACCATCATACTGATCGCGATGGGAGTAATCAGCATCGGCTATATCGTTAACCGCTTTACAGAAGCCCTAATTCAAGGTTATTTTCAAGAAGGAAGACGACTTCAACAACAGCGACGTTTGGTGGAATCTCTCTCGGAACACTACATTCTTTGTGGATTTGGACGCACCGGGCGTCAGATTGGCATGGAATTTCAGGCGGAAGGCATCCCTTTTGTGACGCTCGACTTAAGCTTGGAATCTGTCCAGGCTGCACAGCAAATGGGTTATATTGCCATGCAAGGGGATGCCACCCTAGATGATACTTTGCTCAGGGTGGGCATTGAACGGGCAATCTGTTTAGTGGCGGCGCTACCCTCAGATGCAGAAAATCTCTACACTGTCCTCTCAGCAAAGACGCTCAATCCTAAAATAAGAGCGATCGCTCGCGCCAGTACGGAGGAAGCCGTCACAAAGCTCCAAAGAGGCGGCGCTGATGCCGTCGTATCCCCCTACATCACTGGCGGCAAACGCATGGCTGCGGCAGCTCTCAGACCGCAAGTAATGGATTTTGTGGATGGGATTCTTACGGGAACCGATCGCGCTTTTTACATGGAGGAATTCCGACTAGATGCGGATGCTTGTCCTTATGTAGGTCAAAGTTTAAGGGAAGCACGGTTGCGATCGCAATCCGGTGCCTTAGTTCTCGCCATTCGTCGCGCCGATGGCACTCTGATTGGTGGGCCAACCGGCGAAACCTTATTACTCTCCGGCGATGCGATGATCTGCATGGGTACAGCAGATCAACTGCGCGACCTCAACCAAATTCTAGGGCCGATCGGTTCTAAAGCTAAAGCACTTCGATTGCCAAAACATACTTAGAAATACTTTGGCCAAAAATGCGATCGGTTATTGCCACTTCCCTGCCTTTAGGCTGCCAAGTGAATTTTTTCCAACCGTAGATTAATTCAAATTGCGATCGGCACGGATGAGATTAACCGCTAACTTTACCGTGTATTCATAAATAAACCTAGTAATTTTGCTTACTTAATTTGGTTTAAACTTAGCGCTCGATTTTTGTTAAATTCAGTATTTCCTCTAATTGATTTACCGGGAGCTTAAAAGTTAACTTTTTATAAAATTAACCGAGCGAACTACTAACTCAGAAATGTAGGTGACAGGGTAGTTCCTTATCTTGATGGCGCGATTCTTGGTGCTGTCGTCTTAAGAAGGGAAATGCAACCTGACTGATTGCTGTAACAGTCAATTCATGGGATATCTCATGCGTAACTTCTTTCTTTTCTGTTTAGCTTTAGCTTTAGTTTTGGTAGGAGAAATGGCACTCAGCCATGAGTCCCTCTTTACCGGGCCAAAAAATGCGATCATGGAGAGGGTAGCCAACATGACATCTGGAGAATTGAATGATAGCAATGCGGTTGAAGTGGATGGCATTCGCTTTGAAAACCTAGTGCCGGAACCCATTTCGATCGCCCCGGCTTCCCAGCAGGAAACTAATATTCCTGTCGAGCTTGGTATCCGTATTACTAACAACACTTCTATCCCTTGGCGCTTCAATTTCTATACAACAATAACCCCTGAAATTGTGAGAGCGGATGGTCAAGCTGTGCAGATAGCCTTTCTTCGCATTAGACGCCTAAAACCTAAAGAAATCCATTTTCCCTTAGTTATGCCTGGAGACAGTACGGCATTCTTTCCAGACGCACGCCTATGGAGCAAGCATGACCAGCTAAGACTTAGCATTGCAAAACCTTCTGGAGGTCGTTGGAATTTTGATGTTTTCAATCCAGGGACATATCAGTTTCGGTTCACTTATAAAGACGAAATTGCGACGGAGACAATACAGGGTCATCTTCAAGAATGGATAGACACGAAATTATTAGAAGGATTATGGAAGGGTGAGGTGTTTACATCCTTTGTCGAGTTTAGTTTAATCTAGCCCTGACTTGAAGTTACACCATGATTGCCACCTATATCTGATTCTCAAAAAATTGGTATTTTTTCAAGATTTGCTGTTTAAAGGAGCTTAGAAAATGGCGTTACGAAAATGTTATTTACTTGGGTTAGCAACGACCTTGCTAGTTGCACTCACGGAGCAATCGGCTATAGCGTTTACTATTACTCCCTCACAACCCGGTGCTAATGGAAATTACAATCCCTTAGCTACCTACAATCTGTCTAATGGGACTGGCGAAACTTTTTTGGATACCTATTTATTGTTGTACCCAGACACATGGAGGGATGTTTCGGGTGGAGTTACCAAAATTGCACGAGGTGGAACGAGGGGTCTTTTGAACCTGCTGCAACCTTTTGTAGATGGAGGTTGGACTTTTGATGTTGCACCCAACGACTTGAAGGGGAGTTTTGAAATTTTACACAATTACGCCTGCCAGCCTACAACGAATTGTGGAATTGAGGACTTCCCAGGCAAATTCGATCGGGGTTCAGTCGGATCTCATTTTCGTTTAAACTATCGTCCAGGAACAAACGATCCTTATGGCAATAATGTCCATTGGATTCAGCGGGTTATTAGTAGCTACACTGAAGACTCCGAGCAAAAACCGAGCGACTCCCTCGATATAGATCCTGGTCAAGACAATCCTTACTATGACTTTGATAGTACTGCAACTACAGACTACTTCATAGACACACCATATACTGACGATCCCCGTATAAACCATTACTTTGTTGCTGAACTTTATCTGGTAGAACAAACTGCGACCAGGAGAGTTGGAAATAAAGATGTTGGAGACGTGACCATTTATAACGGGATTAGATGGGGTTGGAAAAACAAATTTACTCCTTCTGGTTGCATTACGGTTGACATGGGTGGGATCAGCGTTAACATTGGCATTAATTGCTCTCCTCCTTCTCAACCCACCAAAACCTTCTCCAGCACCTTAACCTCCGGTTCTCAAACAGACAAATTCACCCTAGATAAACTCACACCTGGCAGCTACTTTTACGGCTGGACAAATAACAGCATCCCCTCAAATCGCTGCAATCCAAACACATACTTAGGCACATATTCTAGTTCTGGGTATAAATACGACGACGACAGCAGTCCAGTAGGAGACGGTTTCGCTTCCGCCCTAGCAGGAATTGTCCCCGACAGTGGCATCATCGACCTGTTTGTTGGTGCTAACGGTGGTCGTCGTGGAGAAGACAAAGGCAGCTACGAATTGAACGTCAAAGTCTACGATTCTGAACCTGCCCCACCCTCCATCATAATTGGCAGTAGTGGTGGCGGTGGAGTCAGCAGACCTAGACCGGGCAACACACAACAAAACCCCATACTTCCAAATCGAAGTGACGGTAACTGGCAAGTCTTCTCAAACGTTCCCGGCTGTCGCTGGTACGACCCCCACACCACTCACGGTTTTGAATTCCAAGCATTAGAAGATACCCTATTTACGGAAATTCTCGACTTCCCCGTCGGTCTTGACAATCGCTTCACCGTCTCGGTAGGAGACGCCATTTTGGGAGAATTTGGCCCTGGAGATAGCGTCGATTTTGTCTCCTTACTGGGTGAAGCAGTTTCTAATTTCAAAATCACCGATATCGATGCTTTAATTGGTGAAACAGAATCAACTGCTTTTCCAATTCAATTGGCATTTAATCAGAGCGTAGGTAGTTTCCAAATGCGTGCAATTCAAGAAACACCTGAACCTAGACGCATACCCGAACCTCCTGCTATTTTGGGTTTATTCATGCTAGGTGGATGGGGAGTATTTCAAGGACTGAAAATCAAGAAGGGCAAATAGCAATGAAACACCTTTACACTTTGCTGTTTGCCCTCAGTATCATTATGATCAATCCTTGGGGAAGTAGTCGAGGCGAAATTTGGACACACCCAAAAGTCTTTGCTGTGCTGCTAATTACTCTATTAAATTTTTCAATTTTATGGACAAAAAGATTTAATATAAGCATACCTCGTAATTGGAAAATTAGCAAACTGCTGTGGGAAATATTTCTCGGAATAGGACTAATTTCAACGATGTTAAGCCCCTTTCCTCTTCGTTCACTATTCGGTCAAAACGAGATGGGCGATGGGTGGCTGTATTGGTTGCTAATTGCTGCTTTCACCCTCAGCAATACCTTGGTGTTAAGACATCGCCCATCAATAGCTATTCCCCAAATCCAAGGTTTGCTCATCGGTGGAGTGATTCTCGCACTTAGCATTTTCCCCCAAGTTCTTAACTGGAAAATTGACTATACCGTCACAACCGCTCAACTGTTACGGGACAATATTTTAGTGAGTACCATTTTCCAAGCCCAGCAGCCGATCGGTTTGTATTCCCATCGGGGTCATGCGGCTTTTGTATTAGCAGCAGTGGTAATACTGGCGATCGTAGCTTGGCAGTGGCGGTGGATAAGCGATCGCAATTTTATAATTTGTTTGGTTTTAATTATTCCAGCACTGCTATTAACTCAAACTAGGGCAGCAGTATTAGCCTTGCTAGTAGCAACTGCTTACCTGTTGGGAAGAAAATATTATAAGTTGTTAATCCCTGTGGCTTTGATTTGTCTGGTGGTAATAGGAATTACTACTAGCACCCGACAAATTGCTGGTTTGCCTGCAATCAAACAAATCACTTCAGACCGAATTTATTTGTGGCAGCTATCAGGATTGGGAATAGTTCAACGTCCCCTACTCGGATGGGGTTTTGATGGTTTCGGTATTGCTTATCCCTATATTTACAACCAGCAATGGACACCTCGAATTGTGCAACTGAATGAATTCAGTTTTGACTACGTTAATAAAGAAGGACAGGTTGGCACAAAACCGATAATCTCAAGTAAAGCCCACAATCTGATTCTGGACAAGATTTTATCTGTAGGCGTTGCGGGGATGCTTTGTTACGGTGCGCTGTTGAGTTTCTGCTTATGGCGTGTTATGCTGTCTCCAAGTCGCGGTATGGAGGTGGTGGCTTACTGCTATCTTTTGTTTACCTTAACCTGGTTTGAGTGCGCCCAGTTTACTTATTTAGCTTGGTGGGCGCTCAGTTTCAATGTCAGGAATGAAGAAAATAATCGTTCCGCTACTTGAGTGTTAGGCATGGCCAGTGGAAGGATTAGAATTTTGCAAATGTCTGTAGGGGTGAAGCATTCCGGCAGTAAATATGAGCTTCTAACCAATAACTTATCTGCCGGAATGCTTCGCCCCTGCAAAAGTGAGATGCACCCGAATAGCTATTGTAGTATCGACCAAGCGATCGCACAAAATATGGCCCGATCGCTTTCAAGGCGCGACCTCTTTTTGTTCGCAAAAATTGGTACACTCTGCTGCTGATATTATAAACCAAAAGTGTTATATTTAGGTTATTTAAGTTTCTCCAAATCTTAACAAACTTATGGCAACCGACTTGATAGCAGTTCCCAATTGGTTCTCCTGGGAAAACCAAGGTGCAGACATGGCAATTGCCGACATCGATGGCGATGGAAGACCGGATTTAATTATCTTCCAAATCGATAACCCACCGGGTGCCAATCGTGGGCTTTATCGCATTGGTCGGAAACTAGATGAAAATGGACTTGTCACAGATGGATGGAGTGACTGGATCGAAATTCCCGGTTGGCAATCCTGGGAAAATCAAGGTGTAGGCATAGCAATTGCCGACCTCGATAATGATGGAAGACCGGAATTAATCGTATTTAAAGTTGATAGTCAACCTAATGCAAATCGGGGACTTTATCGCATAGGTAAAAAGCTAGATAAAAATGGTATAGTCACAGGCGGATGGAGTGACTGGATCGAAATTCCCGGTTGGCAATCATGGGAAAATCAAGATGCCAGCATAGCAATTGCCGACTTAGATAATGATGGAAGCCCGGAATTAATTGTCTTCCAAATTGATAATCCAGACAATGCCAATCGGGGACTTTATCGCATAGGTAAAAAGCTAGATAAAAATGGTATAGTCACAGGCGGTTGGAGTGACTGGATAGCAGTAGATTGGTTTTCTTGGGAAAATCAAGGCGCAAGTATTGCAGTTGCCGATCTCGACGGCAATGGACGGCCAGAATTAATCATCTTTCAAATAGATAACCCCCCCGGAGTTAATCAGGGATTTTATCAAATTGGTTGGAATCTCGATACTGCTGGTAATGTGACCGAAGGTTGGAGTCCTTGGGTGCCAGTTCCATTATTTTCCTGGGAAAATCAAGGTGCAGGCATTGCAATTGCCGACTTGAAAGGTAAGGGACGGCCTGAATTAATCTTCTTCCAAATCGACAATCCGCCGCAACTAAATCAGGGATATTATCAAGTTTTAGACCTGAATATCGACCTCGATCGAGCCGCTAATCAAGGCATTTGGAGATTATTACCTTACAACTCGCAAATCCTGGCAGTTCACGCTGCTGTTTTGCCTACCAACAAAGTGTTATTCTTCTCTGGTTCCGGCAACAATCCTGCTAATGTAAACGGCAATTTACGCAGCGTTGTTTGGGATTATCAAAAAGGTACATTTTTTACTCCCCCAACTCCCGTAGATTTCTTCTGTGCTGGACATTCTTTTCTATCAGACGGTTCTCTTTTGGTGGCAGGTGGTACGAAACAATATGACTTTGGACATCCATTTTTAGGATTGAGAGATGCTTTTGTTTTTGATGCCTTTGCCGAGAAATGGAAACCGCTACCGCAAATGAAAGGCGGTCGCTGGTATCCAACTTTGGTAACGCTGGGTGACGGTCGAGTTTTAGCTGTTTCTGGACTAGGAGAAGATGGTAATCTTAATTTAATCCCAGAAATTTATTCCCCCCAAACAAATACTTGGACGGCTTTTGGACAAAATACCAGTCAATTGCCGATGTATGCACACCTTTTCCTGTTACGTGATGGCAGGATTTTCTATTCTGGTGGTCAATATGGCAATAACAATGAGGTAACACCACGGTTATTAACTTTGCCAACAAATCCGACGCAACCTATCACAGAAGTAGAAGTACCTGGGTTAATCGGTCACGAAGAACTAGAACATCGCAATCAAGCTGCTAGTGTAATATTACCACCTGCACAAGAACAACGAGTAATGATTATCGGTGGTGGTGCGTTTGAGGGTGGAAATCATCATGCAGTTGAGGCACATAAAAAGGTAAATATTGTTAATTTGGCTGCTGCTAATCCAACTTATCAAGCAGCAGCACCTTTGAATTTTTCTCGTATGCACTTGAATGCTGTATTGTTACCCGATCGCACTGTGTTTGTTTGCGGTGGTAGTAGCTTGAATGAATCGCGGGTACAAGCAACTTTGGCAGCAGAAATTTACAATCCAGTCACGAATACTTGGACAATAGCAGCAACTGCGAGAGTGGAGCGATTATATCATTCGATCGCACTACTTTTACCAGATGGTAAAGTAATTACAGCCGGGTCAAATCCAGCGCGAACTGATGATGAACTGCGTCTGGAAATGTATTATCCGCCGTACCTATTTAAAGGTGCAAGACCAGTAATTCAAAATGCTCCCCAAGAGTTAAAATATGGTGGGAATTTTGAGATTCAAACACCGCAATCTGGGGAAATTCAATGGGTAAGTTTGATTAAACCTGGATCGACTACTCATGCTTTTAATACAGGACAAAGACTGGTAGATTTAGAGTTTAGTCTCGGTGTTGCTGGTAATCTGAAAATAAAGGTTACGAATGAGCCGAATGTAGCACCACCGGGCTGGTATATGTTGTTTATTATTGACCGCCGTGGAGTGCCGTCAGTGGCGAAATGGGTTCAATTGAAGTAGATTTTGAGGTGGGCATTGCCCACCTTACTGTTAAAATAGCTCCTAACCCAAGGCGGGACACCTTCCAAACGCCGAGAGTGGGAAGTAAGACTCGACATCCAAAACCTTTTTGTGGTAAGTTACAGCCAGACATGAAATTATAACAAGCCCATCCAGGATTCCCCCTTCGACCCGTCGCTGTCAGCGAGTGCTAGACCTAATCAAATCGAGTAAAATCAATATATGAAGTTTGAGTGGGATCGGCAAAAGAACGAAGTGAATATTGCAAAGCATGAACTTGATTTTGCAGATGCACCTCGAATTTTCAGGCTACCGCTTCGTATTTCCCTCGATGAACGGCAAGACTACGGTGAGGATCGATGGATTGGGATTGGAATGCTTGATTGGCGTGTTGTGGTTGTAGTTTTCACAGAACCAAACGAGGAAACAGTCCGAATTATTTCACTTCGCAAAGCACTGCCTTATGAACGAAAATTCTATGAACAATACCTCAAGAACGAACTGGGAGAAAGTTGATTCACTTACGGAGGAGGATATTGATATATCTGATATTCCTCCATTAACTGAGGCGTTTTTCAGTAAGTCACGGTGGTGGAAACCTGTCACGTCATTGAATGTTCTTGTGCAAGTAGATCCTGACACATTGGCTTGGTTCCAAACTCAGGGTGAAGATTATGGAAAGAAAATGGCTGCGGCATTGCGGATTTATGCAGAAGCTCACAAGGCATTGTAAAATGCAGACTTACCCCTCCGAGTCCGAGTCCACCTGCTTAACTTTCTCCAATGCTAGCCCTAGAGTATCTGCAATTTGCTCATTGCTCAACCCAATCTGTCGTAACTTACCAACCATTTCAATCTTGGCTTGATACTTGGCTTGCTCAAAGTCAGAAGTCTTACCCTGACTTTCATCTGGAGTAGCAGTGGGTTTATCGGAGCAAACATTGATATAGCCAATTATATTGCTATTACCAAAAGTATTACCCCAAATATTTAAATTTCCTTGCCGTTCTAGGAAAGATTTAAGATTACCTTTATCAACGGCTTCACCAAAGGCATCAGATAACATTTGCAAAAGTTCGTAACCCACATCTTTAACGTGACCTTCTGTAAGACGATAATTATCTGCAATTTCAGAATACTTCTGTCGCTTTAGCATCCCCTCAATAATTGCACGTTGCAAGTCATTGAGATGTTTTCCTGTTTTGTCATATAAAGCATTGTCTACAAATTCCAATACTTTGCGAATGTCCATTTGCATGGATGTGAGAGAACTGTGGTTATTCTACCCGACTTTATCCGTCTAAATCCGACTTTTACCGTAGAGTTAGCAAGATCCGTCTTTTTCCGCTTTTCAGACTTTGAGCAAACAGTCTAGTATCGTGAGTAGGAAATTTATGGAGAGCAACTTCCCTGGAGGAGATAGTCGTGAGTGAAGGAAACTGGTTTCTTGGAGGCTTTGCCCAGATAGTCTCTCAGTTTGCTGTAGTGTTAAGCTCCGATCATGCTGCTGGTAGTAATTCCGAGCCGTCAGAGGGGAGAAGCACAGACGGGGGCAATCCGATTCTGGAAGCCTTTGCTGAGATAGGCTCTCAAGTTGCTGGGGTTTTCAATGATGATGTTGATGCTAGTAACTCAGAGCAGGAAGACGAAAAAAGAACGAGAGATCGAGAAAGGGGTATAGCTAGTCATAATCAGGGAACAGTTTTCGAGGGGTACACAGAGAAAAAACTTGAGGAGTTTGGATTGGATGCTATTTGGCATAATAATCTCTCTTACAATGAAGCTTTTGAAGAGTACGGTAAACCCACTCAAGTAGACGTGACCATTGATGATGACGATGAAAATGAAGTCGCCATAGTAGAGTGCAAATCTTATGGGCCCAATTCGAGATTCACAGGAGAGAACGCTGTCGATCAAGTTAAACGGCTAGTTCATGTAGCCAAAGAGAGAGGAATTAACCTCATTTTTTCTACTGCTGATGGAACTACCGACTGCTTCGGCTCTGATGTTATGGAAGTTTTGAATGAAGCTGAGTGCTTTGTAATCTCTCCTGATCGACCATTTTTTGCTGACGCATCGGATGTCAAAGAAAATGGCGTTACAGAAGGACTTCCTCCTGATCTTCGAGATCACTGGAATTGGTTCGGCACTGGTTCCGAACCAGAATCAAATGATACTTCTGATTACAATATCAGTGACTGTGGCAACTCTAATAATAGTTACGAATCCACTTCAAGCGATAGTTACGACTCTGGAGATAGCGATTCTGGAGATAGCGGCGGCTCTTGGGATTTGTTCGGTGGTAGCTCTGACTCGGAATCAAGTGATAGTTCTGATTACAGCAGCAGTGATTCCGACACTGATAGTAACTCTGATAGTAGCTCTAGCAGTAGCGATAGTTGGTGGTAACATCTGCTTTTTATGGAAAGGTAGCGATGGATAAACCTATCTGGGAACAAATTCAGGAAGATGCCAAATCGTTTGGGGAAGTTTTAGAACTAGCTTCAAAATTAATCGCGATAAAGCGGAAAGCCATTACCTATGCAAGGGCAATAGATGTCGATTATGAAACTACTAAAAAATTCACTTTGAATGATTGGAAAGCTTTGCACAAAATCGGTATTTCCTTGTGGTATAAGCAGTATTCTATCTCATTAAAATCGTTGAAATTGAATGATTTTACAGAACATTTTTTGCCAAAATATCAGGAGGTTTTAAATTCTTTTTTACAAAAATATCCTCAATTAATTCAATTGCAAGATATCGAATCTCTTAGACGTGAGAGCCTTAATATTTGGAAGGATTTTATGGCAGAGCTTGCTTGCATAAGCTATCAGGAACAAGTTGCTGGTAAAAAGCCAAAAAAATTACAATTAAATCCTGATTCCCAATTTGCTATTTTGGCGGTTGTTGCTCTTATTCTTGGTATATTGCTGGCAATTGTAGTTAGTTTTATTCGCCGTTAATTCAGGGAAAATAAAAATGCAATAACCTCTAGTGTTCTTATTTTTTATCGGTATGCTGGGTGATGCCTTCACTTGATTGGACATTAAGGAGATTAAGAATACAAATGCAAGAAACTCTAGTAGTATTATTTTTCATCGGTATGCTGGGTGATGCCTTCACTACTTTTCTCGGCATACTAGGAGGTTTAGGAATCAAGATTGGAAATGTTAATGACCTGGGAGCTTACGCATTTGCTTTGATTGTAACTTCCGTAATAACTGGGCTAAACATATTTACAGTAGATGTTTTTGATAGAAAAGAAAAAATAATTCTTCCGGTTTGGTTTGTAGCAGTTATCGTTGACTTTGTAACTTCTTTAATTGGCAGCTTTGGGTTTATACAGCCAGGAGCAAATGTATTCTTTGCCTATATCCTAGTTTTTTTCCTCACAATGTTTATAACAATCAGTCCTGCGATGTTGCGTTACATTATCAAAAGACCTATCCGTTAAGGTCATATTTGTCTGTCAGGCTTAGAGTTAGATGAACAAGAATCCCTCTATGAATAGTCCCGATCGTGGTAAAGTTTGGTAAAATAATTAGGACTTCAAGGAAATTGCTTCATGCCAAACTTACGTCACCTTTCCCTATTACAGGATGGGGAAGAGCAAGTCCTAACCATTCCCCAAGAATTTGCTCTCTCCAGCACAGAAGTTTTGTTACGCAAAGAAGGAAATCGATTAATCATCGAACCGATTTCTTCTGGTTCTCTCTTGTCACTGCTCGCTACTTTGGAAGATATTCCAGAGAACTTTCCGAATGTGGATGAAGGGCTACTGCCACTTGATGATATTACGCTTTAATCCTGCCCAATGACCTATCAATATTTGCTCGATACCAACATCATTTCAGATTTGGTAAGACACCCTCAAGGTTTGGTGTTTCAGCATATCGCAGCCGTAGGTGAAAACTGCATTTGTACCAGTATAATTGTGGTGTGCGAACTGCGATTTGGTGCAGCTAAAAGCGGCTCTCTCCGTCTTATTCAGCAGCTAGAACGCATCTTTGAAGTGTTGCCTATTTTCTCCCTCGATTCTCCTGTGGATCGGCACTATGCGGCAATTCGTAGACACCTAGAGCAAGCAGGAACACCAATCAGCCCTAATGATTTACTGATTGCAGCCCATGCCTTAGCCCTTAACCTGACGGTTGTTACAGCAAATGTGGGTGAATTTGGGCGCGTACCAGCCCTAAGCTTAGAAAATTGGTTAGTTTGAGGGCATACATTTGGGTGATAATTCTTGGGTGAAGTATCACTAATAAGATTGAGTTGTCCTAATTCAATTATAATTCAATCGATCGCCTACCCAAACACAACACCGCGATAAATTTCTGCGATCGCTAATTCAATCCCAACTGACTGCAACGGAATCGATCGGCCCAAGTCGTTAAAATCACTGAGCAACCAACCTTGCTCTTGCTTGCTATAGCGTTCCACAAAAGGTTCATCTTGCTCAACTAATAAATATTCCCGAAAACTGGGAATCGATCGATACATCCGAAACTTACTTTCGCGATCGTAATCTGCTGTTGAAGGAGATAGCACTTCTACAATTAGGATAGGATTCAAGACTTCATCAGTGCGATCGCCATTCAATTCCGGTTCACCTTCAAAAACCATCACATCAGGATATACTCCCCGTCGATAATCGGGAATCCACAACCGCAAATCGCTGTTAATTGGCTCGAATACAGTCTCTCGGAGTAGATAGGTAAGATAGGTCAACATATTTCGACCGATACGGCTGTGGTTGAGCGATCCTCCGGGCATAAGTACAATTTCTCCATCACGATATTCGCTGCGTCCTTCTGCTTTTGCTTCGATCGCGCGATATTCTTCCAAACTATAGCGGCGTTCGACGGTGGTAATCATGGTTCGTAATCGATCGCATTGACTGGAGAGCAATAAGATCATTTTATCATAGATTTGGGTGTGAGGTGAAGTTGGCGCGATCGCGTAGCCTTGCTTGAGCAGTATCGTTTTAGGATAGCGTACCGTAGGCGATCGCAGATCCCGATCGAGTATCCTCGGCAAACATCAGCAGACAGGCTTTCTGCAACAAGGAGAT
>CASBRD010000061.1 GCA_949128025.1 Oscillatoriales cyanobacterium PMM_0008 | reverse complement strand
CCTGAAAGGGATTATAGGTGATTTCAACTTTGGATGAATTAGCAAAGCATACTTTTACACCTGGTCAGTTTCAATCCCTGAAAGGGATTATAGGTGATTTCAACGCCTTTGGCTCCTCCTCCTTGTCCTTGAATTCGTGTTTCAATCCCTGAAAGGGATTATAGGTGATTTCAACTGCACACCTTCCAAACGCTTACCCTATTTAGTTTTCGAGGTTCAGTTGCGACTACCAAGAATAAATGTACCATTTCAGGCGACGGCTTGTCAATAGCCTGTAAAAAACTTCCTCTAAAACCCAGTCGTAGCAAGCATCCTAGCATTTGCGACTACCTCCAATTCGGCCCGATCGCACCCAAACCATTACCAGCCAAGCAATCCAGCCCCAAAAATTGCTCTATCCTGAAAAACACCCCCCCCTAGTCGCAACCAGCCGATGAAACCCTACCAGAATATCCCCATTTTAGAATGTCAAGAGCCGATCGCACCCATTCCCCTAGACCTATTCGCCGTCGAAACTCCCCACCCCTACCAAAAATTATCAGCACCTTACGGAGATCGATCGCCCTATTACCTCCGCCAAAGTGTCCTCGCCAGACTGATCGAAGCCCAAAACCAGCTACAGTTACAACATCCCAACTGGCGCATCCAAATATTTGATGCCTATCGACCAGTTGAAGTACAACGATTCATGGTAGATTACAGCTTCGCCGAACTACTTCAGACTCAGCAATTAAAATTATCCGAATTATCAGAAACTGAAATAGAAAAGATTTGGGAACAAGTCTATCAATTTTGGGCCTCACCAAGCCTCGATCCAGCCACACCGCCGCCACATAGTACAGGTGCTGCGATCGATCTTACCCTCGTAGACGAAAACGGCAACACAATTAACATGGGTTCTGCCATTGATGAGATTTCGCCAAGATCCCATCCAGATTACTTCGCCAATAGCACCAACCCACTAGAACAACAATATCATAGCGATCGCCAACTATTGTCGAATGTCATGCAAAAAGCTGGATTTCAGCGACATCCTAACGAATGGTGGCATTTCTCCTGCGGCGATCAAATGTGGGCGTGGTTATGCGATCGGGCCGATCCTAATCATCCAGTTATAGCGCGATATGGAAAAATTTAAATGGGTATTGGGAATTTAGAAAGAAACCCGGTTTCTGGGTTTTCTGAGTTTCCCTATACTAAGCTGCTACGCATCTAAAATGACCGTCAGTTTTTCTGAACTTCTTGTGGGATGGGCATCCTGCCCGTCTTTGTATTGGATTTAGATGCGTAATAGCTTAGATTCCTACTAACTCAAGTTGCTATTTACTTACTTTCCGGGTATGTTGTTGCGCTTTAGCGCTCTTATCCTAGTTGTAATAAGAGCGCTAAAGCGCAACAACGTACCTAATACGAGCCTTAACTATATAACCCTCTAGTTCCTAGCTATAACATTGATAATGCCGAACTCTATAACCTTCCACCTTTGGTAAAGAACGACGATCCTTGAGAGTACAATTGTGTGATTCAAGTAGTTCAGGCGCGTGAAAATTCAACAACCAAACATCCAGAGGTCGTGGCAAAGTAGCCACCGTTTCTGGAAGCGTACTAGCCGGATTTTTCTCAGGGTCATTACATAAATCACCATAACACCAACCTTGATGTATATGAGCCAACAGAAACTGAGGATTACTCGCCACAGAATTCGAGAGATTGAGGCGTTTAAATTCCCAAGCAATCCCCATCATTCTACCAGTCTGACCGTGGTGTTTGTGAGTCGTAGCAATAAGTACAGGCGATTGAGATTCTTTTTGGATAATTTGAGCCACCATATCGCCGCGTTCGTGCTGAAGATAATCAAGATTCAAAATTACAGTTATAGCACCGATGAATCCCATCAGCCAAATAATGCCAAATCGTTTCCACCCAGCATCTGAAAAAGAAGAGAAAATCTGAATAAATCTTTTGTCTTCTTTGATTTCAACAACTTTTGAATTTTGATTTTTGACTGAATAGGCAAGCGTTGCGGCAAGTAGTGCGATCGCAGATGGAAAGTAGTTATACTGAAACCTCGGCGCTAACGTTAAATCCATCCCCAAACCGTAAGTAAAGCCGAAAATAAGCAGCAGCATACCTAACACATATCCGCCCAAACCCATCATCCCCAAACGGATATTTGGTTGTTTTATCTGCAACCTAAAACCGCGCCAGATAATCCGTACAAACCAAATCAAAAAAATTGCCGTTACTACTACAGAAGCGATCGTCAATGGTAAATTTAATATATCGATTGGCAACAACGACACCATTGCGATCGCCCATAAGAAAAATCGCACGATCGGCCAAAGGAAATTACTAACTGGATCGCCCTCATAAACCCACTTAGTCAATTCATTTCCCTTAATATCTTGCCAAACAGGAAACCAAACTAAACCCCCCGCCAGAGTGCCCGCTGCTACCGCTAAAATGCGCCACCAGTAGGCAATGGAGTGGGAAAGGGGGAGAGTGGGAGAGTGGGAGAGAAATTGCCAGTTTCTCATCCAAAGTGCTAACAAAACTAACCCTTCAGCAATCAAAGTGAGGGCGAAAAAATAATGGACTGCAATGCCTAAACTATTAACTGCTACCCAAATTAATCCTACCCAAACTGGTAGAGGCGATCGCTTTTCTAACGACTCAATAGCTACTACAAAGCAACTCAAAGACGCAATAACCAACAATATTGCCAAAGTGTAATGACGAGCCTCTTGAGCCAAAGAAACCCCAAAAGGCGACACAGCCATCATTGCGGCTGCCAGTTGCCCTACCAAGCGCGATCGAAACGCCAACCAACCCAAGCCAAACATAGCTGGAATTGAGGCCACACCAAACAAAGCTGAAAGCGCCCTCGACGCCCACAACAAAGTCAATCCCTCATTTAAGGGAAACAGCTTCAGCCATAAGTGAGCCAGCACAAAGTAGCCAGGAGGGTGCGTACTCTCCCTAAATAACCTATTAATAACCCCCCCAATACCGAGGTTTGCATGGGATTGCAGGGGTTGCAGGAGCGTGTCTAGACCTAAAACGCGATCGAGCGGCACCGTGTGAAACGTATTGCCCAGACTAAATACGATCGTCGCAAACTCATCCGTCCAAATCGGTTTCATCTCCAGGCGACTAAAGCGCAAACCAGTCCCCACAGCTATCCACACCAACAGCAGCAGAGGGTGGAACCAGCGACTTTGGGAAAGATTTTTTAACCAGGGCCATTTGGAAACATCAAGCATTGCTCATCACTACCACAAAATTTCTGCAAGCATTGTAAACAATACGTTACTTTTATCTCTAATTTTTTGCCAAAAAATTTCCCGATCTGCTCCTAACTCTTTGTATATAAGCAATAGCCTATTTGAAATGGTTTCTAAACAGTTAGTACCCGTTTTGTTTACTAATGTTTGGCTCTATCACTTTTTGCTTAACAGTATATTTGCCGATCTCGATCGCTTAACAATCGCAAAATATCAGAAAAAAACTTTGATATCAGGAACAAGAATATGGCTGGAAATATAGCACACATCAAACGATTGATAGAAACCAAACAATGTCAGGGAGGCGACCTGAGTGAAGCAACCCTAGCGAGGCTGAATTTGAGCGGGGCAGACTTGAGCGGTGCTAAATTGGTTTTTGCCAATATGAATAGCGTCAACTTGAGCGGTGCTAATTTAAGCGGTGCCGATCTAAGTTTTGCTAACCTGGTTTCGGCTAATTTGGTTAATGCCGACATGAGTGGGGCGGACTGCAAAGGGCTCAACTTATTTGATGCCAAGATGAATAAAGTTAATCTCTGTGGTGCTGATTTGGGGTTTGCCAATTTGGTGAATGTCAACTTGAGCGAAGCCAACCTAAATGGTGCCGATTTAGATGGAACCAACTTAATTGGGGCCAATCTGAATCGTGCCAACCTCTGCGGTACTAATTTGGGTGGGGCCAATTTGGGCAATGCAAATTTGCTAGAAGCGAACTTGTCTAATGCCACTATATGCGATGCTCGCTTAGTGGGTGCTAACCTGCAAGATGCCAACCTCAGCGGTGCGGACTTGAGAGATGCTAACTTGCTCAACGCTAATTTGAGCGGTGCCAACTTGAGCGGTGCCAACCTCACTGGTGCCAATTTAGCAAATGCGCGACTGGATGGTGCGATCGGACTTTACAGAGACAATCCCGTTTCAGTTAGACAAAATGAGCCTCCCAGGTCGAACCCTACTGGGCCAAATGTCTCCTATCTAAATTTTCTACAAGCCAATTCCAAACCCCCAAATTCTAACCGTTTGGGTCTGCCCCATTCAGGATGGTAAAAAGTCAAAAGTCAAAAGTCAAAATAGGGAGGAGAAAGCAAAATTTTCGCATTCTCTTCCTATGATTGGTTGCTGTCATAAGTAGTTGCTTGGAAGGAAGAGTCCTCAAGAGTCCCTCTTTCCTTTTGACTTTTGACTTTTGACTTCCTATGATTGGCGGTTTTTCTGCGACCAAACGCGAGTGGGGAGTCCCCAAACGTAGATAAAGCCTTCCGCAGCTTTATGGTCAAACTGGTCTTCAGCACCATAGGTTGCCAAAGTAGGACTGTAAAGGGTTTTGTCTGACTTGCGGCCTACAATGGTGGCATTGCCCTTAAACAGCTTCACGCGCACCGTTCCCGATACTCGCTCTTGGGTTTGTTGAACAAAAGCATCTAAAGCTGCTTTGAGAGGACTGTACCAAAGACCGTTATAGACAAGTTGGGTATAAGTTTCTTCGATACCACGCTTATAGTGGGTGACATCTGCTGTCAGAGTAAGACTTTCCAAATCACGATGAGCGTTAATTAAAAGCAAAAGAGCGGGTGCTTCGTAGATTTCTCGCGATTTAATGCCCACGAGACGGTTTTCTAGCATATCAATCCGTCCGAAGCCGTGATTTCCAGCGATATCGTTGAGTTTGGTAACTAGCTCGACGGGGTTGAGGGCTTCGCCATTGACTTGTGTGGGAATGCCTTGCTCAAAGTCAATTTCTACATATTCTGGCTCGTTGGGGGTATCTGCGATCGCTTTTGTCATCGCATAGATTTCTTCCGGCGGTTCTGTCCAAGGATCTTCTAATGGCCCCGCTTCAATGCTGCGACCGAATAAATTGCGATCGATACTGTAGGGAGATTTTTTCTTCACCGGCGAAGCGATACCAAAACGTTCGCCATACGCGATCGTTTCTTCCCGACTCATCCCCCATTCCCGTGCCGGTGCCAGCACTTTAATATCGGGGTTAAGAGCAGCAATAGAAACATCAAAGCGAACTTGGTCATTTCCCTTGCCGGTGCAACCGTGCGCCACAGCATCCGCACCGTATTTTTCCGCAGCCTCAACCAAAAGTTTAGCAATTAGCGGACGGGCAAGCGCTGTCTGGAGAGGATAGCGATTTTCATAGAGGGCGTTAGCTAGAATGGCTGGAAAAGCATAGTCTTTGACGAAACTTTCGGTTGCATCGGCAACTAACGATTCGATTGCACCCGATTTTAGCGCTTTTTCTCGGACTGCCTCCAATTCATCTCCCTGACCGAGATCCGCCGCCAGAGTAATGACTTCTTTGACACCCCATTCTTCTTTGAGGTAAGGAATACAGACGGAGGTATCGACTCCTCCCGAATATGCCAGCACAACCTTATTGGCGCGACCCATTATTTCAATTCAGCACAACAACGAGTCTTTATTATCTACCACTACTATCGCGATTCTTGTTAGTGAAAGCACACTTTAGCAAAACGCCGCGATCGGAAGGCCAAGACTCACGCCGTTACGGCACTAATTGCTTTACAATTATTAGCCGTTAGCCATAAGCAGTTATATAGGTGTTTTTCAGCGTCGTCATTCCAACTTATAATCGCAGACCCATTCTGGAAAAATGCCTCAGAGCTTTGGAGGCGCAGCATTTGGCTTCTGGTAGCGTCGTTCGAGGCTACGATGTTGTTTTGGTGGATGATGGTTCGACTGATGGCACTCTGGAATGGTTAGAAGCACATTCGGGTGAGTTTCCCCACGTGCGATCGATCTTCCAAGACCACCAAGGCCCTGCCGCTGCCCGCAATCTCGGTGTAAAAAATGCCACAGGCGACACGATCGTTTTTATTGATAGCGACCTGGTGGTGACAGAAAATTTCCTTCAGGCACACGCTGATGCCTTGGTAGAAGGCTATCGTGCCGTAGGTAGCGATCGCCTGTTTACCTACGGTCGCGTCATCAATACCTGTAACTTCGATCACCCGACTGCCGAACCGTACAAAGTGACTGACTTCTCGGCAGCTTATTTTGCGACCGGGAATGTTGCGATCGCTCGCCACTGGCTAGAAGAAGCCGGACTGTTCGACACCCGCTTTCAACTCTATGGCTGGGAAGACTTAGAACTCGGCGTCCGACTGAAAAAATATGGTCTAAAACTGATAAAATGTCCAGATGCCGTTGGCTACCACTGGCACCCACCCTTTTCCTTAGAACAGATTGATAGTGCGATCGACAGAGAAATTCAGCGGGGACGCATGGGTGTTCTATTTTACCAAAAACATCCTACCTGGGAAGTTCGCATGATGATCCAAATGACCGGGCTCCACCGACTGCTTTGGGGACTCCTCTCCTTGGGCGGTCGCCTCAACGAAAGCACAATGGCACCATTTTTGCAAGCGTTAATAGACAGAGGTAAACCCCAATTAGCGCTAGAAATTGCTCGAATTTTTCTGAATTGGTACAACGTTCGCGCAGTTTATGCAGCTTATGCTGAAATGCAGCCCAAAAAATTGGCATAGCATTACAGCCCTTTTCAGGTGGGTGAGGTATATAGAAACCCGGTTTCTCCGGGTGTACTTTATCCAACTGCAAGCCACTATAATTTTTAGTTTGGCGAGGCAACCTAAATTTAGGTATACAAGTATGTACAATGGCGGTAGATCTCTTAAAGAGACAAGCCCAGCTGGTTGTGACCCTTGTAAATCCAAGGTGAGTCTGCCTTATAAAGGTTTATAACGACCTGCGGAAGGCGGGTTGCTGCCTGTGGACGCTGTGTAAGACCATCATCGGGTTTAGTCCCGAACACTCGCAAGAGAGTTCCTACCTTGGCAACAGCGGATGAGACGGGAAATTCCAAAGACGAATAAAACCGTCCTAAGCAAAGCTTAGTTGGGATACTTCACAGCTTCCAGTAGTACAGCAATTAACTTCAAACTAAGACGTACTTATGCTTGAACAAGCCAAAATTTTAGGTGTGATTTCGGTACTAGCTATTTCATTAGCTGCTTGCTCTGGCAACTCAGAAAGCGCTTCTAATCCAACTTCAGCAGATAGTTCCTCGACCGCAGCTGCACCAAATTCAGCAGCACCTGCTGTTGAGACAACATCCTCGACAGTCAGCGTATCTAACCCTGAATTAAAAAATATCGGTGAAGTAAAATTTAAAACACCAACAGCAGGTGCCTTATACGGTGTTTTTGATGTAGTTAATGAGTCCAGTGCCGCAACTCACAAAGTTTCAAAAGCAACTCCTGTTAAGCTAAGCGGTTGGGCTGTTATAGCCAACAAAGGCAAAACAGCAGATAGCGTAATTATCACCCAAGCAGACAATAAAAAAGTGCTGGCAGTTGCGACCCTAAATGTATCAAGACCCGATGTTGCCAAAGCATTGAACAATCCTGCTTATAAAAGCTCAGGTTGGAACGTAACAATCAAGCCTTCTAATTTGTCAGCAGGTAAAGTAGTTATCCAAGCTTGGGCTTACGATTCTGCCACTAAGGAAGCTACCCTGCTCAGCCGTAACCACGAACTAGATGTAGCTGAATGATCTCCTGTCAACTGCCCAGAGTTAGTCCCTTTGGGCGAAGCATTCCGGTGATAATCTGTCGCCTGACACATAAGTTTTCGCCCGGAATGCGTCGCCCTTCCCAACATAGATATTCTTCTGTAGCTCCGGGAGTAAGCAAAATTGTGCTAGCTTAGGGAATGTTGTCTAAAATCACACATCTGAGAATTCGGGTGTTTCTTGGGGAAAATATAACTCCCAAGAAATACGCTCGGATGGAGGTTTAACCCGAAAGGAGTTCAAAAAAAATGCCAGTTGTCTCTTTAGCTCAAATGATGGAGGCGGGAGTTCACTTTGGGCACCAAACTCGCCGTTGGAACCCCAAAATGTCGCCTTATATTTACACCTCCCGCAATGGAGTGCATATCATCGACTTGGTACAAACAGCCCAGTTGATGGAAGACGCTTACAGCTATATGCGTAGTGCGGCGGAGCAGGGAAAGAAGTTTCTTTTTATCGGCACCAAGCGTCAAGCAGCCGGTATTGTGGCACAAGAAGCCGCTCGCTGTGGATCTTATTACATCAACCAACGCTGGTTAGGCGGGATGCTCACGAACTGGGCTACGATCAAGACGCGGGTAGAGCGCTTGAAAGAATTGGAACGCCGCGAAGAAACCGGGGGACTGGCGTTGCTGCCTAAAAAAGAAGCAGCAGTTTTGCGCCGAGAAATGGAAAAGCTGCAAAAATACCTGGGTGGCATCAAGGCGATGCGGAAACTACCCGATATAGTCGTGATTGTGGATCAGCGGCGGGAGTATAACGCAGTTCAAGAATGCCAGAAGCTATCGATTCCGATCGTATCCCTGCTAGATACAAACTGCGATCCCGATGTGGTGGATATTCCCATTCCGGCAAACGATGACGCCATCAGGTCAATTAAGCTAATAGTGGGTAAGTTGGCTGACGCCATCTATGAAGGTCGTCACGGTCAGCTGGAAGCAGAAGCAGAAGAGGACTACGAAGATTACGAAGGCACTGAAGAAGACACCGATTTCGATGGTGAATTCGTCGAAGAAGATGAGGAGGCAGAAACTGAGGAATAATCAGCGTTAAAAACGTTAACAGAGTGGAACAGACAAGATGGCGGAAATATCAGCAAAAGTAGTTCAAGAGCTGCGCCAAAAAACGGGCGTGGGGATGATGGATTGCAAAAAAGCGCTCAAAGAAACCGACGGTGACATGGCTAAAGCCATTGAATGGCTGCGGCAAAAAGGGCTGGCGCGTGCTGGGGCAATAGAACAACGATCGGCAACAGATGGGCTGGTAGGCAGCTACATCCACACGGGTGGGCGAGTTGGGGTGTTGGTGGAAGTCAACTGCCAAACCGACTTTGTAGCCCGCAACGAAGACTTCAAAAGCCTGGTGCAAAATATTGCCATGCAAATTGCGGCTTGTCCCAATGTGGAGTACGTCAAAGTCAGCGACATTCCCTCGGAAATCGTGGAGAGGGAAAAGGCGATCGAAATGGGGCGGGATGACTTGGGGAACAAGCCAGTCAACATCAAAGAAAAGATTGTTGAGGGTCGCATTGACAAACGCCTCAAAGAAATGACTTTGATGGATCAGCCATACATCCGCGACCAAAATATCTCGGTGGATGAACTGATTAAGCAGCACGTAGCCAAGTTGGGTGAAAATATCCAAGTCCGTCGCTTTGTCCGGTTTGTGCTGGGCGAAGGGCTGGAAAAGAAGGAGAGTAACTTTGCTGAGGAAGTTGCAGCTCAAATGGGCAGCAAGTAGATGGCAATCATTAGTCATCTCCTTTCAAAGAATGTAGAGACGTTGCATGCAACGAAATACAAGGGTTACAGGTAACGCACCTTTAATTTCTGGAGATGTCTATTGAGTAGCAAAAAAACAGGTCAATCTGTATGGATGACCTGTTTTTGATTTGTGGCTTATCCTAAAAAGAGGAGTTCTGCAAACTTTGCAGCTGTAATAAGGTGATGGCGAGAGCAATTGAGAAAATTGAGCGGGATATAGCGGCGCTGGAAGAGGCAACTTCTGCTCTAGCACAAGAGTTCTACAATACCTACGAGCGTTACCTGACGGTCTTGGGGCAAGCAATGCGGCAGCAGTTGATCTTGGCAAGTTATCATTTGTGTACCCAAGGATACCCTGACGCATTTCTGAGTTTGTCTTTCAGTCAGCGACAACAATTGCAGCAGGCGATTCGCCAGCTGGGCGAAAATGCCAAACAAAAGTTGGTCGCCCAATTACATTCGCCAACCACAGCAGTACCCCACTACGTTCCTACAGATAGCTCCCACAACAATGACGCTTTCACCGAGATCGAAAACGCACTGGTAGGGGAGCCGCAGCGCGTCCAAGCGTCCGAGCGTCCGAGCAAAGAAGAGTTAGATTCTTTAACTCAAAACTATTCTGTGAGCAACCCAGAGGAATTGGCCACTTGGCAGGAGAAATTGGAGGCTGCGATCGCTAAAAGCCTCCAAAAAGTCTCTCGCGACATAAATCGCCAATTACAGCGATCGGGGATATTATCTAAGAAATTGCCCGAACCAGTTCTGGAAGCCGCCGCCAAAGTAGAGGCGTCTGGCGAGAGCGTGCCGGGTCTGCCCAATCTATTAAACTTGGTAATTGAAACTGAAAACGATTCTCCTATGCCCTTCGGACAGGCTATGCCTAACAGCGCACGATCGCCAACGCCAACAGAGATGCTACGCTCAAGCGAGTCGCAAAACTCGACGCTGATACAGTTGATTGCTATTCATCTGCGGTTATCGGAGATTGAGTTTGCAGACTCCTCGGTGGCAGCTGGGCGGCACCAGATTCGCAACCTCTCGGCCAAACTTAGCAATCTGCGGCGCGATTATCAGAAAAAGCAGCGCGAACGGGCAGTTGCTGAAGCCGAATCCGCTTGGCGTGTCAGCTGGTTCGATGAATAATTTTTAGTTGGAAAAAGTCTTTGGTAAATAGGTAATGACTAATGACTAATGACTAATGACCAATGACCAATGACTAATGACTAATGACTAATGTTTAATTAAGTTAGCGATCGCCTCCAATAACTGAGCCTCATTATAGGGCTTGGTGAAATATTGTACAGCACCCAATTGTGATGCCATTTGACGATATTTTAAGCCAGAACGCGAAGTTAACATAGCAACGGGAATAGAAGCAAGTTTGGGCTGAGATTTTACACTTTGCAGCAGTTCAAATCCATCCATACGGGGCATTTCGATATCTACAATCATCAAATCGCAAACAAGACCTTGCTCTAATTTAGATAAAGCATCTTGACCGTCCTTTGCTTGTGCCACTCTGTATCGAGCGCGAGTTAAAGTTTGAGATAGTAACTGTCGGATGGTGTAAGAATCATCAACTATCAAAATTTGCGGTTGGAAGCTAGCGGGTGGTGCCAGCAGATCGGTTCGTATACCAAGCGAGGATTTGTTATCAACAGAAATACTCGTGCTGTTGTGGGTTAAAAATTTATCTATTAAATCATCTACATCTAAAATTGTCACTACCCGACCATCACCGAGAATTGTACAACCAACAATACCGGGCGGTTTAGATAGAGGTGGAGGCAGCGGTTTGACGACAATTTCTTGTTGACCGATGATGCGTTCGACTGCGATCGCTAAAACCCCTTCACTCGAAGCTAAAACCATCACCGGAATGCTGTCTTGGGTGAAGGGAAAGGCATTGGGTGCGGCAACGGGTACGCTGTAGTGCAGTAACTCTTGCAACCGCACCAGTCGAATAAACTCGTCTTCCCAGTGCAACATCGCTTGATTACCTGCCATCTGGATGCGATCGCCTTGAATGTCAATAATTTCCTCAATTGCATCCAGCGGCACAGCTATAATATTATCCTCTACCTTCACCAACAAGGCATCGGCGATCGAAAGCATCAGCGGCAGCTTCAAAATAAAACTGGTGCCTTTTCCCGGACGAGAATCAACTTTGATCGTGCCGCGTACCTGCCGCAAATTGTTGCGAACAACATCAAGCCCCACCCCTCGCCCGGAAAGGTCGGTCACTTTATCGACCGTACTAAATCCAGGCCAAAACAGGAATTCGTAGAGTTCGCCAATAGAGAGGTCGGGTGCTTGTTCGGGTGCTACCAAACCCATGAAGACAACTCGCGATCGAATCACTTCTGGGTCAATACCCCGACCGTCATCTGTAATAGTAATAATAGTTTGTCCGCTTTGGTGACGTGCTTCAATTTCGATTTGCCCTGTCGCCGGTTTGCCCCCTGCTTGACGAACTTCAGGCGGTTCGATACCGTGATCGAAGGCATTGCGTAGCAGATGCACAAGCGGATCGCGCAAAGCATCAAGCAAGCTTTCATCAACTTTGGTATCCCGTCCCAGTAACAGCAGATTCACATCTTTGTGATAAGTACGGGATAATTCCCGCAGAGATCTGGGCAGGTGATCGACAGCACGACTGAATGGGACCACCCGCAATTGCATGACGCGACTGCGAAGTTGGTCGGTGATGCGCCGCAGTTGGTCGGTGCTGCGCTCAAATTTGGCTGCCAATTCGTCAATTAAGCCCGCCGATTGAGCGATCGCTTGGGTAATTTCAATTACTTCTACAGCTTTGGAGTGGAATTCTGTATATCGATCCATCTCCAAGACATCAAAGGATTTTGGATTTTGCAGTTGTTTGTTAGTTCCAGTAGTCTGCAATTTGGGATCTAAATTGCGAAAATCTAAAATGGAAAGGCGATCGTATTCTTCTCGCAATTCGCTACCAAAGTGATGTAAAGCTAAAATACTCTTGCGGATGCGCTTAGCTTCAGACCGCAACTCTGCTTCCTGGAGTTGAAAATTTGTGCGGTTAATCACCAACTCCCCCACCAGATTTATCAATTCTGTCAGGCGTTCCACTTCTACGCGGATGGTGGATTGGGGAATTGGGGACTGGGGATTGG
>CASBRD010000060.1 GCA_949128025.1 Oscillatoriales cyanobacterium PMM_0008 | reverse complement strand
GAGTGGGAGAGTGGGGGAGAATGACTAATGAACAATGACTAATGACTAATGACCAATTTTCTTTTGACTTTTGACTTTTGACTTTTGACTTTCCATCCTCTACCAAACGCTGCAACCAAGCTGATATGCCTAAATCGCTCAATTGCAAATGAATCAAACCAGGGGAGACGACTCTTACCATAAAATATGGCTCGCTGTCTGTATTCAGCGCTACATTTGAGTCCGACAATTCCCGTGCGATCGCCGTAGCAATATCCGTAATCGGTATTCCCCATAACTTTGAGAGTTTGAATGCGATCGACGATACGTACAATATTTTGGTTTCATCTTTAACCTGGTATAAAGCCAGATCTCCTGCCTTAACCCCATTTTCAACAACCCCATCAGAGGGAACGTGAAGCGCTGGGATTCCCAAGCTTTGGCCGATCGAATCTATTGCTTCTTGCAGCCAAAGCAGCAGCAGGTGCTTGATAGCAGGAGATTCAGCAACTGGCGAACCCTCATTCACAGACCTTTGCCAACGCTTGTCATCAGTTTCCGGCGATTCCATCTGTCTACGGTTATAACTTGCATCAAATATAACAAATCACAAACTTACAACCTCTATAATTTAGGAAAATATAAAGTATCTTTTATTACTTTGAATTTCCAGTAAAACTTGTATAAAGTTGGTATAAAGCTAATAATATTCCCTCTAACCTGTCGATAAACGTCCCATTAATGCCCTCTTTTTGGCCCCAAAACCTATGGTGCAACAATCTCTTTCCTTACAACCAACAACTTTAAACTCAGATACACCCAGACCTGAAGAAGCGCGGCCCTTTTTAACATGGCAGCGCATACTCGACTGGGCGAACGAACACTATCGGTGTCGCACCTTCAGTAAAGATGAAAAAATTCCAGCCCGACCCGGACTACTGTATTTAGTACAGCGGGGTGCGGTGCGAATGGTGGGCGTTGCTCAAGTGAGCGCGACCCATCGCAACCTTAACTCACGCGCCTCCACTGTCAATCAAGAAGAAGCTTTTTTGGGCTTTGTAGGTGCCGGACAACCATTTGAAATTGTAGCTCAGTCACCCTTTACACTCCATAGCTACGCCCATATTGACCAAACTTCAGTAGTGTGGATGTACTGGAACGACTTAGACAACTGGCCCCACTTTCGGCGGGAGGTTTTGGATGCGTTTCGCTACCAGCATCAACGCAAGCTGCTGTGGCTGAGTACCCTGGGACAGCGGCGCACGATCGATCGACTATTGGGATTTCTCACCCTCTTAATCGAAGAATATGGCGAACCCTGCGATCGAGGATACTCTCTACCCTGGACTCTCACACACGCTCAAATCGGTAGCGCGATCGGCTCTACTCGCGTGACAGTAACTCGCTTAATGGGCAAGTTACGTAGCAGGGGATTAATCCATACCCAGGATGATAATCTGATCTGTTTACCTACTGATACAGTGCTGCGCCGGTAAACAGAAACTGGGGAGTGGGAGAGTGGGGGAATTTTTTAACTCATTCCTGAAAACTCATTCCTCAATTTCACAGGTTTTGACACTCCCACCCCGCGCATGGGATGGGATTCTTAAGACATTTCGGCCTTAATATTCCTGTTGCCAGGATTCCCATTCATACACCGTTTGCCTTTTGGCAGTGTATTATCTAATGGGCGTTCGCCTGAATTAATCAAGCTGGTTTCGACGAGTCCCGCCGTACCATTTAATTTATAAAGCTTAATTGCTTTAGCTTTTACATTCCTCGCAGCTTGCAGATTGGCATCGTCTACATGACCGCAATTGGTACAAATAAACTTTTCACCGTTGCGGTTTTCTTTATCGACATTGCCACACTTACTGCAAGTTTGGCTGGTGTGTTGGGGGTTAACTCGGTATATTTTCTTGCCTGACTTTACAGCCAAATATTCAAGTTTCTGGGTTAACGAATGCCAACTCGCATCTGCTATTGAACGATTTAAGCCACGCTTTGCTGACTGACCGTTTGGTAAACTTCTGCCGATTTCAGAATTTACGGGTTTACACCGCTTCATCATATTCTTTACTTGCAAGTCTTCAACCGCAACCGCATCAGCTTTCTTAACTATTTTGTTAGCTACATTCCATTGATAAGCCTCACGTTTTTGCTGAATCTTATTGCGTAACCTGGCAACTTTTTGCTGTGCTTTAAACTTGTTTTTGCTACCCTTTTGTTTGCGATTAACCCGCTTCTGCCTAACCCGCATCAAATGGCGAGTGTGTTTATTGGTGGCAAATCGCGGGTTGTCAATAACACTTCCATCGGAGAGATAAACCAACTTGCCCAATCCCATGTCACAGCCAGTAATAGTTGTAATTTCACTGTCTGGAATGGCGGGGAAGTCAGGCGTTGATTTAGATTCAATTCTTACTGAGACATACCAACCATCAGCTTTCTGTCTAACTGTTACGGTTTTAATTTCAAATCCATCGGGGATAGAACGCGAATTGTAGAATCGCATCCAGCCAATTTTGGGAAGGTAAATCTTACTGCCTTGGATTTTAATTCTCCCTGGCTTGTAGGAGAATGATTTGAAATCGTGGCGGCGCTTAAACTTAGGGAAACCCGCACCTGAAAAAAACTTACTAAAAGCTTCATTTACTCTGGCTGGAATTTGCTGTAAAACTCCAATATCTACACCCTGATACCAAGGTCTAGCAGCCTTCAAGTCTTGGAGATTAGCATCTTGCATTAAAGATGCGGTGCGCTTAGGTGATTTGTCTTTCTCACCTTCTTTTTTAGCTTTACCATTCCCCTCTTTCCAAGGGTTAGCTAATTGTGTACCTCGAACGAGGCTACAAGTTAGGGGAGTGATTTCTATTCCGCTTCTTAAATCGCAATAATCTCCACAAATAAATTGCTGATGCCAGCCATCAATTCTATCCTTTAAACACCAATTGTAATTGGCGCGGAGCAGATCAAGCCATCGCGCTAATTTATCAGACTGCTGTTGATTGGGTCTTAGTTTGTATTTATAACTAAGAAGCATTTGCATCACCTCCTGAAACTATATTACAATAATATTGTAAATATAGAAAATTAAAATACATGATAGCGGCTCTCATCCGCAGCGCCTATCCCAACCCCTCTTATGGGTGGGCTTGCGGCGCGGTAAAATTCTGTCAGATTGCCTCAGAAGATGAAAGCAGGGGCAAAGAGAGGGTGAAGCGTGCGCCCTGACCCTTGGAAGACTCCAAAGTAATACAACCACCGTGGAGTTCTGCCAACTTGCGTGCGATCGCCAATCCCAACCCAGTACCCTGATACTGACGAGATAGAGAACTATCAATTTGGGAGAAAGGAGAAAAAAGTTGCCCTTGCTCGGCAGGATCGATACCAATACCAGTATCCCAAACTAAAAAGTTAATCCTGTCAATTGGTCTGCCTTCTAATAAGAGACGAGACTTATAGACCTTTAAACCAACTGTTCCGACTGGGGTAAACTTAATTGCATTGCTGAGTAAATTCAACAGTATTTGTTTGAGGCGTCTGGAATCTGCTACGAAATATTCCAAGCTAGGCTCAACCTCAACTTCCAGAGTCAAACTCTGTTCCTGAACTCGCTCTCGAATCAAATCGATCGCGCTTTGTACCACTTCGTCGATGAAAACTACCTGGAGTTCTAGTTCCAGACGACCCGCCTCAATTCGGGACAGATCGAGAATGTCGTTGATCACTTCCAGCAAGTGTTGACCGCTGCTATTGATCCGGTCAATATATTCTTTCTGTTTGAGGTTAAGCGGGCCGAAGCATTCTTGTAGCAGGACACCTGAGAAACCCAGAATGGCAGTCAAAGGCGTCCGCAGCTCGTGACTGGTGTTGGCAATCAACTCACCTTTGACGCGATTGAGAGTTGCCAGTTCGTGGTTTTGTGCTTGCAGGCGTCGCCAAGTGCGGGATTGCAGAATAGCGATCGCGCATTGACTGGCGACTTGCTCAACCAGTTTAATTTCATCTGCTTCCAATTGACGCGGCCTGGAAACCGATCCTAAACCTGCCCCTGGGACTACGCAAATAGTACCGATCAACCCTTGTGCATCCCAAATCGGACTGATCAGTACCGTGTGGCGATTGGCTAGATGTAATTTTTCTTCTGGATTAGCTATATAACAGCTTTGGCCAGCTAAAATAGCACTGCGGCAGTTTTCTGGCAAATTCTGCATCGGCAAGCGCATACCCACCAAAGATGCAGCTGGTGGCAAGTTCGATTCTTGCCCGTATAAGATCGGCCAGGAGCTTTCTATACCCTTCGGAAAGTATTCGCATAGCACCTCCAGCAATACCTGATGCCGATCGAAAAGGGTGGCATAGCATCCCTCAACACCCAGAGTTTGTACTAAGCCTTCTACCGCAGCTTGGAGCATTTGCTCTTCCTCAAGATCGCCCCGATACAGCGTTTTGGTCAGGTTGCGGATCAGTTGTTCAAATTGTAGCGATCGCACCAGCGATCGAGTGCGTTGTTTAACTCGTTCTTCCAACTCTTCTGCGTGGACTTGCAGTTGCTGCACTCTTACCGACTGCTCAAACGCAATAGCCACCTGATTCGCAACCGCCTGCACCAGCTGTAGTTCGTCTGCTGTCCACAGCCGGGGCGTGCGACAGTGGTGAACCAATATTAAGCCCCACAGCGGACGCGATTGCAGTGGCTTCAAGTCTTCATCCACCCGTTGAATCGGCACCGCCATCATACTCCGTACCTTCATCGCTTCCAGCATTTGTACGTGGCAGCTGGATAAACCTTCCGCACGGATATCTGCCACGTGCCAAAGCCGACCTTCGCAATAGGCTTTCAGATAGCTTGAGGGAATTGTCTCGGCACTGAAAGTTTGCCCCCAAATCGTCGGATAAGCAGGATCGACCGCTTCTGCTGTACAAATACCACTTTGGTCTGGTTGCAACCGATATGCTACCACCCGGTCTGTACTCAGAGCGAATCGTAACTGTCTGACCGCAATCTCCAGAATCTTGGGAAAATCAAACGTACTGCGGATTGTAGCGGCAATTTCGCTTAGAAGTGATTCCCACTGTCGCCGCTTTTGGAGTTCCTGTTCTACTCTTTGAATTGAGCTAATATCCTTGACAAAAACCAGCAGGTAGCCATCCTCTGCTTCTGGGCTAACGATCGCAGACATCGTTACCTCTGTCCAGATCGTACCCCCATCGCGACATATAAAGCGCTTTTGCAGCGTTTGTCGTTGTAGCGTTCCGTGCATCAACTGCTGAATGCACCTCACCTCAGTCGCAAAATCTTCGGGATGAGTGATCGATCGACAATCCAGTCGGCGCAATTGAGCTTCTGCGTAACCCGTTAGTTTCTCAAAAGCTGGATTTGCCCTTAAAATCCCGCCATCCAGGCTCTCGATAATAATGCCAGTAGGGGACTCCCAGAACAGAGGATCTAACATAAGAGCAGGTGAAGAACTATTAAGCGGTGAGATCGAGAATTCACAAACGCTTGGCATCTGTGAAGCTGGAACTTGTAAGCAAGAATACCAGTTTGAACCTGTCAGTTCTAGTATGATTGGTGGCGGTATAGTCCAGTTTTTCATTTACTCTCAGGATAATCACAATGTGCAGTTACCAGATGGATAGCTTTTAAGCAACTAAGTTTCATTTTCCGAAAATCGTCGAAAAATAAGGTTTTTTTGGATGAATTAAGTTGCTTAAAGTGCCTAAGCTAAAAAAAGATTTAAAGGCTGACCTTAGTTTGAGCGATCGCCTTTTTCCGCCGCTTTCACGCTTTTGCAGCAAGCCCTAAAAAAATATTATTTTTTATATCATTGCCCTTCAATACCATTGTCCCTGAAAGAAGTGGGGTACGGAAGCTTTGTCAACAATTCGTATCAGTGATGGGGAAATGGCCCTAAAACCCTTATCTGCTTTAGCGTATCCGAACGAACTCAAGCTTGGTAATCATTTCAGGAACCTGGCTGGTGAGCAAAAACTTCGCTTAAGCTTCACCCGCTTGCTGTTCTACTTGACCGTTCTGTTTAATTATCACAAAAAGTTGCGTGCGATCGGATAAGTGCCCTGCAACCAGCCTCAACGTTAGGCTGGTTGTGTTGAGAGGGGCTAACAGCAGTTCAATAAAAGTTACCTAAAATTAATTATTCTTAATCAAAATAGCAGCTAGAATCGGCTATTGCGTAGTAATACCAAATCCGCGTTGGTTACCCCATGAGAATTTTTGGCCTAAACATTGTAGAGACGTTTCATGAAACGTCTCTACAGCCCAGAGGCGTAGGTTGGGTTGAACGGAGTGAAACCCAACTTTAGCTTTAAGTTCGGGTTGGGTTTCGTTCCAAGGGCCCAACCTACAGATATCATAAGTAACATAGATACAGGGGTTCCCGCTGTTATAGGTACAGGAAGTAAGGGCGTAGCATTCCGGTAATTAACCTCTGCATATAACCAATAAGTTATTTGCCGGAATGCTACGCCCCTACGCCCTTACTTAAAATGTACTCTATTACAGCGGGAACTGCTATAAATCCCGATTTTCTCAAAAAGCTTGGTTATTTAATTCGCACAAATCCAGCCTTTTCAATTAGTTGTTGCCCTTGCTCTGTCAACATTAAATTTGCATAAGCTTCCCCTGCTTCTTGGTCGGACTGACCGTTTTGCTTAATCACCACAAATAATCGACGAGTTATTGGATATTCACCACTCAAAAAAGCCTCAGCGTTCAATTGGTTACGCTGACTGGGACACCGCTCTAGGGGTACAAAAGGTGCTTTGTAAGGCGGAATTAACTGCTCCAAATTGCGGCCTAGCGGCAATGCTTTGACCTTACATTGCACTACTAATAGTGGCGGGAACTGTGGGCTGTGATATAGAGGCAGGAGGGGGTGTCTGCGGTGGTTGGTGTGGAGTGAGTGCCGCCAGCACTTCTTGAGCTGATTGAAAGCGTAAATTTGGGGTTGGTAGAAGCATCCGGTCTAAAACATTGGCTGTGCGATCGCTCACAGGCGCATAATTTCGCCAATTCCACTGGTTAGCGTAAGAATCGAATAATTCCTGCGGTTGTTTGCCTGTCAGCAATGTCAGACAAGTCACAGCTAAAGCATACAAGTCCGTTGCTGGGTAGACTTGACTGCCAGACATTTGTTCTGGAGGGGCAAATCCCATTGAATAAATTCCCGTGGAACCCCCAGTTGAGGCTACTTTTGTCACTTGTTTGACTGCCCCAAAATCTAGCAGGTACAAACGACCTTGGCGATCGCGCATAATGTTGGAAGGCTTGATATCGCGGTGAATAGAACCCTGTTCGTGGACAAACTGCAATACCGATAGAATTTGCCGCAATACTTCCAATATTTCATTTTCTGAGAACTTGCCTTTTCGATCTAGTTCCTCTTCGAGATCTTCTCCGTTAATGTATTCCTGTACCAGATAAAAAAATTGGTCTTGCTTTCCGGGCGGAAAGCTGGGGACGTTTAATTCAAAGAAAGCAAACAATTCTGGAATTTGGGGGTGTTGGTTGCCCAATTCCTCCAAAACTTCTGCTTCCCTAGAAAACAGATTTTGAGCGGTTTGTAATTGCTGCGGCGTTAAATACCCAGCAGGTTTAAACAGTTTTACCACGCACCTACGCATGGCTGGCGTATCGCGATCGCGTGCCAGAACTGCCACTCCAAATCCTCCCTGCCCCAACAGCTTCAATGGCAGATAGCGGTCTCTTAATATCAGGGGCATCCCGCAGGCCATACAATACTTTTGAGACACCCTCTTAAGAGTAGCCGGATCGTCCAAATCCGAGAACAGATTGAGGGGTCGAGGGCAGTTTGGACGGGTGCAGTAAATTTCCATAGATGAGGAACTTGGTATTAGTAGTCGGGGATTAGCAAAAGTTAAAAGGTAAAAGGCAAAAAAAACTTGATTTCTGGTTTCTTTTGACTTTTGACTTTTGACTTTTGACTTTGGCCTTTTGACTTTGGCCTTCTCAAGCCCCAGTCCCTTTAAATGCCGTTAGTCGAGACACTTTTCTGTGGTTCCCCAGCAGTTGTTTTGTGGGAATAACCAGTTACTGAAGGTGTTTCTAGAATATCTTTTCCCCATCCGGGATTGGCAAACAGGGGCAGTATTTCGCGGCTAAAGGCTTCTGCTGCCTTTGAACGATAACGATTGGGATTGGCAATCACCGATAGCATCCGCTTGACGACCACATCTTCAATTCTGGCGCGGTGAAGAAAACCCATCTGCAACTCTTTTTCAATTGCCGAAATGGAAACAAAAGCAGCTCCTAGTCCCGACTGGACGGCATTTTTAATTGCCTCAATCGAATTTAATTCCATTTCGACTTTTAGACGGCGAGTATCGATGCCCCAGCGCGTCAGTACCTGGTCAATCACCTTACGAATGGTCGATTGGGAGTCTAAAGCTATAAATTGTAGCTTGTAGAGGTCATCTTTTTGGATGATATCGACTTTAGCAAAGGGATGAACTACAGGCAAAATTAGTGCCAGCTCATCTTCTAGGTAAGGCTTTATTTCCAAAGCTTCTACCAGTTCCGAAGGAATTTCCCCTCCAATAATAGCGAGGTCTACTTGTCCGTTCGCCACACTCCATGCTGTACGGCGTGTTGAGTGAACGTGCAATTGCACGGATACATCCGGGTATTTTTGCCGGAACAAGCCAATCATGCGGGGCAGGAGATATGTCCCGGTGGTTTGACTGGCTCCTACAATTAAGGTGCCACCCTGAAGGTTTTGCAAATCTTCGATCGCGCGACAAGTTTCTTCACAAAGTGATATTATTCTTTCGCCATAGCTGAGCAGGAGATGACCGGCTTCTGTCAGTTGTGCCCGTCGCCCCCCTCGGTCGAATAACGGCACATCCAACTGCCGCTCTAAGTTTTGCACCTGCAAGCTGACGGCGGGTTGCGAGACATAAAGACTGTCGGCAGCGCGTTTGAAGCTTCCCTCGGCGGCGATCGCCTTGAGAATACGCAACTGATCTAAAGTGAAAGGAAGGTCAGACATAACTGGCTTACCTGTAAAGGTGAAAGGAGCCTTGGGCGAAAAAACTATGACTGTCTGGGCTTTGAAAAAGCGCTTAGAGCGAATTACTGTTGTGATGCCTCTGCTGAAATCGAAATTAACATAACGAGGGATCGTTTCCACTGAGAATATTTGTGACACGAACTGTGGGGGAATCGAGCGAAGTGAAATTTATTAAGTATTTATGATGTTATTTGCAAGGCTTACTCCTAGCCATTTCGCTATTCTGGGGTTGCTTTTGGGTTTTGCGATCGCTCACAGCGGTTTAGCTGCCCTCCGTCCGTGGGGTGAAAAACAGATTGGCCCCAGGGCTTACCGCATTCTGTTTGCTCTGGTCAGTCTGCCGCTAGCTGTCGTAACAATCCTTTACTTTTTTAACCATCGGTACGATGGCTTGCAGCTATGGCAGGTTCAGGATATACCGGCAGTGCAGCCTTTGGTATGGGTGCTGTCATCTGTGTCTTTCCTGTTTCTCTATCCTGCTACATTTAACCTGCTGGAAATTGCTGCGATCGAAAAACCTCAAGTTCATCTTTACGAAACTGGCATTATTCGCATCACCAGACATCCTCAGATGGTGGGACAAATCATCTGGTGCATCGCTCACACTCTCTGGATCGGCACCACTTTTACCCTCGTCACATCAATTGGCTTGATTCTGCATCATTTATTTGGCGTCTGGCATGGCGATCGCCGCCTCCAGTCTCGCTATGGCGAAGCCTTTGCATCTGTGAAAGCTCGCACTTCTGTCATTCCCTTTCTCGCTATGCTCCAAGGGCGTCAAACTTTTGTATGGCGGGAGTTTATTCGGCCAGCTTACCTGGGGTTAGGTGTTTTTGTGCTGCTGTTGTGGTGGGCTCACCCACTTTTAATGAGGGCTACCGCTAGCGTTCGCTTTTAGGGTTAGGGGCTAGAAAAGTCAAAAGTCAAAAGTCAAAAGTCAAAAGTCAAAAGTCAAAAGTCAAAAGTCAAAAGTCAAAAGTCAAGAAGGGATTGGGGGCTAGGGCCGAGCCTTGAGGGGCAGGTGATATTTACCAATCCAAAATCCTTTCATCCAAAATCTAAAATCTAAAATCTACCAATAAGCCATACGATCCCAAATCGATGTAACATGATCCCAACGCCATATCAAACCATATAAACTTTAGCTTGAGGGATCATGCTGCTGTCGGTTAACGAACGGACGTTTACACAAGAAGTTTTAAAATCTCCCATTCCGGTGCTAGTTCATTTTTCGGCTCCCTGGTGTGGTTTGTGTCGAATGATTAGCCCCCAATTAATTCGGTTTCAGGCAAAATGCGGCCAAAACGTCAAGCTCGTAGGTATTAATGCTGACGATAATTTTAAACTGGCTCATAGTTATCAACTGACAACTTTGCCAACCCTGATTTTGTTTGAAGATGGCCATATTGCGTATCGTCTCGATCGTTTCCAAGGTCGGGATGACCTTTCTGCGGCATTGGATTCCATTTGCCTGGGTTACGCAGACCGTAGCAAACGCCAACGCTTAGAGCCGATCGAATATCAAACTTTCTCTGCATAGCTGACTTAAGAAGCAAGCGAAAATTTTCAAATACCTCACCCCGATATATCGGAGTGAGGTATTTTATCATTAACGCTCCTCCCTGCAACCAAAAGCTATAACTGGGATGTATAGCTAGGGAAAGAGGGAAAGAGGGGGAGAGTGGGAGAGTGGGAGAGTGGGGGAG
>CASBRD010000059.1 GCA_949128025.1 Oscillatoriales cyanobacterium PMM_0008 | reverse complement strand
GGTGGTACTGGCGCTGGTGGTACTGGCGCTGGTGGTACTGGCGCTGGTGGTACTGGCGCTGGTGGTACTGGCGCTGGTGGTACTGGCGCTGGCGGTGGTACTGGCGCTGGCGGTGGTACTGGCGCTGGGATTTCCGGCCTTGGTACTGGTGCTGGTGGTACTGGCGCTGGTGTTGCTGGTGGGGGACTGTTCGGATTTGACAGAATCTCTCCGCCCTCTAGTGGGGGAGTCTGCGAAGCTGGGTTGCTATTTAACGGATTTGGGCTGTCCTGCGCTCCAAAATTTCGATCGGGCCAGGGTGTATTTGGACGGTTATCAATGCTACTCCCAACACCAGGCAAATCTGATGAACCGGCAGGCAGCTGGACAAAAGCTGGATTTTCAATAACGCTTTCGCCGGTGATTGGAGCCTGTGCTGCTACAGCCGCAGAAGTTTCAGCTTGAACTTCTGCCATAGCCGCATCTGCATTGGCTTTATCACCTGGCTGAGTCAGGTTTAGTCCCCTAACCAGGTCGCTTGTTTCATAAAAGGTTTTGATATCAAAATCGTATATGCGTTCAATTCTGTCTTTAATAATTACCGCAAGCTGTCCTGCTTGCAGCCCCTCGCGTTGGGAACCATTCTGGTTAAATACTTCTATGTTGCTATTTGTCAGGGCTCCTACTACTGTGGTGTTAGTGTCGGGGTTGTAGCGCACAAATAAAGCTGAACCTCGAATTCCTGCCCTGGCGTTGGGGGTTTGCACTCGCGTTGTACCGCGTCCGGGCGGAATGAGCAGGAGTGCGGTGCCATTGGACAGTCTCAAGGTTCGTGTATTTGGCAGAAATTGAAATACCGCTTGTGCGCCAACTCTTGCTAAAGAACCGTCGTTGAAGCGCAACTCTGCTAAAGATTCTCTCCCAGTGGTCAAAGAATCTCCAGGGTTCATTCCATCGGATACACGAGCTGGACGCCCTTGTTGATTTTGCGGAATTAGCCGAACGAGGTTGCGTAGACTCTGAATAACGCCTTTATTTAAAGGTATTTCGGCACTGACCTCTTTGGGTAGAGGCAGCGTCATGACGCTCCATAAAATTAAGCTCAAAAGAAGAACTAACTTGTGAGACATGGATCGTCCCCAACGCAGGAAATTTTAACCCATACCAAAGCTGACAAAAGCATACCCTTTAACTCAATGTTACAAAATCGCCACTGAAACGCCTTATCTCGCAAGGATGATAAGGGGAAGTAAGGAGCAGTAAAAAGAGAGATCCTGAATTAAGATATTTCTGAATATATAGATCTAGATTGTGAATTTGGTGCAATTATGTCGGTGGGATTGCGGTGCATTCATCATGTACTGTAACAAAACTTGACGCTAAACTTATGGTTTTCGATCGATACACCTGCTGCCAGCGATCGCGCTACGCCCACGTCCGGGTGTTGCTCAAAGGCCAATCCTTCCTAAAGGCTAGCACTTCGATCCTGATTCGAGCTGAAATCGTTAGGACTTTAAGGTTACAATTCTCGTTGATACCAGTGAATGACCTTGAATCCCTCAAAGGGATTGAAATGAGAGACAATGTATCGCTTTGCAAGCTGACCCGATCGAAGTTGCAATGGGAAAGCTGGCGAAATCGCGCTTTGTGGATTTTGTTAGTGTCTGGTAGTGCAGTCTGGTCTTCGATTGGATTGCGTGCTACAGCTGAGGCAAGTACTCCATCGGTGACGACGCCTATAGCGCCGATCATGCTGCGGACACACTCTCCTGTCGCTCCAGAGGATACCATTGGCCTTGATGTGAAGCAACTTGTTTCTAATGATGACACCCTCAATAGGCAACTGCCGCCAGCGGTAATTATTCCAGGGGTTAGTTCTTGGGCCGCAGATTTAGGGAAGCCAAATATAGAAATCTCGATCGTCAAGGAGCAATCCGATACCGATACGCAGCCAGACATACCGGCCACTTTTGAAGTATGGCCTAATTTTATCTCGGCAGATAACTCCGATCGGGTACAGCAGCCAACGGAACAACCCCGTCAGCAAGTAAAGCCAACACAGCCTCCTAACTCCCCGCCTGCACCGACACAGCAACAGTCGGAGCCGACTGAGGCCCAGGGAGATCCGGATTTGGGAAGGCTGCGCCTGCGAGAGCGGAAAGTGCCGCCACGTCAGCCTCAGCCAGTATTGCACGTGGTGCCTCGAATCAGCTATTTTTACACTAACAATGTTTTTTCCGGGGTCGATCCGATCGCAGATAGTCAGTTTGTTCCAAGCGTAACGCTGTGGTCGGTGCCGCAGATCAGACCGGGGACTTATTTAAGCACATCAATTGATGGTTATTTAATTCGCTACTTCAATGAATCGCAGTTCGATTATAATTTTGTGAGATTCAGAGCGGGGATCAGCCAGCGCATCGCGCCTCGTACCTTTGGCGAAATTGGTTGGAGCAATCAACAATATTTTAGGGCAAGTAATGGCGATCGCTTTTTAAACGAGCATTCCGTCTATTTGACGTTTTCGCGACGAGATTGGCTGAGGAGAAAGCTAGCGCTAGATTACTTTTACGATGTTCGTCTGAGTTTTGCCGATCCAGATAGCCGCAGTCGGGTCATCAATTACTTGTCGGTTTCCTTGAGCTACTATTTTCAGCCGAATTTGCAGGTTGGAATGGACTACCAATTTAGCTATTCTGATTTTACAAAGCGCGATCGCTTAGATCGGTATCACCGTTTACTCGGTCGCTTAACTTATGGCTTATCTAGAGATAGCCAGATTAACGTCCAGGGGGGCGCAACTTTGGGCAGTTCTAACGAGCCAAATATTGATTTTGATAGCTTGTTTTTCAGCGTTACTTACAGTGTGGATTGGCAAATTTTTGATTAGTCAGTGGTCAGTTGTCAGTGGTCAGTTGTCAGTTGTCAGTTGTCAGTTGTCAGTTGTCAGTGGTCAGTTGTCAGTGGTCAGTTGTCAGTGGTCAGTGGTCAGTTGTCAGTGGTCAGTTGTCAAGAAAATTTCTCCTCTGCCCCTCTGCCCCTCTGCTCCTCTGCCCCTCTGCCCTAGCTATAGGAACACCAATCGCTCCAACTACCGGCATATAGCTTTCCCGTATGAATTCCAGCTATTTCTAGAGACAATAAATTCACGCAGGCAGTAACGCCAGAGCCGCAGTAAACTATAATCTCCTGGGCGTTTTCTAAGCCTGACCAGCGAAGTTTTTGGTCTGTCACGGGGAGTCCCCTGCCCACTTCATCGGTGACATCTTGCCAGGGATAATTGACGGCACTGGGGATATGTCCGGCAATAGGATCGATGGGTTCTCGTTCGCCTCGGTAGCGATCGCTCTCCCGCGAATCCACTAACACGACTTCTGGCAAGTCTTTGCGGCCTTTTACCGTGTCAATGTCTACGACCAAGTGCGATCGAACCTCTGGCACAAATTTACCCTGTTTGGGCATTAGAATAGCCTCTGTAACCGGATAACCAGCTGATACCCATGACTTCCAGCCACCGTCAAGCAAAGCAACTTTGTCGTGTCCCAGGTAGCGCAGCAACCACCACAGACGGGAAGCAAAGGCAAAGCGGGAATCATCGTAGGCGACAACTAGAGTTTCCTGGCAATTAATCCCAATTGCGGCTAATTTTTGGGCTAATTCGACTGGGTTTGGCAAAGGGTGTCGTCCGCCATGTTTAGCGACCGGCGAGGAAAGGTCATGATTGAGGTCGAGATAGTGTCCGCCCCGAATGTGACTCGTCTGATACTGTAGAAGTCCCAATTCTTTATCTGCAAGGGAAAAGCGACAATCGACAATTACAATTTGGGGATCGTCGAGATGTTCGGACAGCCATTGTGGGGAAACTACAAATGGGATCTCAGTCATTGGATATTGGTGTAAAGCTCTAGTGGCGATCTGGCTTTCGCCAGATATCGATTTTAACCATGATGATACCCCCAACCCCCGCAAGGGAGGAAGGGTAGAAGAAGGAGAAGGAATTCTGCTTCTCCTCCTTCTACCCCCTCTCTGAGATCGGAGAGGGGCAAGGGGGTGAGGTTCTTCATTCATCGATCGCGCCTGCATGACTTGATGATACTGTAGGGCTGTGGGCACCTATTAGTTAAAATTTAAATCAATCCAACAGATGTGAAGCAACGGAGACTGGAACTTGGTCGCCTCTAAAGATACACAAGCATTGACACAACCACTGCCCTTAGTGACCGATCCGGCTGTACTACAGCAAGTCATTCTCAACAAGCTCAATACGCGCATATATCCCCGTGGTGAACTGGTAATGCCTTGCGTACCGGCAATGCTGGATCATTACTTACAGCGACTGAAGATGCTGTTCGACTCACTTGGCAAAGCCTTTTCTGAAGAAGAACTACAGCAGTTGCGTCAAGTTCTTAGCCGTAGGTTGGAAGAAGGATTTCGCGCTTCACCTCATTCAAGTATTGTACTCAAGTACGAACCAGCTAAATCCCCTAATGTAGGTTTGACTTGCAATCTTACGACAGCGGTTTCATCGGTTGCAGATCAATACAAAAACTGGGTTGAAACCAGAAAACCGCCTTTATTCGGTTCTCATCCAGATGCCAAGGTGATGGCTACAGTTGCTGAATTAGGCCAAGACCCTTCAACTACACCCATTTTAGATATAGGAGCTGGAACGGGACGCAATACTCTACCTCTAGCAAGGCTTGGCTATTTGGTTCACGCGATCGAATTAACCCCTGCTTTTGTCGAACAGATCCAAGGAATTGTGCAAGCTGAGGGATTACCTGTGGTAGTCACGCAAGGTAATATCCTCGACCCAATGGTGCGGATGCGGCCTGCTAACTACAAAATGGCAATAGTTGCGGAAGTGATTTCTCATTTTCGAGATGCGGATCAACTGCGACTGTTACTGGCTAAAATGTGCGATGTGATTCGCTCCGGTGGCTTGTTACTGTTTAACACTTTCTTGACCGCAGATGGCTACCAACCGGAGCAAGTAATCCGAGAAATGTCAGAAATAGCGTGGTCATCCATTTTTACACGCGCAGATCTAGCATCGGCAATGGAAGGATTACCGCTAGAAATTATATCAGATGAATCGGTATTTGAATACGAGCAGAAACACCTGCCTGCCGAGGCATGGCCTCCAACCGGATGGTTTGCTAACTGGGCAACAGGCCGAGATCTGTTTCCGATCGTTAATGGTCAACCACCGATGGAACTACGCTGGATTTTGTGCAAACGCACTTAATAAAAATTAAAAATTAAAAATTAAAAATGCGATTTGATTTCCATTTTTAATTTTTGATTTTTAATTCTCAGGGGAATCAATTGTTCCAAACAACTAAAACAACACCGCAGATAATTAGACCCAAACCCACAATCCGACTCACCGGAATTGGTTCCCCAAAAGCAAAGTAGCCCAACAACAGCGAGAAAACATAAACTAAGGAAACCGCTGGGCCAGCAACACTTAATTTGACTCGCGTCAGCAGCAGAATGTAAGCGCAGGCTCCTAGAGCATAGCAAGTAAGGCCAAACAATAGTTCAGGGGTGAGCGCAATCCCTATAATATGGCTCAACCAGTTGCTGGCATTGACTTTCCCTAGCTTTGATGCTCCTGCTTTTAGGAAAAATTGCCCCGCGACACTTGTTAACACCGAAATGAAAAACAGTCCAAACTCTGAGGAGGTCACAACCTATAATTCTCGTGTAAAGAGCCCATACAATTTTAGATTTTAGATTTGGGATTTTAGATTGAATAATATCAACTTATTACCACTGCCACCATCACCAGAGTTAAGATCGAGTCGAGTATAGGCATTAAACAGTTACTATGACGAGCATTCTGCAATCTCCCTACACAAGCGAACAAATTGCAGCTTGGCTGCGCGGTTTGCTTACTCTTGCTTGGGCTGACGGCAACTTTGATGAACAAGAACAGCAGTTAATTGCCTCTCTGACTCAGGATGAACTTGCTCCCTCAGTTGATTTGGGGTCGCTGGAACCGATCGGGCCAGCAGAGTTAGCGCAGGTTTTGGGGCCAAAAACTGATGCTGCCGAGAATTTCTTGCGAACTGCTGTAATGGTGGCATTAGCCGATGGTGTTTATTCTGTCAGCGAGGATGAAGTACTGCACCAGTTTTGTCAGGCTTTGGGACAAAAAGAAGAGGTGTTAGAGGCTTTACGCCATACTCTCTACGAAGATCGGGCAAAAGGGCCTGCTACTCAGGTATCCTATGAAGGAGCGGTGGCGGCAAAGGAGTACCAATCGCCGCAACCACAACTGGATGCGCTCAAACCTGTACGAAACTGGCTAGAAGGATTGGACATTCAAGATCCCAGGGTGGCTCGCTTCTTGTGCAAAATGATCCCGTCCCAGTGTCCGTTTGAGCGAGATGTGACCCTGTTTGACCACAAAGTCGTACATATTCCCCCCCTGTGTAAGCTAAATCCACTCTACGATCAGTTAGTAGGCTTGCGCTTCCGAGCGCTGTCTTATTTAGCAGATGATTGTGGTGAAGATGTGTCCCAATATTGTTAGCAGTCATTGGTCATCACTTAAAAATAACTAATTGATGACCAATGACTGATGACTAATGACGAATAAGTGATATGCAATTTATTGACCAAGCAGAGATTGAAGTAGAGGCTGGAAATGGAGGCGATGGCATTGTCGCCTTCCGACGAGAAAAGTATGTTCCGGCTGGGGGGCCATCGGGTGGCAATGGTGGCAAGGGCGGTTCGGTATTCTTCGTAGCGACGGAGAACCTGCAAACGTTACTGGATTTTAAATACATTCACCGTTTTAAGGCGGAAGACGGGGGACGTGGGGGGCCGAATAATCGCACTGGGGCAAATGGAAGCGATCGCATTATTCCGGTTGCCTGCGGCACATCTGTCTACGATACCGAAACTGACGAATTATTCGGAGATTTGGTAGAACCGGGGCAAACTATCTGTGTAGCTCAAGGTGGTAAAGGCGGTTTGGGAAACCAGCATTTCCTCAGCAACCGCAACCGCGCCCCCGAATATGCTCTTCCGGGACTAGCAGGGGAAAAACGGCTGCTGCGTTTGGAGTTGAAACTGCTTGCGGAAGTAGGAATTATCGGTTTGCCGAATGCAGGCAAATCAACTTTAATTTCAGCTATTTCAGCAGCTCGTCCTAAAATAGCAGATTATCCGTTTACCACGTTAGAGCCGAATTTGGGTGTGGTGCGTAAACCTAACGGCGATGGTGCTGTGTTTGCCGATATTCCCGGACTGATAGAAGGTGCCCACGAGGGTGTGGGATTGGGTCACGATTTTTTGCGCCATATTGAGCGGACTCGCTTGCTGCTGCACTTGATCGATGTTACAGCAGAAGATCCGATGGGTAACTATCAAACAATTGAGCAGGAGTTACAAGCATACGGCAGAGGTTTGCCAGAACGCCCGCAAGTTCTGGCACTTAATAAAATGGATGCGGTTTCGATCGATCTGGATTTGGAAGAGTTCGCATCCGAACTGCGATCTCTTCGCCATGCCCCTGTTTTCCTAATCTCTGCTGTTAGCCACAACGGATTAGAAGCAATGTTGCAGGAAATTTGGCGAATGCTGGAAGAAACAGGGGCTAAGGAAGAGGGGCTAGAGGCTAGGGGCTAGGGGC
>CASBRD010000058.1 GCA_949128025.1 Oscillatoriales cyanobacterium PMM_0008 | reverse complement strand
CCCCCCTTTTTCAGGGGGCAGGGGGAATCTACATCGTCAACGACTGGGGATTCGTCTCAATCAACTTCGCCAAATCTTGCAAGAATGCCGCCGCATGGGCACCGTAAATAATGCGATGATCGCAAGTAATATTTACCTGCATTTGCTGCTTGACTCCCAACATTCCATCAGGAGTCCCTACAACTTGCGGACGGGATGCGCCAATTGCCAGGATCGAACCTTGTCCCGGCGGTAAAATAGCGTCAAATCGGTCTACCCCAAACATCCCCAAATTCGACAGGGTAAATGTCCCTGAATTATACTCTTGCGGTTGCAGCTGCTTAGCTCTAGCACGTTCGACCAAATCCTTCCAGGTGCGAGAAAGCGAGTAGATATCTACCTGATCGGCATTTTGCAATACTGGGGTAATCAGTCCGCCATCATCCATCGCCACTGCTACAGAAATATTAATCGCACCGCGATACTGAATTCCTTGTTCGGTATATCCCGCATTCAGTAGCGGATGTTTTTCCAATGTTACTGCTACTGCTTTGGCTAACAACGCCGTCATCGTGACGCCTTTGGACTTAATCTGCTTATAGAGTTTGTCGAGATTATCTGTGGTGATGGTGTAGCCGACATGGTAGATAGGTACTTGCAGACTCGCCACCATATTCCGCACTACCGCATTTTGCAGGGTAGTTAAAGGCACCACTTGACCGGGGACAACTGGGGCGGGGGCAGGTTTTGCTGCTGGGGCAGGTAGTGGTGCTGCAACGGGTGTCATTACAGGTGTTGCGACTGGTGCAGCTGCGGGTGTTTTAGCCTTACCAGATGCGGCTTCCACATCCTCTGCTACAATGCGCCCGTGGGGGCCTGTACCTTGCAAGTTACTTAAATCTACCTTCAATTCCTTTGCCAACTTTTTGGCGCGGGGAGAGGCAATTAGCCGTCCGTTGTCGCCATTAGCAGAACCAGCCGCCGCTGCAACGGGCTGGGCCGTCTCGGCTGGGGCTACTTTGGCTGGGGCAGTTGCCGCAGATGGGGCTTTTTTGCTGGCTGCTTGTTGCTTCGCCGTCTCAATTTCTGCTTCCGTTTCTGCTACTAGGGCAATGGCGGCACCAACGGGGGCTACTTCACCAGCTTGGATGACGATCGTAGCTAGATAGCCCTCGTAGAAGGTTTCTACATCCATATCTGCCTTGTCAGACTCGACCACCACCACCGTTTCGCCTTTTTCAACCTTATCCCCTGGCGATTTAACCCAGGAAACAATTTTGCCTTCGGTCATTGTGGAACTGAGTGCGGGCATGAAAACTTCGTGGATCATGGCGTGATGTTCCGAATCGACAATTTATTAGAATAACAGATTTGGTGATTGGGGATTGGGGAAAAGGCGATTGGTCATTAATCAAGAGTTAGTTGTTAGTTGTTTTTTCTAATAACTAATAACTAATGACTAATGATTCCTTTGGCTAAATATCGCCGCGAATTTCTTCTACGATCCCATCTCGCAGCAGTATTTCTACTTGCATTTTCTCAACTAAGTTGTCTCCAGGCTCAATCCGGAAAATGCTTTCAATTTGACCTTGACTGACTTCTTGGTTGAGCTCGAAGAGTTGGACTTGTTGCAGTTGTTGCAGGGCTTGATTTTTCTGTTCTAGCAGTTCGCTTTTCCTTTGATTCACCTGCATTTGAATGTTGTCAATTTGTTGCATCACTTGCGGGCCAGGGGGTTGCAGGCTTTGTTTTTGAATTTCAGTTATTGCCCGCTGTCCTTGAATTTCTAGCTGTTGCAATTGCTGGTCTGTTTGATTGAGTTGGGTTTGCAGTTGTTGCTGCGCCTCATCTTTCCAGCGGGGCGTAACGATCGCTTTGACTGTAACCGGGCGCTTTAGCAAAAGGTGGCTTGTAGAGACATCCATAACCATTTAACTTTGAATCTTGTGTGAGTGCGGGCTTCTGTGAGTGCCTTCAGTAGTGCTGAGTGCTGAGTGCTGAGTAATTTTTTTTCTCAGGACTTGACACTCAACACTCAGTACTGAATGGACTGACTGTTTTTAGTACATCCCGTCGATCATATCGCGATAGCGTTCCATTACGACGGGTCGTTTAATTTTCAGGGTTTGAGTCATCATGCCGTTTTCAATGGAAAATGGCTCTAGAATCAACTTGAATGGTCCGATGCGGTCATCGGGGCGATAGCCGGGACGGTTTTGGACTTCGCGAGTTAGTTCTTGCCGGAATAAGTCCTGGACAATTTTACTATCCAGATTAATTTCTTGGATGTGTGAGGACTCAAGCGATACGGTTTCCTCCGGTAGGGACAGTCGCAGGTTTTGAGATGATGCCCATTTGTTGAGGGCTTCTGTGATGGGGACAATCAAGGCACCGATCGATCGCGCATCTTGCCCTACTAGCATAATCTGATCGATATAAGGACTACGCAAGCAGGCATCTTCTAGAGGCTGCGGTTCGATATTTTCTCCATTGGTCAATACGATCGTATCCTTAGCGCGTCCGGTCAGCACCAAATCGTTCCCCGCCGTCAACCAACCCAAATCGCCGGTATCAAACCAACCTTCAGGATCGATCGCCTTAGCAGTTGCCGTAGGATTTTGATAATATCCTCGCATTACTTGTGGCCCTCGCACCAACACCAAACCGCGCTGACCCACAGGCAGAGTTTCACGGGTTTCTGGGTCAACAATCTTGCATTCCGTACCCGGAATTGCCTGTCCCGCCGAACCGCGCAGATTATGCCAAGGACGACGGGCGTGGGTAACGGGGGATGTTTCAGTTAAACCAAAGCCCACCAGCACTTCTATGCCGACAATTTCAAAAAAGTTGTCTAAGTGCATTGCCAGAGAACCGCCACCGCTGAGGACGTACTTCAGTTTTCCGCCTGTAGCTTCGCGTACTTGTCGATAAACCAGTCTTTCTGCTAGTGCATGAAGGGGGGTAAGGGCAAGGGTTTGCATCGCCGCTGCTAGCTTTTGGGATGGGGATGGCGGGTAGGGTTGTAAGGTTAAACTGCGGACAATTCGCCGCGCCTCGATATACTTTTGGCTGATACCCAGCAGGGTGTTAATCAATCGTTGTTTGTTGGCGGGTTGTTCGCGAAACTGCTTTTGCACGCCTTCATAAATTGATTCCCAAAGTCGGGGTACTCCTACCATGTAGCGGGGTTTGTATTGTTTGAGGTCAGATTTGACATGGCGCAGAGTGGTGTAAATCTGCGTGCAACCTTGGGATAAGAGGAAGTATTCAGCGGCGCGTTCGTAAGCGTGCCAGGTGGGGAGTATGCTTAGCACAGTCTCACCAGTTTGCGGTTGAATGACTGAACCCAAGGTGGTGACTTGGTGTAGCAGGTTACCGTGAGATAGCATTACGCCTTTCGGTTTGCCGGTAGTTCCAGATGTGTAGAGTAGGGTTGCGAGTTTATCTAGGTTTTGGCTGACTGGTTTTAATGTTTGGGAAACACCAGCTGCCATTAGCTGAGAGAAATTGAGTACTTTGAGGTTTGAGGAAGTTTCTGGTTGTTCGTCAGATAGCAAGACGGCAAATTGGATGGGGAGGTCGTAAATGCGATCGCGTATTTTTTTGAGCGTTTTTTCATCTTCTACCACCAAAACCGTACTGCCGCTATTCTCCAAAATATACAGCAATTCTTCTCGCTCTGCCGAGGCGCTGCGAACCACATCAGCTGCCCCTGCCATCATAATGCCCTGATCTGCGATCGTCCAGCGGGGACTGTTGTCGGCAATTAACGCGACGCGAGGCGGTTCTGCCGCCGGTTCGAGTCCCAACGCCTGCAAACCAGCCGCAAACTGCTGAATTTGTTGGTACAGTTGGGCGTATGTGAGCATTACTTCTGGCTTGGCGTGGGGGTCGTGGAGGGCGACGACTTTTTCAAATCGTTGCACTGCCAGAGGCCAAATTTCCGGTAAGGACTGCACTGAGGAGTAATCTGCCATTCGTTTCAAGTTGGCACGTTCTCGTTCAGTCATTTTCAAGGAATAGAGGGAGGCAGGCTGTTCTTTCAACATAGTCTCACAGAGGTTGCTGGCAGTAGATGACTGACTCTACAAGTTCAATTATTACAGTTTGGGGATATCACGGCACAAGTGCAGAGGCGGCTGACTTAATTCTGCGGGAAGGTTTTAGTATAAAGCCTAGTAGATATCATTGGTTAGGAGACGGCGTTTACTTCTTCCAAGACGCGCCTTTACGCGCCTGGGAATGGGCCCTTCGGCGTTACTCAGACCCGGCGGTGATACGTTCCTTAATCCACTTAGATGAAGACTGCATGGATTTAGTTGATATTAAGTGGTTTTCCTTAATTGATGAAATGTATCCGTTGTATTTAGCCTGGTACGAACAAATGAATTGGCCTTTACCAGTACAAAACCTTGAAAGGAAGGCTCATGGGTTAGACTGTGATTTCTTTAACTATGTGGTTAGAACTATGAATGAAGATATGAAAGTGAGGATTCGTGCTATTCGAGGCGTGTTTATGGAGGGTGAGCGTATTCTTCCTAATTCTGCCATTTTTAACCGCGCCCATATTCAGATAGCAGTTCTCGATACCTCTCTTATTCAGGAGTCTAGTTTGATAGAAACACCAGGAGGAATAAGATAATGCTCGATCCTAAAGAAATTGGCGATTTTCTTCGCAAGCATTTCGAGGAGATGACACTTGAGCAGTTTGCTGAAAATTACAAAAGGTTCTGTCCAGAAATCACCGATCCTGATGCCTATCAAGGTATAGAACCACTTACAGAGTCTGAGGTTAGACAAGAAGGTAATAAAGAAATAACTTATTTGCCACAAGAATCAGAAAAAGTAAGGGAACAAGCCCTTCAAGAAACCAAAGATGCTTTGAAAAAGCTGATTGCTACATACCAAACTGAATTACCTAACAATTTGCTTTTAAGAATTGGAGATAATAATACAGTTCAAGTAGTTGTTACATTTCTTGGGTCAAAAGACTTAGAGACTGTACAAAAAGAAGATTTATCCCTACTTCACCGCCAAAAGCAGGCTTCTTAAGTAAGTCGGCGCAAATCATTCATTATTGCTACGTAGTTGCGCTTTAGCGCTAAAGCGCAACTACGTACCAAATACAGAAATTTTACGGTTTTTTTACATAGCTTTGTTTTTTATTGCAGACCTACTTAATCAACCTCTATTGTCTAGTCGCCACTTAGCACGAACGAAGCGAATTTCATCGTAGGTGAACTTTTCTTTGAGATATTCGTAGATTGGTTTGAGCGCATCAGCACTACCAATTTCTTGTATAGCTTGCAAGATGATTTTCTGACGTTTTGGCAAAACTATCCTGTCCAAATCTACTGTTTTACCCATTTCCATGAGTTCAGCCAGATGACCCATGATAGTAGTGCTTTTAAGATTGCGTTTTTCGGCAATTTCTTCGACATTCAGACCTTGATTAAATAGTTCTAAGCTCATCAATTGAGTGTACTGAGGTGAAGCTATTTCGTCAGCATTTTTGATTGCTTTTTTGGGATTACCAGTACTTGTTGATAGTCCTTGTTCTTGTCGGTAAGCTTGGATTTCAGCAACAAATCGAGAACCGTATTTATCTACCTTTTGATCGGAAACACCGGAAAGTTGTGCAAATTCTATTAAGGTTTGGGGTTGCACTTGAGCCATTACTTTCAGCGTGGAATCTTGAAAGACAACATAAGGAGGAACTGATTGTTCGTCAGCGATTTTTTTGCGGAGTTGGCGGAGGCTATCGAACAGCATTTCCATCCCCGCTCTTTTGAGATTTTTCTCTTCCTGACTGGGGATATTTTTAGCAGGAACTACAATATGAACAGGACGCTGACGCCGCATTACTTCCCAGCTGAGGGGATTGAGTTTCAGGACAGCATATCCATCTGTGGTTTGAGCGACTAAACTTTGGTGTAAGAGCGATCGGGCCAACATCTTCCACTCATCCGCAGTTCTATCTTTGCCAATTCCATAAGTAGAAAGCTCATCATGTTTATTCTGTAAAATCTTCTGACTTCGAGAACCGCGTAGCACATCAATGATATAAATCATCCCAAATCTTTCATGACAACGAGCTACGCAAGAAAGAAACTTCATTGCTTCAGTTGTCCAGTCTTCCAATGGTTGAGGTTGACGACAGTTATCGCAATTACCGCAATTACCCGGAAAAAACTCTCCGAAATAACTTAACTGCATTGTACGACGACAGTCTGTACCTTGAGCATAGTCAATCATGCGCCGCAACTGTTGACGCGCAATCTTTTGTTCTTTTTCGTCTGTTTTTTGGTCAATCCCCCACTCGATTTTCTTGATGTCACCATAACTGAAGAATATTGTACAACGAGCTGGTTCTCCATCTCGTCCGGCGCGTCCTGCTTCTTGGTAATAACCTTCTAAATTGCGGGATAAGTCGTAGTGAACTACTAAGCGCACATCTGGTTTATTGATACCCATACCAAAAGCAACTGTCGCTACCATAACTTGTACGTCATCGCGAATGAAACGAGTTTGATTGCTGGTGCGTTCTTCGTCACTCAATCCGGCGTGGTAAGGTAAAGCTTTAATGTCATCTTTCTGTAGCTTAAAGGCGAGTTCGTCAACTGAGCGACGACTGAGGCAATATATAATTACTGCACCTTTTATCTTGCGAATTTGCGATAATAATTCTGTGTAGGTACTTTTCTGTTTGGGACGAACTTCGTAATAAAGATTTTGGCGATTGAAACTGGCAATGTGGACGCTGGGTTGTCGCAGTGTCAGCTGTTGGATGATGTCTTGGCGAACGCGATCGGTGGCGGTGGCAGTTAGCGCCATAATGGGAACGTCGGGATAGCGTTGGCGCAATAGCTGCAATTGGCGGTATTCTGGACGAAAGTCGTGTCCCCACTCGGAGACGCAGTGCGCTTCGTCGATCGCAAAACCAGCAATCCCAATTTGGTGCTTTACTAAGTCTATAAATGGCAGAAATCTCTCGCTGAGCAGGCGTTCTGGGGCAACATAGAGGAGTTTGGTGTGACCGTTGCGAATGGCTTCTTCGCGCGATCGCACCTGGTGACTGTTCAAGCTACTATTGAGAAACGTGGCCCCAATACCATTATTTTTTAGCGCGTCCACTTGGTCTTGCATTAGGGAAATCAGCGGCGAAACCACCACCGTCAAACCGGATTTTAGCAGTGCTGGCAGTTGAAAACACAAAGATTTGCCGCCGCCAGTAGGCATGACGATCAGCAAATCCCGGTTTTGCAGGGCTTCTTCTACTATCTGCTGCTGTCCTGGGCGGAAACTGTCGTAGCCAAAATAATGTTTGAGTGATTTTTCCAGGGAGCGAAACTGAGACATGATGGAGTGGATTTTCAGATATTGTACCTACACCTTCGCTTCATAATGGTACTTGGAAAGTCGTTCAGTGAAGAAATCTATGCCGAAAGCTGTTTGGAATGGTGCTACTTTAGCCGAAAGCGATAAGTGCCAAGTTGTGGAAGGGAACCAATACTTCCCGCCGGATGCAATTAACAAGGAGTATTTCAAGGAAAGCAATACTCACTCGACTTGCCCCTGGAAGGGCGTCGCCAGTTACTATAGTATCGAAGTTGATGGGCAAGAGAACATGGATGCGGCTTGGTACTATCCCCAGGCTAAGGACGCCGCTAAGAATATTGAGGGTTATGTGGCGTTTTGGAAGGGTGTGAAGGTGGAGGTGTAGGAAAACCTCACCCCCTAGCCCCCTCTCCGTCCACAGAGAGGGGGGAGAAGAATTGGATGGATGGTGCGTTTGGGGGTTTAGCGAAGCCATACCGAAGCGCTATACGCACCCTACAGATTTACTATGTAGATATTTAAGAGGTAGGAGGCTGTTGAAATGTCGATCGAGACAACTACAGAACAGAACCCTCAAACGGTAGAGGTTGTGGACTGGTGGGAACCTCCCATGCCTCCCACCGACTTGATTTTTGACGATGGTGAACCTTTGGAAAGTAACCGCCACCGTATTGCCATGAATACCCTAATCCGATCGTTGCAGCAAGCTTGGGCCCTTCGCAACGACTTCTACACGGGCGGCAATATGTTTATTTACTTTAGTAGCGCTCAAGCTCGTAACCGCGACTTCCGAGGGCCAGATTTTTTTGTGGTGCTGGATGTTGATGGCACAAGAGAACGGCAAGGTTGGGTAGTGTGGGAAGAAGATGGGCGTTACCCCGATGCGATCGTGGAACTATTATCTTCTAGCACCGCACAAGCAGATAGGGGAATTAAGAAGGATATTTACGAACGAGTTTTCCGAACGCCGGATTATTTTATTTTTGACCCTTTTAACCCAAATTCTTTGCAAGGATGGCATTTGGATGCTTCCCAGCGCTATCAGCCATTAGTGCCAAATGAGCAAGGTTGGCTGTGGTGCGAGAGTTTGGACTTTTGGTTGGGAACTTGGCAGGGAACAATAGACAGAGAAACTGGGAGTTGGTTGCGCTTTTACGATCTCTCTGGCAATCTGGTTTTCTTGCCGGAGGAGGCTGCCCAACAGCAGGCTGAGGTTGCCCAACAGCAGGCTGAGGTTGCCCAACAGCAGGCTGAGGTTGCCCAACAGCAGGCT
>CASBRD010000057.1 GCA_949128025.1 Oscillatoriales cyanobacterium PMM_0008 | reverse complement strand
GGTAGGAAACACCTAAAAGTTGAAAGGCAGCGTAAAGACTTTGCTGTGAAATTAGCAAGGTGCGTAATCCAGTCTAGTGACTTGGTAGCCATTGAAGACTTACAGGTGCGAAACATGGTAAAAAACCACAATTTAGCTAAATCAATAAGCGATGCTTCTTGGTCGATGTTCAGACAGTGGTTGTCATATTTCGGTCAAGTATTCGGAGTGCCAGTTGTGGCTGTCCCTCCTCAATATACATCGCAGGATTGTTCTAATTGCGATGTGGTAGTCAAGAAAACCTTAAGCAACAGAACGCATCAATGCCCCGATTGTGGGCATATTCAAGATAGGGATTGGAACGCGGCAATTAATATTCTCAATAAGGCGTTGTCAATCTTGAGCAAAATGTTGAAAAATACCGTCGGGCAGACGGAAATTAACGCCTCTGGAGAGAACGACCTCTGTTTAGTTGGGTCAACTCAATTAAGTAAGCCGACTCGTAGAAAGAGGAAGCCCAAAGAGCAATCTTTGGAGTCCTGCGCTATATTCGGTACTCCTTTCTTAGCGGCGGGAGGATGTCAAACTAAGTCGTGAGTCCTAGAAGTGTGAGTGAGGGATGGTGTTAAACTCGCAGAAGTATCAGTGGCTGAGGGTTGCAGTTGGTGGGGCGATACGTTGTAAAGCTACAGGCTTTGCGATCGCATTTTTTGTGTTGGCCTTAATTTTGACGCTGCACCGACACTACACCTTTTATTCTTCTTACGACCAAGGCATTTTCAATCAAGTTTTTTGGAACGGCATTCACGGTCGGTTTTTTCAAAGTTCTCTCTCCTCCCAGCTGTCTACCAATGTCGTCCACAACGGCGAAGTACCGGCTGTGTACTATCATCGCTTGGGACAACATTTTACTCCAGCTTTGTTGCTTTGGATACCGTTGTATGCTTTGTTTCCTTCACCAGCAACGCTGACGGTTTTGCAAGTTACATTAGTGACTGCTGCTGGTTTAGTTTTATATGTACTTGCCCGACAGTATGTTAACCCACCTATAGCGACTGCGATCGCAGTCAGTTTTTACGGAGCTAACGCGGTTGTCGGCCCTACTTTGTGTAACTTCCACGACATCTGCCAGATCCCATTATTCACGTTTGGGCTGTTGCTGGCAATGGAAAAACGCTGGTGGTGGTTGTTTGGCGTACTAGCTGTTTTAATTTTGGCGGTACGTGAAGATGCGGGTGTGGGGCTGTTTGGTGTCGGTATATACATGATAGCCAGCAAACGTTTTCCGCGAATTGGTCTTGGCGTCTGCGTTCTCAGCTTCCTTTACATGATTTTACTGACCAATTTAATCATGCCGCTGTTTTCTGCGGATATTTCCCAGCGGTTTATGATGGAACGGTTTGGTCAGTATGCTGATGGAGAAGAAGCTTCCACTGTGGAAATTATCTGGGGAATGATTAAAAACCCCTGGCGGTTGGTTGTTGAGATGTTTTCACCCTTTCCTGGCACGATAAAATATTTATTGGCTCAATGGTTGCCTTTGGCTTTTGTGCCAGCACTTTCCCCAGCAGCTTGGTCTATCGCTGGATTTCCTCTTCTCAAACTCTTCTTGGGTAAGGGAGAGTCAGTTCTGGCGATCAATATTCGCTATGCCATGTCTGTGGTTCCAGGACTATTTTACGGGGCGATTCTCTGGTGGTCGCAACATCCAGAATGGTATAAAAAGCTGTCGTTTCGGCGGTTTTGGGCATTTTGCATCTGTCTTTCGCTATTTTTTACGATCGTTGCCAATCCAAATCGAACTTTGTCTTTCCTAGTTCCAGATTCTTTTCAACCGTGGGTGTATGTTTCTTTACCACGCCAATGGCAGCACGCAGGTGAAATTCGATCGCTATTCGCTAAAATTCCCACAGATGGAAGTGTGGCAGCAACGACCTATATTGTGCCTCATCTTTCTGGCCGACGTGAAATCATCCGATTTCCTGCGTTGCAATTACACAACGATGCGCGAGAAGTTGTCTATGTGGATTATGCGATCGCGGATCTGTGGCAGTTACAGCAGTATCAAGTTGCTTTCAAGTCCGATCGCCAAGTCTTAAAGGACAGCGTTCGCACGATCGATCTGACATTCGGTAACAACTTATACGGAATTATCGCTTTTAAAGATGGAGTTATTTTAATGCAGAGAGCAGCAGCCTCTAATCCAGATGCAGTTTCTGCTTGGCTAAAGTTCCGTCAAGAGACAGAAGCAATTTTAAACAAATAAGTGTAATAAGTAGCTGTATATTTATGACATTTTTGTCATATAAATAGAAGTATTAGCTACAATAGCCTTGCTAATAATATTGCGAAATGTAAACCTTGGTGTAGATAAATTAAGTCTTCGGGATGGGCGCTGATGAAGATTCTGGTGTTAACTTGGGAATTTCCGCCTCGGCTGATCGGAGGAATTGCTCGTCATGTAGCAGAGTTGTATCCAGAAGTTGTCAAACTGGGGCACGAAATCCACTTGATTACATCAGAATTTGGCGAAGCACCTCTGTATGAAATAGTGGAAGGTATACAAGTACACAGAGTGCCAGTTGGCTGGAGCAACGACCTCTTCCACTGGGTAGCCAACCTAAATATTAGCATGGGCACCCACGGCGGTAAGCTGATGTTGGAGGAAGGGCTTTTTGACTTGATTCATGCCCATGATTGGTTAGTTGGAGATGCGGCGATCGCACTCAAACACACTTTTAAAGTCCCCCTAATTGCTACTATCCACGCCACGGAGTACGGTCGCTACAACGGTATTCATAACAACGATCAGCGCTACGTCAGCGGCAAAGAAAAACTGCTCGTCTATAACGCTTGGCGGATTATTGTCTGTACGAATTATATGCGGCAGGAGGTAGAAAGAGTTCTGGCAAGTCCTTGGGACAAGATAGATGTAATCTACAATGGTATTCGAGCGGACAAGAAACCGCGCTGGCACGAGTTTAACGCTTGGGATTTCCGTCGCCGCTTTGCCAAGGATGAAGAGAAAATAGTCTACTACGTAGGCCGAATGTCCCATGAAAAAGGCGTTTCAGTATTGCTGAATGCTGCCCCAAAAGTAATTTGGGAGATGGGAGGCAACGTTAAATTTGTGATTATTGGTGGGGGCAATATCAACCACCTGAAGACTCAAGCTTGGAACTTAGGAATTTGGGATAAATGCAATTTTACTGGCTTTATGTCAGATGCGGATCTGGATAAATTCCAAACTGTAGCTAATTGCGCTGTTTTTCCCAGTCTTTACGAACCTTTTGGCATTGTAGCATTAGAAAGCTTTGCCGCTCGCGTTCCGGTGGTGGTTTCCGATACTGGTGGTTTACCAGAGGTAGTGCGACACAACAAAACAGGTGTTGTAACTTGGGCTAACAATGCTGATTCTTTGGCGTGGGGAATTTTGGAAGTGCTGAAAAATCCATCTTATTCTCAGTGGTTGGTTGACAATGCCTATGCAGAGTTAGAACATCGGTTTAGCTGGCCCAAGTTGGCTAAGCAGACGGAAGAAGTTTACAGGCGGGTGGTGGAGGCGCGATCGCAAGTAGTCTGGTAGTGAAACCGCATATCCATCTGTTAAGAAAAATCATACAAATGTCGCCTGTCGGCGTAGGCTTTTGATAGTTGCGATCGCATGATGTGCGACTTTATCAATCTCATCTGCCGTATTAAATCGCCCAATCCCAAATCGAATCGACGCATAAGCTAATTGTTCCGAGCGTCCCAAAGCCATCAAAACGTGAGACGGAGCGGTTTTAGCAGAAGTACAAGCCGAACCGGAAGATACAGCTACCACAGGCTGCAATCCCAATCCAAGGGCCGATCCATCCACACCTTCAACACTGATATTAAGGTTTCCCGGCAATCGCTGCGTAGGATGACCGTTCAGAAAAATGGAACCAATTGGTTCCATTTTTTCCCAAAGACACTGGCGCAAAGCAGTGAGACGTTCCATCTCCGACGCCATTTCCGAGATTCCCAGTTCCACCGCCTTAGCAAATCCAACAATTTGAGGCGTGTACAATGTGCCAGAACGCATACCCCGTTCGTGTCCGCCACCATGCAATTGAGGTGCCAATTTGACTCTAGGATTGCGGCGTCTAACGTAGAGTGCGCCAACTCCCTTCGGGCCATATATTTTATGCGCCGTCAGAGACATCAGATCGATTTTCATCGCCTCTACATCCAGAGGTATTTTGCCAATAGCTTGTGCTGCATCCGTGTGGAAAAGCGCTTGATGTTCCCGACAAATTGCCCCAATTTCTGCCAACGGTTGCAACACACCAATTTCGTTATTAGCAGCCATCACCGAAACTAAAATCGTATCGGGACGAAAAGCTTTTTCCAGTTCAGTTAAATCGATGATACCATCTTTTTGGACTGGAAGATATGTAACTTCAAATCCCAGAGACTCTAAATAGTGACAAGGGTCGAGAACAGCATTATGTTCAGTTTGTACCGTGATGACGTGACGCCCTTTTTGGAAATAAGCTTCAGCAACACCTTTAATAGCTAAATTGTTCGCTTCCGTAGCACCGCTGGTGAAGACAATTTCTTCAGGTGTCGCGTGAATAGCGTCTGCTAAAATTTGCCGTGCCCCTTTCACAGCAGCTTCTGCTTCCCAACCATAAACATGGCTGTTGCTGGCGGCGTTCCCAAAATGTTCTGTCAAATAGGGAAGCATTGCTGCTAACACCCGTTCGTCAAGGGGTGTGGTCGCGTGGTTATCGAGATAGATGGGGCGGTGAGACATAGTTATTGGCTGAGGATTTTACCCAGTTCTTTTTGACCAGTTTGACACAAATTGAATAATTCTTGTTTTGAATATAATTTTTGGCACGAATCGTATACAACGCAAGGCCATTTTTCGGAAAATTTGCAAGCAAACTCAATGGCTAGTTGCTGACTGCCTGGGGTTTGGCTGACATCAAGTAGAATATGAGTTTGTGGATGATCGGCAAGCTTCTGTGCAATCATCTCGATTTCGTCAGCTTCAAAGTTTTTTAGCTCGCTGTTGTCCAAAGCAATCCAGACATGGAGATTTTCTCTAGATAAGCGTCCATCATATATCCGATCGGGATGCAGAATTGCTCCATACTGTTGCAAAAAAGTAGAAAAGTCTTCTGGTTTAATGTCAGCACTGGAAATAAGGGAAATAGGTTCTGGCATCTACTATTCTCCTAGTTGGCGAAGTAAGTTCACAAGATCCTGCTGAGTGCGAACCACATACCCCCCAGCATTAATAATATCCTGATCCGGAGTATCTTTGTAGTAAGGTGCATAGAGAATCACAGGTTTGCTTAAGGGGTTTAGGTCTGGATCGCATATTAATTTCTGTATTTGCTTTAATTTGCGAGAAACCTGGGTGGTTACTTCAATCATAGCTTTAGCAGTTTCCACGTCAATTTCTCCAATTGAGCCATTTAGACCTACTTGTTTGTTAAAGCTGACCAAGTGAATCCCTAATCCAATAATATTATGTCAGGTAGCATCGGTTATGTAAAAACTGCCAATATATCTTATGTGTCTGTGGTTATCTGCGATTAATTTTGACAATCTCAAGATAGAATAGTAAGTAGCTCAGATATCCCAGAAAAGGATGACTATGAATCTGACTATTAAAGATTTAGAAAGATTGCAAGAAAAGCTGCAAGAAGATAAGCGTGATTACCAGATCGAACTAAGGGAAGGAAACATTGTCGTTATGGGGCCATCAGATATCGAGTCTAGCGAAATTGGCGCTCAATTCATTTACCTACTAAAAGTTTGGGTGAATCCTCGCAGGTTAGGACGAGTATTTGATTCCAGCGGCGGGTTTATTATGCCAAATACAGATTTGCGGGCTCCAGATGTTTCGTTTGTATCAGCAGATAGACTTAGAAGAAGTCAACGATCGTTTGCTGAACTGGTTCCAGATTTGGTAGTGGAGATTAAATCTCAAAGCGATCGCATCCGTGTGTTGAAAGAGAAAGTTGAGCTATTTCTGACATTGGGGGCGCTGGTTGGGATACTTATCGATCCCGATAAATTAACTGTTACTGTTTATCGTCAAAATAACGAGTCTGTTGTGCTGGCGTCGGCAGATAAATTGACAATTCCAGAGTTATTTCCTGGTTGGGAAATCGAGATTTCTGAACTTTGGCCTCCTGTGTTTGAGTAACAGACTGACAAACAAAAAAATATCCAACAACTTCTTGTGGGATGGGCGTCTCGCCCGTCCTATGACACCGATTCAGTAATACTTATTGGTGCATTTTTAGCGTGTAGGGGCGTTCGCGAAGCGTGCCGGAGGCATTAGCATTCGGGCAGTAAATCTAGGGGGAGAGCGATAAGTTCTAGCCCGAATGCTTCGCCCCTACCATTACTGAATCGGTGTCCTAGTACTGCTACGCAAAAGTAAAAACTCAAAAATTTTTACCGCTAAATCATCTTTTGCCCCCCTTTTTAAGGGGGTTGGGGGGATCTCTATTACTCCAATCGCCAAATTTTAATAGTTTTATCCCCCGCGCCACTACCACCGCTAACTAATGTTTTACCATCGGGACTAAAAGCGATCGATCGCACTCGATCTGAATGTCCAGAAAGTGTTTGGATCGAATCTCCTGTATTAATATCCCAAAGTTTCACTTCGTTAGTTTGATTCCCACTAGCAACAGTTTTACCATCGGGACTAATAGTAACAGCAAAAACCGGACTCCGATCGCTGAGAGTGCGGATAAGTTCTCCATTCTGTAAGTTCCAAATTTTTATCGTAGTATCCTGGGAACCGCTAACCAGAGTTTTACCATCTGGGCTAAAAGCAACCGACCAAATTGCATAATAAGTATGTCCGGAAAGAGTACGCAGCAGTTCACCACTTTGCAGATTCCAAAGTTTAATCGTTAAGTCTTGATTGCCAGTGGCGAGAGTCTCGCCATCGGGACTAATGGCAACAGATAAAATCATCCCAGAACGTGGATATAGAGTGCGCTGTAACTCTCCGGTTCTAAGATTCCAAATCTTGCTCGTACCGTCGCCACTACCACTTACTAACGTCCTACCTTGAGGATCGATCGCAACAGAATAAATTCCGCCCGAATGTCCGGAAAGAGTACGTCGCAGTTTGCCAGTACGAAGATTCCAAATTTTGATAGTTTTGTCACTACTGCCACTTACCAGAGTTTGACCGTCGGGACTAAAAGCGATCGCTAAAACCGGGGCTCTATGTCCGATGAAAGTCCTTTTTACTTCACCTGTGTCGAGATTCCAAATTTTGATAGTCTTGTCAGTACTACCACTCACCAGGGTTTGACCATCAGGGCTAATGGCGATCGCACCCACTCCCCCCGAATGCTCCGTCAAGGTTTTGGCTAGGGTAAAATTTGTTGATGGGGTATTTTGGGCTACGACAGCAGTACGGGCGTCCCCGCCTGTAGCAACCTGCTGAGTGGTGTGAGATTCCAGCGCTACTGTCCGTCCATAGAGTTGCGTTCCGACTATTACCAACAGCAGGGGAATACTGGCATACAGATGATTTTTAAGCTTTACCAAGCCGATCGCAGTTGATACTCTGGCAAGAGGGGGCATTGTTTGTCTCCAAATAATCAACACAAAGCAGTTTAGTCAGTTTTGAGGACGGAAGGAAAAAATACCCAGACGATTGAAATCGCCCACAAATCCCCCAGATGATTGAAATCGCGGCTACACAAACTCTCACCTGCCTACGCAGGCTAAATACAAGGCATAATCATGACTAATTCTTGAATATGACGGCTACATCGACCTCAAGCGCTTTTCGCGCTACTGGAAAGTAGCCGAACGCTATGTAGTTGGCTAGCAAACTGCTCACTGGTTTAGTTGTAAAGAAGGAATCACAGTTCTTGATAAGGCAGGCATATCTGACAGCATTGATTCTCCTGTTTTGTCATGGTTTTATAAATCATAATGTGATGTTTGGGGATTGCTAAAAAAACGGGTTCTTTCGGGTCAAATATGCTGTAGTAGTAGCACGGCATATTTAAAATCTTGGTATGACCGACATATTGATGATGCCGTGCTACTACAAAATGTTCATGGTGAACATTAGCATAATAATTCCGAAAGACCTGCTAATCGCAAAATATCTGCTTTTAAAATACTGAATCTTTTTGTGTGCTTGGGGTTGAAAATTTTCCCACTATACTCTAAAAGCGGATTTAATATTATCGATCGAGGATGAAGATGGATACATTGAAAGGACGAGATTTACTGAGTCTGGCAGACTTGAGTGCAGAGGAGTTGGACGAACTCCTGCAACTGGCCGCGCAGATGAAGGCAGGAAAGGTAGACTTAAAGTGTAACAAAGTTTTGGGCTTGCTGTTCTACAAAGCTTCGACCAGGACGCGGGTGAGCTTTTCGGTGGCGATGTACCAGTTGGGAGGTCAGGTGATCGACCTTAATCCCAATGTCACCCAAGTGAGTCGCGGGGAACCGTTGATTGATACGGCGCGAGTTCTGGATCGATATCTTGACATTTTGGCAGTGAGGACGTTTGAGCAGAAGGATCTGCAACGATTTGCTGATTATGCCAAGATTCCGGTGATCAATGCTCTTAGCGATACGGAACATCCCTGTCAAGTGTTGGCAGATTTGTTAACTGTTCAGGAATGCTTTGGCTCGATTAAGGGTGTGACTTTGGCTTATTTAGGCGATGGCAATAATATGGCAAACTCGCTGTTGTTGGGCTGTGCGATGGCGGGGATGAATGTCAGAATTGCTACACCAGCAGAATACGAGCCGGATGCTGCCATTGTAGAACAGGCAAGAGCGATCGCAGGCGAACGCACTGAAGTTATGGTGACAAACGATCCAATTGTCGCCGCCAATGGAGCTTGCGTGCTTTACACCGATGTCTGGGCTAGCATGGGTCAAGAAGATTCAGCTAACGATCGCATACCGATTTTCCAACCTTATCAGGTCAATCAAGAGTTGTTGAGGATTGCAGACAAACACGCGATCGTACTCCACTGTTTACCAGCTCACCGTGGCGAAGAAATTACGGATGAGGTAATCGAAGGTTCCCAGTCAATGGTTTGGGATCAGGCAGAAAATCGGATGCACGCCCAAAAGGCTCTGCTTGCCAGTTTACTAGGCGCTGGGAATTAGGGAACTGGACAAATTGGGTATTTTAATAGTACGAATGTTCTAAGAGGAAAAGTTATGAGTTATGAATTAAAAACTCATAACTCATAACGAAATAACTTGTAACTCTTTCTCAAGCGTATTATGGAAACCCTCACAGAAGCTCAGAAGGAACTGTACGACTGGCTGGTAGACTATATTCGCCAGCATCAATACCCCCCTTCGATTCGCCAAATGATGCGGGCAATGAACCTAAAATCCCCCGCGCCGGTGCAAAGTCGTTTGGAACATTTGCGGACTAAACGATATATTGCCTGGACAAAAGGAGAAGCCCGCACGATTCAGATTATGCAACCGTCCTCGGAAGGTGTGCCGATTTTGGGATCGATCGCAGCTGGATATTTAGTCGAACCCTTCACCGATGCAGTAGAAAGACTGGATCTTTCCACAGTCTTATTGCCAGACAAAACTTTTGCCTTGCGGGTGATGGGCGACAGCATGATCGAAGAAATGATTGCAGAAGGCGATGTGGTGATGATGCGACCCCTATCAGATCCAGATCTGCTCAAAAACGGCACAATTGTAGCGGCAAGGGTAGAAGGTCACGGCACCACCTTAAAACGCTTTTACAGGAGAGGCGATCGCATCACCCTCAAGCCAGCCAATCCTAAATACGCGCCCATAGAAGCGCAAGCCGACCAAGTGCAGGTGCAAGGCGTATTAGTGGGAGTCTGGCGCGGCTACGACCCACCCGCCAAATCGACAAGTAGGCGGCGATAGCTACCTCTCCGGACATATGCTCTTTCCTGTGGGAAGATAACTCAAGTCCACAGTTTGATGTAACTTGTCGTGAAACCAGGATCATCTTTTCTACGAGTTTTCCAGAGTCGCAAAATGGCGGCTCTTTTATTATTGGGTTTTTCATCAGGATTGCCCTTGTTTTTGACGGGTACTACCTTGCAACCGTGGATGAAGGAACAGGGAGTAGATCTGAGTACGATCGGGTACTTTAGTTTGGTAGGTTTGCCCTATTCGTTGAAGTTTCTTTGGGCACCCTTCCTAGATAGGTTTGTGCCGCCCTTTTTAGGAAGGCGTCGCGGCTGGATGTTTTTAACCCAATTGGTTTTGGTATTGGCTATAGCCGCATTATCTCTCCAAAAACCCGCTCAAGCGTTACAATTTGTCGCCCTAAACGCCCTATTGATTGCCTTCTTCAGTTCCACCCAAGACATCGCCATTGACGCTTATCGCACCGACGTTTTACACAAACTGGAATTGGGCGCTGGTGTAGGAGTTTACGTCTTAGGTTATCGCATTGCCCTACTGGTCACAGGTTCTCTGGCATTTATCCTTGCCGATCGTCTGCCTTGGCCTACAGTTTATTTAATCATGGCGGCTTTTATGGCGATCGGTTTGGCTGCCTCGATTTTCGCACCAGAACCAATCGCAGACAAAAATAAACCCCAATCATTAGAAGAAGCAGTAATATTACCATTTTTAGAATTTTTTACCCGTAATGGTTGGTTTCAGGCTGTCTTAATTCTGCTATTCGTCGTCTTCTACAAATTTGGCGACTCCCTACTCAGCAATATGTCCAGATTGTTTTTGCTCGATGTCGGCTTTACCAAAACCGACATCGGCGCAATTCAAGGCGGCATGGGTCTGCTGGCAACAATTGTGGGAACTTTAGCAGGTGGGGCAATTCTTAGCAACATCGGGATTAATCGATCGCTTTGGGTGTTTGGTGGTCTGCAAGCATTGAGTAACTTAGGTTATTTTGCTATATCCCAGGCAGGCCAAAATTATCAGTTGTTGGTACTGACTATTAATGTAGAGAATTTCTGTGGGGGGTTAGGAACAGCGGCTTTTCTGGGCTTTTTGACCGGCCTTTGTAACCAGCGCTTTTCTGCAACCCAGTATGCTTTACTCTCCAGCTTCATGGCTGTCAGTCGCGATATCTTTGTAGCACCTGCTGGCGCGATCGCACAATCCACTGGTTGGTCTGTGTTTTTCCTGATCACTATTGCGGCTGCTATACCGGGATTACTCTTGCTACCAGTGTTTGCGCCTTGGAACTCTCAGTCTGCATATATGCCAAGACCGGGACTGGATGATGAAGATAAGGATTCCTATGAGTTATATGATGATAAAGGGGAAAATTAACAAATCTTTAGCTGATTTTTCACAAAAGTCTCTTTACCATAAGCTCCTACCGCGATAAATATGGCTTTCTTCCGTGAATATGTAACTCCGTTTTTAATTTTGCTGGTGTTTTTAGTGGCTTTAGCAGCCGTTAGCGCTCGGATATTTTTGCCCTCGGACATGGCTGCACCAGCACCAATTGAGGAGGTCGGTGCCGCTGCTACACAAGATGTAGGATCGGCATTGCCCATCCTACAGACTGAGCAATAAATGCTACTGCTACCAGACTATCAGCTACACGCTGGATCGGGTCTCGATCGGGCCAAGTTGGTAAAGTTTTTGCAGCGGACTTACCAAGAACTGTTTCCAGAGCAGAATTATTCCCATTTGGCTGAAACGGTCGATCGATACTTTTCCAAGGAAACGCCTCTTTGGTGGGTGGAATTTGTAGGTAAGGGGGAAGGAGATCCCGATTCTTCCTTTTCTTCCCCCCGTGGCGGGGGGACCGAGGGGGGTAAGG
>CASBRD010000056.1 GCA_949128025.1 Oscillatoriales cyanobacterium PMM_0008 | reverse complement strand
TGCCTCAAAAAGGCAAACGGCGTGTGGGCAAGAACCCAAAGGATATTCAACTATCTCTTTGGGATATTAAGGAAGTAATTTCTTAAGAATCCCACCGCCTTTAGGGGTGGGAGTGTCAATAAATTTACTTAACTTGCGTGACCCGAATAATGTATGGAGTATACTTGTCTTCTCGGTAAGATCCAATCCAAATGCTATACGTTCCAGCTAGCCACTGACCGGCAATACCAGCATTTTTTCCCTCGCTGTCATCATTACACCAAGTTCCACCTGGGCCTTGAATCACTAGGGTAGTGTCGTCTGGACTTTGAACCTGAACTCGCAGATAGTTAAAATCAGAACTCAGAACTAGCGTGTGGCTAGGATTTTTGCCCACAAAACCAACACAAGGGCCATTTGCTGTTTCCTGACGTCCGGCGATGTCGCTGGCACGTTCCGAACCGCCGCTGATACCTCGAATAGTCCTGGGGTCTGGCTTAAACCCAGGCCCGATCGTGATATTCTCGAACAAGGGCATAGGCGGAACTGGCTGAGTCAGAATCTTTTGGGGAAATAAAAAGTAAAAACTAAAAAGCAAAAAGTAGGAGAGAAAAGATACCTGTTGTTTTCTTTGGGCGTTCTCGCGCCCAGCCTTAGTAAGGTAGGGAAGCCGGGGAGAATTGCTTTTTGACTTTAATCTTGCCCCTAGATTAGGCTCTCTATTTGGCACTCCAATTGTCACAGACTTTAGGAAAAGCATTAGAGTTAGAATTACCCTCAATAAACTTCTTGCAAAAATACTAATTCTTGATTTTTTACCGCAGATGAATGCAGATGAACGCAGATGTAGGCGTTGCCTTCCCATAGGGTATGCAGATGTAGGTTTAGCCTTATGGTAGGGTACAAGAGATGAATCTGATTACATATCTCGACTTTTGCAAGAGGTCTAAGCTAAAGGACGACAAGATTGCTAACCGAGTTCCCCTAAAAATTAAGAATAATTTAAGTTTTGATATGTTATATCTTTAGCATATCAAAAGTTAAATAAATTAAAAATGAAGAATTTTTCAATTCTTCATTTTTAATTTTTAGTTTTCGATCGCCTGCTGTAAGCGAACCCGATCTAATCCCCGGTGATGCAGGAGCAGCCAAGATTGAATCAGGTCAGGGCCATGCACATCGCCGGTGAGAGCAGCGCGGAGACTTCGCATTACTAAACCTTTTTTCAGATTTTGTTCTTTTGTCACTTGTTTGATTATCTCTTGCGTCCCTGCTTCTGTCAGCGGTTGATGGCTATCCACAGCTTTTAGAATTGCTTCTAGAACAGTTTTGGCTGCTGGTTGTTGCAACTGAGCCTTTCCTTCTTCGGTGAATTCTACACGATCGCTGAAGAGATACCGGCTCATCACGATCGCATCTGGGCTAGGCACGGCGCTGGGGCCAGTAGGATCGGCGTTCTTGAGAGCTTCGATCTGTTCTACCCACTGAGTATCGCTTAAGTAGCGATCGCTCACTGGCAAACGAACTAAGCTGGGGCCAATCAAAGCGGTGATCTGCTCTAACCAGGCCCGATCGCTCACGGGATCGAATTCATGTCCCGCCTCCTGCCAGTAGGGAATCAGCAGGTCGCACAGCTGGGATACAGGCATATTGTGCAGATACTGGCTATTGAGCCAATTCAGCTTATCCCAATCAAACTTTGCCCCTGCTTTATTGACGCGATCGAAGCTGAACTGCTCAGCTGCTTGCTGCAAACTAAAAATTTCCTTGGTGGAATCTGGCGGCGACCACCCCAATAGGGTCATGTAATTGACTAAAGCTTCCGCCATATAGCCCAACTTCTTAAAGTCAAAGATGGAGGTTACACCACGCCGTTTGGAGAGTTTGCGCCCTTCCTTGTCCAAAATCAAGGGTGTATGGGCAAACTCTGGTATTCCTGCACCCAAAGCTTCGTAAAGCAGAATTTGTTTAGCTGTGTTGGCGATATGGTCTTCACCCCGGATCACATGAGTGATTTTCATATCAATGTCATCTATCACCACCGCCAGGTTGTACAAAGGCTGACCAAAGGCTTCTGTTTCCGAAGCACGGGCAATCACCATATCCCCACCCAGGTCGCTTCCTTTCCAGGTAACTTTCCCTCGTACCGTATCGTTCCAGGAAATCTCCCGGTCATCATCGATTTTGAAGCGAATTACCGGGCGTCGCCCTTCTGAAGAAAAAGCTGCCTCCTGTTCTGGCGTTAGGTTGCGGTGGCGGTTATCGTAGCGGGGAGCCAATGCGCTGGCTTTTTGAGCCGATCGCATTTCTTCGAGTTCGGCTTCGCTGCTATAGCAACGATAGGCTAAACCTTTATCCAGCAGCGTTTGAATCGCTTGTCGGTAGAGGTCGAAACGCTTGGTTTGGAAAAATGGCCCTTCATCCCAATTGAACCCCAGCCAAGTCAGACCATCAAGGATATTCTCGGTGTATTCCGGACGCGATCGCTCTAAATCCGTGTCCTCAATTCGCAAGATAAACTGCCCACCTTGATGACGGGCAAACAGCCAATTAAATACAGCCGTTCTGGCTGTACCGATATGTAAGTTTCCAGTAGGACTGGGTGCAATCCGAACTCTAACAGTCACAGCAAATTCTCTCTTCTGAACGCGGAACGATTTTCATCGTTCATCTTTTATCCTTGATTTTACGGGACTGACGGGGCTCGAACCCGCAACTTCCGCCGTGACAGGGCGGTGCTCTAACCAATTGAACTACAGTCCCTTTTTCCACACAATCTCTATTATGCAGAGCTTTTTAAATGTTGTCAAACAGTAGTTACAAAACTTTACATTACCTATTTGACGGGATTGAGCTACAGGCAGGGCCGATCGTCTGTTTGTAGCTTGGGGCCGAACGCTTGAGGAGGATTAGCATCAGGGTGACTAGGACAAATCCAGCGATCGCACTTGGTTCTGGAATTTTGCGATGTTCGTCATCAGACAAACCAAGCGCTTCCACAACACGCTGATTAGGGATGCGTTCTCCCTCCTCGTTCTCCTTCACCAAACCGAAACCGTCTGAGTACGACCACATCGTCCAGCCAATATCGTATTTTTCCAAGAGCGATCGTACATCGCCAATCCAAGCAACGCGATCGTCCTCGCCCACAAAAGGACGGTAAACGCCAAACTCATTAGCAGTCAGCCGCACATTGTTCTGTGTCGCCCAAGCAGCAGCTTGAGCAATCCGGTTTTCCAGTTTGGCTGCATCCCACTGTCGATCGCAATATGACTGCGCCCATTCCTTCGCACTTTCGTTAGTTATCGTTGATATAACTGCCGCACAGCTTTCTTGATTGTAAGGATAGGGCAAATCGTGGAGATAAGAAAACTCCTCATCCATCCAGTCTGCGCCCTGATGCGTGAAAACCATTGGCTCATAAAAGTGGAAATTGTAAACCACATTTGGATCTTCCACAGGAGTCAGCGCCTTGAGACCGTCAATGCCGTCCCAATCGTATCCCTTCGCAATCAGAGTATTATTTGGTGCCCCTTCCCGCATAGCAGTCAGCAGCTTTCCCTGAACCTCATTCCAGCGTTGTACTGGGTCAATACTGGTATTTTGAAGAAAATAACCGAAGGCGGGTTCGTTGAGCGTTTCTAGAAAGACTTGTTCTGGATCGCGAGTACTGAGGTGTGCAGCCAAAGCCTTCCAGAACTGTGCAGCAGAGGTGACGAAAGCATCATCGTTAGCCAGACGCTCTTTAAAATTATCTCCTGGGCTAAGGTCTATAATTACGGACAAGTCGTGAGCCTCGATCTTGTTAAGGGCGTCGTCCAGATATTGCAGATTTTGGGTATTTAGTACTCCTGGGTTGTTTTCATCGAATAGAAAAGCAGCATCGATGGGCAGGCGAACGTGTTCAAATCCTAAACTCTTGATGCTTGCGATGTCTTGTTCGGTAATATAGTTCGCGTCAAAGTTAGAGGCTTGCGAGAACCAGTGGCTCAGATTAATGCCGCGTGTTAGTTCATCAAAGCGAGAATCGGCGATTTGGCTAATGCTCCCGCTATCAACACTTGTGGAACTTAAAATAGCTGCATTGGCATGGGAAATTCCTGGCAGTATGGAACAGATAAGTGTGATGCCGAACAATTTAAGGTATTTCATTTTTTGCTATCTGGCAGATGCTAGTATCCCTGGAAATTACTTAGTGGGCCGATCTTGCAATAACCTGAAAGCGTGGAAAATCTGTATTGGAATTGTCAATAGCACATATGAAAACTGCTATTATGTACGTAAGATTACAGATTACGCAAAGCAAAACTAAGTATTCCCAAGGAGGTTTAAAATAGTATTGGCATAATTTGCTCCAATTTGCTAGTAATTTTACGTAGTTTACTGAAAATTTATATTAGCTTTATCAAAAATACATATTTGAGTATTTAAAGATTTTGTAAAGTTAGTGTAAAGTTTCAGTGTTTCTTCTAGGTGAATAGCTATGTTTTGTTAGATTTCCAACGCTTTAAAACGATCGGCAAAGTAGATAGCACAGCGAGCATTGCTAAGGCACCGAAGAGCTGCCAAGGCGGACGACCTGTAGCGGCTTCTAGCCCACCTTGCCCCAACCAAGCATAAGCAAAGGTTCCCGGTATAATTCCCACCCCCGTGGCCAGCACGTAAGTAGGTAAACTAATAGGGGTCAAACCCAACAAGTAGTTAACGGCATTAAATGGAAAAACTGGCGCTAAACGAATCGACAAAGCGAACCAAAACCCATTTTCTTCAATACCTTGACTGAGTTGGCGCAAGCGATCGCCACCCTCAAACTGCTGTCTGGCCCAATCACCTGCGATAAATCGGGCCACCAAAAAAGCACCTGTAGCCCCCAAAGTCGCCCCGATGATTGACCATAATGCACCCCAAAACGCCCCAAACAGCGCCCCGGCTGACAGCGTTAAAATCGTACCCGGAACCGCCAATAACGCCGCCACGAAATAAATGACGATATACCCCAACGGTGCAAAAATTCCCGCCTGTTGTTTCAATGCTTGCAGATTTTCTGGCCTTAGCCAAGCGCCGACTGGTGTAAATTTAAGGATGAGGAAATCGGCAGCAATAAAGATTGCTATTCCAATCACCAATCTTACCCATGAATACTTTTTTTCGTTATTAGTCATTTGTTATTTGTTATTAGTCATTGGTCATTAGTCATTAGTCATTGGTCATTAGTCATTAGTCATTGGTCATTGGTTATTTGTTAAATCTCTTCCCCCTCTTTCCCTAGCCCCTATAATAAAGCACCACCACAACTAGAACCACAACCTGCCGTACAACCATAACAATAAGCGGCTGTTTGCACCTCTTCAATCAAATCTAAACTTCCCGCTTCTAGTAATTTAGCAATTGTCAATCTTTCACCATTAATACTTTTCGCCGGTAAATTTTCCATCTGGTTAAAATCGCAATCATAGATATTCCCCAGATAGTCGATAGAAAGCTCATTTCTGCACATTAAATTTTCAACAGTAGTGCCATTGAAATGGGATTCTAAAAAATTAAGATAAGGTTGATACAGCCCTTGACGTTGCAAATACAGCTTTGTCCGTCCAATCGGTAAATTAGTAATAGTTAATAGGTGATTAAAAACAATATCAAACTTTTCTTCTAAAAACCTTTTGTAATCCTGTTCCAGTTTGTTCTGTCCGGGAGTAAGAGCAAAATTTTCGCTACTGGGAAGTTGAGGATTATATACCAAATCAAGGATTAAATTTTCAGTTCTACCGTAACCTTGCTGATTCAACAACTGCAAAGCGCGAATAGAACCATCGTATACACCATTACCCCGCATTTTATCCACATTTCCTTCCAAGTAACAGGGGAGAGAAGCAACGATTCGCAGTTGGTGTTGAGCGCAATAGGCGGGGATATCCTCAAAACCTTGTTCAAAATAAATAGTTAAATTAGACCTCACAATTACTTGTTTACCGTTATTGCGTGCAGCTTCTACCAGCGGTTTAAAACCATAGTTCATTTCTGTAGCGCCGCCAGTCAGGTCAACTATCTTAATTTGGGGAAATCGATTAATTAATTCAATTAGTTGGTTGCAAATTTCTGGTGAAAGTTCTTCTGTCCGTTTTGGCCCAGCTTCTACATGACAGTGAGTACAGGCAAGATTGCATCGCTTCCCCAGATTGATTTGTAACACATTGATTTGGCTTTTAGTTAAAGGAACGCCAAGTTTTTCTCTAAATGGCGTTCCAGTTACGCGGGTGGATTTAATGTTTAGCACTTTTGGCCTGTATTTTTATAACGGTATCTCCCATCTTATACCAAATCCGGGTTTGTTACCCCATGAGAATTTTTGGCCTAAACATTGTAGAGACGTTTCATGAAACGTCTCTACAGCCTAGAGACATAAAGGGGGTAATCGTTGCGGATTTGGTAT
>CASBRD010000055.1 GCA_949128025.1 Oscillatoriales cyanobacterium PMM_0008 | reverse complement strand
CTAGGGGCTAGGGGCTAGGGACTAGGGGCTAGGGACTAGGGACTAGGGGAAGAAGTGTTTAGAATCCGCCAACGTTTCGGGAATTGAGAATGTCCTAACCGCCTTGGCGGTTGCTATACCTGTACCTCACCCACTCGCAAGCCGCTATAAACTCTTGCGCCAATTCAGAAATATCTCGCCATTGTTGGCTAGTTATTTGTTCTAAAACGTTAACTTCGGTGAAAAAATCTGTGTTGTTTGTAAGAATTTGCCGTCCAGAGTTGAACCATGTTTGCGATCGCATACTGAAAAATCATACCTAAGGCATACATAACTTATACATTAAACTAACATTGAACTAACATTGAACTAACATTTTTTAGTGACTTCACCGCCCATATTTAATTTGTGTAAAGTATTGTAAATTCTCGATCCTATTTAGAGTTTGATATAGCAGACTAGGAGCTAGGAGCATTGTTGAGATAGCAATCAGCACTGGCTAATTAAGAAGACTCAGGGTATAAATCATTTAGCCGTGCTTTTATAAGCTGCTACGCATCTAATTTGATAGTCAGTTTTTCTGAACTTCTTGTGGGATGGGCAGGAAAGCCCGTCTTTGTATTTGATTTAGATGCGTAATAGCTTACCAAACAACCGTTTAAGACTTTTTAACCAAAAACAAAATTAACAAACTTATGGAACTCTCTGAAAATACCAGAATGTTTTCTGATGATAACCCATTGGCAATTAATCAAAATTCATACTTGATTAATATGCAGGCAAATTTTCAATCATTTAATCAAACCGCAGCAATCAAAAATATCGCCTTTATTGATCGCACAGTCCAAAATTACGAAAACCTAGTTGCTGGAATAGTTCCCAACACTGAAATCGTACTCCTCGACCCCACAAGAGATGGAATAGAACAAATCACCCAAATCTTAGCCAGTCGTACAGAAGTCAGCAGCGCCCACATCATCACTCACGGCGACGAAGCCAGCTTGCAGTTAGGCACAACGCAACTAAGCTTAGCAAACTTGGATCAATATCGCACTTCTTTGGAACAGTGGAAAAATGCCCTAACACCTGATGCAGACATTCTCCTCTATGGTTGCAATGTAGCAGCCGGAGAGAAAGGAACAGCCTTTGTACAATATCTTAGTGAGATCACTGACGCAGATATCGCCGCATCCGATGACTTAACCGGAAGTGCAGCATTAGGCGGAAACTGGGAATTTGAAGTAAAAACCGGGGAAATTGAAGCACAGCTAGCCTTGGAAGCAGAAGCAATGGCAGGCTATGACTCAGTTCTGCTTACTTTTAGTACAACCAACTTTGGCGCTGGCGTGGGAGTACAACCCCAGTCTGTCGCCGCCAGCGATTTCAACGGAGATGGACATCTTGACCTAGCCGTTCCCACCCGTGCTTCTGGCGTTGTCTCTATTTTATTAGGAGATAGCACGGGTAAGTTTGGCACAGCCACTAACTTTAAGGCAGGACAATACCCCTTTGACGTTGCCGTAGGAAACTTTAACGCAGACAGTTTCCCCGATATAGCTGTGGCGAATTGGGGTACTAGCAATGTTTCCATCCTTTTAGGAAATGGTACGGGTAGCTTTCAAGCGGCTACTAACTTTAACGTGGGGTCAAGTCCTTGGTCTGTAGAAGCGGGTGATTTTAACGCTGACGGCAAGCTTGACCTAGCCACAGCGAACATAGATTCTAACAATGTTTCCATCCTGTTAGGGGATGGTACGGGTAGTTTTCAAGCAGCTACCAACTTTAGTGTCGGGTTACGACCTCAGTCCGTTGTAGTGGGTGACTTCAACGCAGACAGCAAGCTTGACCTAGCTACAGCCAACTTTAACAAATAATTAATCTGCGTAATTCGTTCCGTTATCCTACAAATGGAGTAGTAACTATCTCTAATGTATACACTGACCCTGATGGCGATCGCTTGACTTACACAGCAACTCAAAATAACGGTGAACCTTTACCCAATTGGTTGCAATTTTCCTTTAACTCCAACACTAATAATATCACCTTCACGGAAGTTTCTCCTCCTCCGGGCGATTGGCAATCCTTCCCTGTGACATTAACAGCAACAGACCCTTGGGGTGCTAGTGCTTCTCAAATTTTCCCGATCTTAAAAAGGGATAGCGGATGGGTTATAGATAGTTACATTGCTGGGGCTACTATTTTCTTTGATGCCAATAAGAATGGGGTAATCGATAACAATGAACCATCAACAACTACTGATAATTCGGGTGCTTATCAGCTAGACATTTCTCCAAATTTCGATACGAATAAAAACGGTCAATTCGACCCAGAAGAAGGTAATTTTGTCGCTAATGGCGGTACTGATACCGCTACGGGATTGCCTTTGGAAACGCCTCTTACTGCACCACCCTATGCCAGTGTGGTAACTTTATTAACCAGTCTGGTAGCAGAATTAAACGATCGCGGTATCAACCCCGATGAAGCAGAGTCCCAAGTGAAAGCGGCCCTGTCTCTGCCATCTGATGTAAATCTTACCAGTTTAGATCCGATCGCTGCTACCAATAATAACGAACCCGGTGGCGTGGAAGTTTTGGCAGCAATGGTGAAGGTGCAAAACTTCATCACGGAGACTAAAGCTATAATTGATGGGGCTTTCGGACAACCGCAAGGGGTTGCCGCTGGTAAAAATGATACCGTGCAGGGGGTTGTGAGTGCGATCGCCAATCAAATTCAATCTGGTGTAATCTTAGATTTCACTAATCCCGAACAGTTGGCGGTAATTATTGAGGCGTCTGTCAATAAGGCAAAACAGTTGTCTTCCACGTTTAATCCTGTGGTAAATAGCGAATTTATCGCCTCATCTGCTAACGTCATGGCACAGGTAAATCAACGCATCGATAAGATTGTCGCCACTACCGCGCCTGACTCAATTCAACAACAAATTGCTCGCGTGCAAAAGGTGGCGCTAGGTGAAATAACTTTAGGCTTCAAAGCAGCGGCATCTGGCACAAAATCAATCAACGAGCTAATTGCTGAAAATACTGGCTCGGCTTTAAATACCCAAATTCAAACAGCCCGTATTCCAGGCGTTCCGGCTGTTCCAATTATCAATCATTTACCTAAGTTCGACTCTACTCACCTGTTCGATAGCGACTTTTATCTCCAACAAAACCCGGATGTAGCAGATGCTATTGCTAATAAACTTTTTGCCGATCCTTTAGCACATTTCAGCCAATTTGGTTACGCTGAAGGTCGCAATCCCAGTGCAATGTTTGCCACTGACTATCTAAACAAAAATAGCGATGTGGCGGCAGTTGTTGCTAAAGGCGCATTCCACAGTGGTTTTGAACACTTTATGAAGTATGGCATGATTGAAGGTCGATCGCCTGCGACTGAATTTATGCCATTTGAAGACTTTTATCTATCCGCAAATCAGGATGTCGCACAAGCAGTTAGCCAAGGCAGTTTTAAAAGTGGAATCGAACACCTGATGCGATTTGGTATGGAGGAAAAGCGCGATCCCTTTACCCGCTTTAATATCGTGTCAGAAACCTTCGATCCCACTTTCTATTTAGCCTGGAACCAGGATGTTGCTGAAGCGGTGAATCGAGGCGTTTTTGACAATGCTTTTGAACACTTTGTCAATTTTGGTATGTTTGAAGGTCGCAACCCCAGCATTTTGTTTGATAATAGTTTGTATCTGAATCAAAATCCGGATGTGGCGGCGGCTGTGAGTAAACGAGTTTTCCATAGTGGAATGGAACATTTTATGAAGTTTGGTATGGCTGAGGGTCGGGGTGTAACAAGCACATTGGCCTAAAATTAAACCCCACATTCCGCTATAGTGTTTCCATTTGAGATGTAAACAATGGTAGGTTGGGTTAGACGCGGTAATTAACTTAATAATGCTCACAGATAAGTCTTTTCCCGCGTCGTAACCCAACATTCACTATTAAATATGTGTTCACGACTCATTTGAAAACGCTATATAATTTCGCCAAACCTTAGCCTGAAAAGATTGCCTAGCAATCACTTCAGGCTTTGTTTTCATGAGCGTGGTTCTCAGTTTTGGTTATTGTGATATATTTAAAATTAGAATATATCATCCTAATTACTAATTACCAAGCTTTTTTCTACCTGTGAGCAAATAAGTAATCATTTCGCCTTTGCCTTTGATAGAGATAGCACCCCGCTCCTCAAAGAGAAATTTTTCGCGTAATAAATTATATGTCGAGGCTGTGACTTGAATGCGGCCTGGAATGCCGTGAGATTCCATACGACTGGCTGTATTTACAGTGTCACCCCATAAATCGTAGATAAATTTCTTGATGCCAATCACCCCTGCTACAACTGGGCCACTGTTAATGCCGATGCGAATGCTGAATGATTGGCTGGTAGAGGTATTAAATTGGGCGATTTCTGTTTGCATATCTAGAGCCATTTCGGCTATAGCTTCTGCGTGATTGGGGGAGGGAGTTGGGAGTCCACCTACTACCATATAGGCGTCGCCAATTGTCTTGATTTTCTCCAAACCGTGCTTTTCAGCTAGTCGGTCAAATTCTGAGAAAATTTCATTGAGTATTGCCACCAGTTCTGTGGGTGATAGGCGGGTGGAAAGTTCTGTAAAGCCAACGATGTCTGCAAACAAAACGGTTACTTCTGGGAAGCTGTCAGCAATGTAGCCTTGATCCTGTTTGAGGCGATTGGCGATCGCACTTGGCAAAATATTCAGCAGCAGACGTTCAGACTTCTCTGTTTCAGCGCGTAGCGCCTCTTCTGCTTGTTTGCGTTCCGTAATATCGCGAATTACAGACATCATGTGAGGCTGACCTTTGTATATAAAATTTATGGCGTTTACTTCTATGGGAAATGCAGTGCCGTCTTTACGCAGGTGAATTCCTTGGGTTTTGAAATGACCGCCATTTTGAAAAATATTTTGGAGATCTTCAGCGGCGCGTTGACGCTCGTCTGGGTGGATAAATTCCGTTGCGTGCAGACCGATAAAATCTTCGTAATCATGTCCATACATCCGGCAAGTAGCGGTATTAGCCTCAACAACAAAACCATCAAAATTATTGATAATCAAACCATCGTTGCTGGCTTCAAAGATGCTGTGATATTGTTCTTCTCTCTCGCGCAGTGCCGACTCTGCTTGTTTGCGATCGGTGATATCCCGCACTATGCAAACTTGCTCGCCGCTCTCAAGTAAATAGTGCAATATTTCTAGTGAAGTGGTGCTACCATTACGTATGATTATCGTTTCCTCTCCTCGCCACTGCCGTTCTTTCAGAAGTGCAGGCATAATTTCTTGTTCGTAACGTTGTTCGGCTATTTTTACATCATCTTGTGAGTACAAAAATTTCCAGGTTTTACCAATTAATTCCGCCTGGGTTTCATAGGAGTATATCTGAGCATAAGCTTTGTTGGTGTAAATGAATTCACCTGATGAATTCAAAATAGCAATACCGTCGAGTGCGGCTTCAATTACTGCTGCCTGACGTTGCAATATTGCCTCTGTCTGTTTGCGATCTGTAATATCTTCAAGTACGCCGACAAGACCGATCACTTTTCCAGTTGAGTCCTGCATCGGAATTTTACAAATATCAAGCCAAATGGTTTCTCCATCCTGCGATGGCTTTTGTTTGGCGGCAATTATGTGTAATTCCGGCTTATTTGTTTCCATAATTCGGCGGTCTTGGGTGCGGAATAATTCTGCTACTTCCCGGTTAGCAACCAAGTCGTAGTCTGTCTTGCCTACTACCGCTTCTGGACTTTCAAGTTGGGCGGATTCAGCCCAGTTTTTGTTGCAACCTTGGAAAACTAAGTTTGTATCTTTCCAGAAAACTTGCTGAGGAATGTTATCTATAATCAGCCGCAAATACTCTTTGCTTGTTCGCAGTGCTTCTTCTACCTGTTTGCGATCGCTTATATCCCGGATCATCGTAGCAAAATAGTCAATCTCTCCGCTGTCGCGCCGCATCACAAGAATAACTTGAGAAACAGAAATCTCCCGCACATCCCGCGTTATTAGGGCTGTTTCTCCACTCCAGACGCCATTAAGCATGGCATATGGTATTCCCTCCTCGGAAATGATTTTATATGCCCACTCTGGGTGGCAATTAGGGATCTTAAGAAAGGAAATATCTTCATCTGCACTCATCCCCAGCATCCGACGACCTGCTTTATTGAGATAGATAAACTCTGTGTGCAAGTTATAGATGCCAACAAAGTCTGTCGTTGCTTCCAAAATTGCGGCAAACCGCGCTAAATCTGTTTCAGCTTGTTTGCGAGTGGTGATGTCCAGGGCCATTGAAGCGATGCCGATCGCATTTCCGTCGCTGTCAATTAGAGGTGTATTATACCACTCGCAAATAATAATTCTGCCATCTTTAGTAAGGTTCTCGTTTGTGCTGCGAGTTACACTTTTTCTTGTGGAAGTCTCATTCCAGACTTGGTTGACATTATCTCTGGCGCTTTCAGGTACAATCAATCCCACACCATGACGACCCATCGCTTCATTTTTGCTATATCCAAAAATAGCTTGAGCAGCCGGGTTCCATTCAATAACTTCAAAATTAATATTCCATTCAATTACTGCTAAAGGTGTCTGCTGAAAAAGGAGAGATAGTCTTTGTTGCGATTTGATGAGTTCTTGTGTCCGATGCTCAACTTTTTGTGATAAGGTGTGGTTGTATTCTTCTAATGTTTCGCGGGATATTTTTAACTGCCTTGTCATTTGATTAAAGGTGCGGGCGAGTATGCCAATTTCGTTTTTGTCAGCTATTTCGATCTGGTAAGATAGATCGCCTTGAGCGATCGCTTCTGCACCCTGAGCTAATAAGTTAATCGGACGCACGATGTATTGAGCTAACATAAAAGCACCGGCGATCGCTACCGAACTAACTGCCACGATTAACCAAGTGAAATTATAGATCAATCTATTAGGTGCAGCCAATGCCTGCGCTACAGGCTGTTCTACAACAATACCCCAATTGGTATTTTTAAGTAGCGTCGATGTACCGATAACTTCTGTACCGAACAAACCTACATATCTTTGGGCGATAGCTCCCGGCCTTTTATTAATCAGAGGATTAACAGTGGGGAAAGATGCTAAATTAATGCTTTGTTTGACTACTTTTAAATCTTTGTATCCAATCAAATTACCCCGTCGATCGACAATATAGAAATAGCTTCCTACGCCCGGTTCAAGCAAAGTTAGTCCTTGCCACAATTTATCAAATTTTACTACTGCTATTACCACGTAATTGTCGTTTTTTTCTCCTTTTACCGTTCGTGATATTGTTACTAAATGCCGATCGGCAACAAAGGAGACGTTTCCTATAAACATTTGACCTTGTTTCGCACGAAAAAAAGACTCTGAGTCAGAACGATTTGTTAATTTTTTAGGTGAAGATGGTATACAATCAATCAAATGAGATAATTCTTTACCCTGAGTATCTGTAACTGCGAGTTCATGGTACAAGCCCGGAGAATTAATACAGATTGCTTCTAAGGCTCGATCGTAATTTTTCTGATTTGTGCTAGTAATTTCTCCTGTCAATTTCAAGTTGCCGAAAACATTATCAACGTAGCTAGAAATATAAGTATTTCCCAAGGAAAGTATACTTTTTTGGCGAGTGGCAATTTCTTGATTGACAAATTGAAATCCGCTGTAAACAGATAAAATACCGCCTGCCAGTAAAGGTAAGATGGCAATTAGAATAAATAGCAACGCTAGACGTTTAGCTAATCGACCACGTTTTCCGATCATGATTCTCAATGGGGAATGGGAAAAGGGAAGATTTAAAATTTAAGATGGCAAATTTAAAATCCTTCAATTTGAAATCTTAAATCTAAAATTTTGAATTTATGACTGCACCCATATCTAACTCTATTTATAATACTAACCTGCGATCTAATGGGATTCTATGGGACTGGCTGTATTCACGGTGTCGCCCCACAAATCGTAGATGAATTTTTTGATGCCAATCACACCGGCAACTACAGGGCCTGTATTTATGCCTACGCGGAGGTGGAGGTTTTGGTTGGTTTCGGAGTTGAATCGGTTAATTTCCATTTGCATATCGAGGGCTATTTCGGCCACGGCTTCGGCGTGGTCAGTTCTGGGTGTGGGCAATCCCACTAAGATTTCGCCTGATTTTTTGCGAAACTTGAACTCCTGGTTGCGAAGTGACCCTCTTTCCCACGGCTGGGACTGGGAGGGCTGCAACATTTCCACTATTCTGGCACGGTCTTCTTGATTAACCCAGATATTGAGATTGGGCATTGGGGTCAGTTTGGGCATTGGGCATTGGGAATGGGGGTCAGTTTGGGGATTGGGAATATTCTTGCCCAGTCAAGAGTCCCTATTTTCTTTTTTCTTTTGAATGAGTGAATGAGTGAATGAGTGACTTTTGCCCTTGTGCCCATCCCGATCTATCGATAAACTACCTGCTTAATCTGATTAAGTAAGTGGGCATAATTAAACGTAAAACTGCCAGGCCCAAAGAAACCCGGTTTCTGGGACAATACCTTCGCCATTTCTTTGTAGGTTGGGTTTCGTGCCTCAACCCAACCTACAAATTAAGCATTTTAGGTTTTTGGCGAAGGTATTGTGGGAGAAACCTACCAGGCCCAAAGAAACCGGGTTTCGCAGGAGTTCAGTTTATTTACGCCCACCTACTGTAGTTAGTTCCATTGGCTCAGGTTCGGAATGGATAATAGGTACGTTGTTGCGCTTTAGCGCTCAAACAGCGCTAAAGCGCAACAACGTACCTGCTAGAAGGACTTGAATTTTTGTGTTGTGTGAGTAGAGGAGTGAATCGGCATGGTCGATACAGCCCAACCCCGGATAGGAGTATCCCTGGATGGAAACGCGAATTTTTCCCAGATGCGGTGGGATGCCTATGGTGGGCTTTGCCAACGCGCTTGGGTGGAAATCGATCTAGCGGCTTTAGCCCATAATGTGCGACAGATCGAAGGCATTTTATCGGCGCAGACGGCATTGATGGCGGTGGTGAAAGCTGATGCTTACGGACACGGTGCTGTAACCGTTGCCCAGACTGTATTGGAAAACGGAGCGAGTTGGCTGGGGGTGGCTACGATTCCAGAGGGAATCGAATTGCGACAGGCTGGAATTGAGGCCCCAATTTTGATCCTGGGGGCTACGCATACGCCAGAGCAAATTCGGGCGATCGCATACTGGAAATTGCAGCCCACAATTTGCACGCCCCAGCAAGCTTTGGCTTTTTCAGAAACGTTAAGTTCTTCTAGCTTGAAACTGCCGGTGCATATCAAGTTAGATACGGGTATGTCTCGTTTGGGTACAGCTTGGCAGCAATCAGCCGAGTTTGTTCAGCTGGTAAGTCGATTGCCCAATCTGCAAATTGCCAGTATCTATTCGCACTTGGCGACAGCTGACAGCCCCGATCCCACTACTATGAAGCAGCAGCAACAGCGCTTTGAGGAAGCTTTAGCCCAAATAAAATCTCTGGGAATAGCATCGCCGATAAAGCATTTGGCAAATTCAGCTGCCACTCTCGCCGATCGAACTTTGCACTACGATATGGTGCGGGCTGGTTTAGCTATCTACGGTCTTTACCCAGCCGAACATTTGCACTTTGCCAGCTGTGGAACAGATCTGGGTAAGACCCAGATCGAATTAAGGCCAGTTATGCAAGTGAAAGCGCGTGTTACGCAAGTAAAAACTATTGCACCTGGTACGGGTGTCAGCTACAGTCATCAATTTGTAGCCGATCGCGAAATGCGCCTCGCTGTTGTTGGGATCGGCTATGCTGATGGCGTTCCCCGCAACCTTTCTAACAAAATGAAGGTGGCGCTTCGAGGTCAGCCGATTCGGCAAGTGGGAACTATTACGATGGATCAGCTGATGCTGGATGTGAGTGAATTCCCCGATTTGCAGGTTGGCGAAGTGGTAACGCTGCTGGGGAAAGACGGTGACATCCAAATTCTAGCCGATGACTGGGCGGCGACTTTGGGAACGATCTCTTGGGAAATTCTCTGTAGCTTCAAGCATCGACTACCTCGTGTGGCGGTAAGTTCGATCGCGTAGGGAACAAAGAAACCCGGTTTCTTGAACAATACCTTCGCCAAAATACCCTCACCCTGAAGGGTGGGGCTATACAAACAAAGCCTGCCTTCGCAGGCTATAAGAACGGAAGCCCACGAAGGTGGGCTTGGTATGTGTAGCCCCACCCTTCAGGGTGAGGGCGTTTGATTGACTGGCGTTCTAGCGACGATGAATTCGATCGATCGCATCAATGAATCGCTGTAATTCTTCTTGCTTCAAATTAGATCCAGAAGGTAAACACAAACCCCGATCGAATAACTCTTCAGAAATTGCCCCGCCAATCGATTCGCACTCAGCAAATACAGGTTGTAAATGCAAAGGTTTCCAAACTGGACGCGCTTCTATTAGCTGTTTGCCAAGTTCCAAACGCACTTGTTCTCGATCGGCCCCAAAAGCTGCCGGATCGATGGTCAAACAAGTTAGCCACCGGGTAGCGCGTCCAAAGCTTGCTTCCGGCATAAATTCTATACCAGGTAATTTTCCGAGCGCTTGTTGGTAAGTTTCAAAATTGTGTCGTCTGGCGTTTACTCTATCTTCCAAAACCTGCAATTGACCGCGACCGATACCAGCCAAAACGTTGCTTAAACGATAATTATAGCCAACTACTGAATGTTGGTAATGAGGTGCGGGGTCGCGAGCTTGGGTAGCGAGAAAACGCGCTCTGGCTACGATGTTTTCATCATCAGAAACTAACATTCCGCCGCCGGAAGTGGTGATAATTTTATTACCATTAAATGAGAAAATGCCGATTTTGCCAAAAATTCCGGGGGATTTATCTTTGTAAGTTGCACCCAGGGATTCGGCGGCGTCTTCCACTAAGGGAACTTCATATTCCAAACAAGCTGCTAAAATTGGATCGATATCAGCACTTTGACCGTAAAGATGTACAATAAGAACTGCTTTGGGTAATTTGCCAAGTTTTGCGCGTTTTTCTAGTGCTTCCCGCAATAAATCGGGATTCATGTTCCAGGTAGTGCGATCGCTATCGACAAAAACAGGTTTTGCGCCTAAATAGGTAATCGGACTAGCGCTGGCGATAAAAGTCAAGCTGGAGCAAAAAACTTCATCTCCACGCTGGATACCTGTTAATTCTAAAGCCAAATGGAGCGCAGCCGTACCGGAACTGACAGCAGCGGCGTGTTTAGCACCGACTACTTGACAGAATTCTTGCTCGAAAGCATCTACGTGAGGGCCAACAGGGGCGATCCAGTTGGTGTCAAAGGCTTCTTTGACGAACTCTTGTTCGCGATCGCCCATGTGGGGAGTTGATAGCAGAATTTGTTTTGTCATAATTATCTTAATTCGGGATAAAGATACATTGGTTAATCGGTAGTGGATTAATATATTATCAACTACCTATTACCACTTCATCAATTAGCTCGATCGTCTGCGAAAATTTGAACTTGCTCATAATAGTTTTTCTAACATTATGCCGTCATAACCATACGTTATTCCTAATCGCGTCCAAACCTTTTCGTACAAGTTAGGTAAAGGATCTAAAAGGCTTTGCCATGCTAGATCTGTATTGAATTTCCTAATACTCTGCAAAGGATATTTTCTTGATATCAATCCTTTGATAAAATTATTTGGCCAGGGATAAGCAATATTTTTTGGCTCTGTAGAAGTAACCTCTTTTTTAAGGGTTTCAGGTAATTTATTACCTTGAGCTAACAAAATACCTAAATTTACAAAGTCTACTCCATAATAGACTAGCCCTGCAAAACTAGCCCAAAATCTTGGATTACATTCTATAACCTTGACTGAAGAATCTCTCTCATCAAATCTTATATCAAAACAAGCTACCCCAGTATAGTTACAGGAAGAAACAATCTGATGAGCTATATCCAGAATCGCATCGTTCTTGCGGAATTCGAGGAAATCAGGTGTTCTTCTATAAGTTCCCCAAGCGATTATTTTCCCATTTTCTGCCAGTACACCTAGTATGATATCTAATCCCGGAATATATTCTTGAACCAATAATGGTAACTCATTCCTTCCATTCGGACTTGAAACATATTGTTTCACCTCTTCCATCGAATCGCATTTCTTAACTCCTTCACCATTGCCTAAGTCCAATGGTTTGACAATCACAGGAAAACCAAATTTTAATGCGTTTATTTCCTCTTTTTTTTCAATTAATATCGTTTCTGGTACAGGAATTTTTTCTTTCAGTAAGAACTGATAAAATAGCCATTTATTGTGTAAATTATATATTTGTTCTGCACTGGTTAAAGGGAATATTTTAGCAAAAGTTAATTTTTTTTCACTTTGGAAACAAAAAATGTACCTAATAGACCGGCTGGAATAATAACGTCAATTTTTTTGTTGCTACAGTAATCATTTATATTTGCAACTAATTGCTCAACTTCTTTTGATGATGATGACTCAGAAAGCGTGTAAGAAGTATAGTTTTTACAAAACCTGAAAAATCGCGATAATCTTGAAGATTTCCATATACTTATTACATAAGCATTTGCCTTAAGTAATCCCAGACATCTCAATAGCGATAGAGTTATACCTTCACTGGAAGAAATTATTAATATATTCATCTAGTTTCTCCTTAACTACTAAAATGTATGATAGCACAAATGGCTCATATTAATTCTAGAGACAGGCAAGTTGTTCCTTGTATCCTGTTTCCAAAGAGCCTGGCCCTTTCAAACGATAATATTTATCTGGATATCGCCAGTAAAGAAATTTATCGATCATTGGATTCATATCTATTTTTACCGGAACAAATTGTACTTGGAACCCCATTGATAGTTTGAAATCAGTTAAAGACTGCTTTTCCGGGGAGTGTTGACCGCTGATAACTTCATGAATCTTGCCAGAGCGTCTACAAACTTGTGCAAATTCAAAAGTCAATGTACTACCAAGGTCAGTTTTTAATGCTTCCGTTTTCACCAACCTTTCATCCATGTAAGCAGTTCCATCAATCACGATCGCTGTTAGATATCCAATTAATTCATCATTAAAGATACCTGCCATAACAAAATAATATCCTGAGTAGATATAATTATTGATTTTTTCCAGGTATTTTTCTTGGGATAAAAAGTGTTTATTTTTAAAGCGCTTCATTGCCGATACAAATATTTGATATCCCTGTTGCTTTAATAATGCTTTCGCTGGTGTTCCAGTTAATTGAACTAATTTAACCATCCTTTTACATTTACGGATATGGCTTCTGCGCTTTGAGGGCAGACTTTCCAAAGTATAAGATTCCAAGTCTTGCAACAAGATAATAGGCATTGTTCCATTAGCAGCAGATAAAGAATCTTTTTCCAAAGATGCACGAAATCCCCAACATAATGGTGAGGGACGAGTTGCTTGATCTCCCTTCAAACGAGCCATCCAATGAACTGGTTCATAAAAGCCGGGATAAATCTCCTTCCAATGGCGATCGCGATGGATTAAAATGTGAGTTCCCGATTCACGAAGACTATCACCAAATTCTTCTTCTGTGATGGATATCAAGTTGGCATCCGAAAGGTCTTTATTCTGAAAATATCTAATTGGCATCCGCTCTATTTTTCCTCCAAGCTTTCAACTAATCAACTATTGTTTGGTAAATATACCTTAAATCTTTGAAAAAAGAAGCTTCTTCCAGATACTCCAAATTCAGACGTACTTTTTCTGGATAAATCACTTCATTATTGTATTGAATTGGATCGTTAACCTTAGCTAATATTTCCTCTTCATTTCGGTAAGCCAAAGTTGCAGGGCCAGTAATTCCTGGTCTTAGTAGTAAAAGTTTACGCTCATCGCCTGCCAACTTATCTGCATAGCCAGGAACATCGGGTCTGGGGCCAACGAAACTCATTTCCCCCACCATCACATTCCATAGTTGTGGCAATTCGTCAAGTTTCCAGCGTCGCAAATATCGACCTATCGGTGTAATTCTTTGATCACCTGCAACAGTAATTGTACTATCTTCTTCTTTCCGAACATACATTGTCCGGAATTTTTTGATCTGAAAAAGCTTACCTTCTTTACCGACTCTTTGTTGCGTAAATAGGATAGGGCGACTGTCTGTTACCCAAATAATAATTGAAATTATCCCAATCGGAATTGCTAAAATTAGCAACTCCAAAAAAGCGGCTGTAAAGTCGAATAAGCGCTTGCCAAATAGCAAGTATAAATTGCTATTTGCTGCATTTGGATTGGCATCAGTTTGATTCAGCATAGCATAATTATTGCATCATTTCCACAGCTACAGGATTAATATTACCACCAGAAGCTAAAAAAGAACTGCCATAATAGGCAAATTCGATAAGTAACGGCAGTGGATCGAGCCAACGAAAGTCATCGTAGCTACAATGACGACCGGGCAAGAAAATGCGTTTAAGGGAAGCCAGAGGAGCCAGCGGTTTTCCATGACGGAGTTCACCAACACTGGCAATAGTTTCACCCACTATCCAGAGGCTAGAAATTGATGGCGATATGGGTTGAAAAGACTGGGCATCTGGTTCGCCTGTAGTTAGCATTGTTACTAACCCTCTAGGGAAATCATAACCATTTTTGACAGCTAGATTGAGCGCACCCCAAAAACGAGGATTCATTTCAATCAAATAGGCAGAAGATTGTTGAGCATCAACAACAAAGTCAAAATGGCCGATGCCAGTCCAGTTAAGTTCTTTCGCCATCTTTTGGGCATAATCTTCTAGTAGGGGAAAATGACAACGTTCCCGAAAAACACTGGTGCCAAATCCTCCTTCCTTACAACGCAGATAGCGTTCGGTAAAGCAGGCTTTTACCTCGCCTTCTTTGGCTAAAAAGCAACTGCCATAAATACTACCTTCTATATATTGTTGCAGAATGGGCATTTGGTTATTGGCCAAACCAAAGTCTTTCACAATTTCTTGGTATTTCTGAACAGCTTCTTCTGGTGAATCGATCCGAAACACACCTTTGCCACTGTTACCCCGTCGGGTTTTAATCACGAGCGGAAATCCCAGTTCTCTCGCCAGGGCATCTACTTCGGAAATACGGCAGGTGTAAGTGTTTTGGGAACGGCAACTTTTGCTGATTCGGCAATCTTAATAATTTCATATTTATCCATTACTCTGAGTAAGTCGTTGCGAGAAGGGCAGGCAATTATCAGGTTTTCTGGTAGGCGATCGCGATAAGTTTGGATCGGCAAACTATCTTCGTGTACTGGTAACAAAACATCAATTTGTCGTCGTTTTGCGATCGCGGCTAACTCAGTTACATATTGCTCTGGCTCTTTAAACGGATGGGGGACAAAATCGAAACCCCGAACGAACCTAGAAACGCGGGTCATGCTCAAAGGTGTAAAATCGCACACATAAACTTCCCAGCCAGCACGCGCAAGACTTTCGGCAGCTACATAAGCCGTGCGACACCATCCATAAGTTAATAAAACGCGCATGATCCTCCTTTAATTAGTTAATAATTTCCTAAGACAAAGCTTCGGCATAAAGTTCTTCATGTAGCTTGACAATCTGACGCAGATCGTAAGCCGCCATGAGTTCTCGTCCGCGCTTACCCATTGCTTTGGCTTCTTCCGGATGTTTTAGCACCCAAGACATTGCCTTAGCAATTCCTTCTATATCTCCCAAATCTACCAGAAGACCGCAGCCACCTTCTAGCAATTCCTGAATGCCGCGAATTTTAGTGCCGATCGGGGGAATTTCCATTGCTAAAGATTCCAAGACACTTCTAGGCAATCCCTCCTGTTCGGAAACTAATATAGTGGCAACAGAAGCTCGCATGAGAGTAGGAATATCCCGGCGTATTCCTAAAAAATGCACCCGATCTTTCACTCCTAAATCTGATGCTAATTGCTGCATTTCTTCTACTAGCAAACCACTACTAACCAACCCTAAATGCACTTCTGGTCGAGCCAACGAAGCAAATGCTTGAATAAGATCGCGATGACGCTTGCGGGGAATAAATTCAGCTACGCAGAGAAACAAAGGAATTCCTTCTGCTATTTCCAATTCCTTACGGACTCGCGCTACTTCATCTGGCGAAACGGCATCAGGATTGTAATAATCTAAATGCTTTATCCAACGAACAAGCCATCTACAAAGAGCGGGTAAATGTCATACCCAGACTGGAGCAACAACAGCGCGAGCTAGAAAGTAAATTACAAGCATCCCAATCTACCTATGCACTTCTGCTGCAAAAGCTTCAGGAAATCCGGATAGCCGAAAATCAGAATATGGGTAACGCTCGCATTATCCAACCTGCCGTTGTTCCTGAAGAACCTGCTGCTTCTCGTAAGGTTTTATCTATAGTCGCAGGAGTTTTGTTAGGTAGTATGCTTTCTATAGCTACTGCCCTTCTTTTAGAAGCAAATGATAAATCCATCAGAACTGTGGAAGAGGCAAGGGAACTGTTTGGATTTCCCTTGTTGGGGGTGATTCCTTACCATAAAAAGACCAAAAAAATAACTAGAGGCAAAGGCGACAGAGAGCAACCTGCACTAGATATTGTTGTGAGAGATGAGCCTGAGAGCCCCACCAGTACAGCGTACCGGATGCTTCACGCCAACCTGAAGTTTCTCAATGCAGATAAAAATATCAAAACTATTGTGGTGACCAGTTCGGTACCCAAAGAGGGTAAATCTACACTGTGTGCCAATCTCGCTGTAGCTATGGCTCAGCTAGGGCGTCAAGTCTTGCTGGTGGATGCGGATATGCCCCATCCTCTTCAACATCAAATTTGGCAACTCCCCAATCAGGTAGGTCTAAGCAATGTTCTTGTGGGGCAAGCTGAAGCGAAGACAGCAATTAAAGAAGTAATGGTAAACCTTGAGGTTCTTACTTCTGGGGTTATTCCTGCCAACTCGATGGCTCTGCTCGACTCCCCAAGCATACCTTCATTGATTGAAAAATTCTCAGCCCATTACGATTTGGTCATCATAGACGCTCCTGCTTTGAATGCTTCTGCTGATGCTCTGATGCTGGGCAAAATGGCTGATGGCATCCTGTTGGCGGTGAGGCTGGGAGTAGTCGATTTGGCTAATGCTACTTTTGCTAAAGAGGTTTTGGAGAAAACAGGTCAAAATGTGATCGGTCAGGCGATCGGTTTCCCAAAAGTCTGAGTCACTAGAATGTCCGGATTCAATGACGTTCAGGGGTTTGGGGGTGAAAGGATAGATTTTTGCGGATGCGATCGCAAAAATCTATCCTTTCTCACAGAAGATGTGCTACTATAGGTTTCTGTGACCCCAGGAGAGGTGGCTGAGTGGTCGAAAGCGGCAGATTGCTAATCTGTTGTACGGCAGGTAACTCCGTACCGAGGGTTCGAATCCCTCCCTCTCCGTTCTAGTCAAAATTTCAGAGCTTTCCCGATTTGGGATGCTGGCAGTGGGAAATATGACAATTCTGTCTCAAAACAGAAGATAGTTGTAATATTTCATGCAGTTATTCTGTTGTGGACTGTTGAGGATTGGAATAGAAAATGAGTAAACCAGCTATAGAGAGAAGTTTTAAACCCAGCAGGGCGATCGCTCTGGCTGCGATCGCTTTGGCAACAGCTGCTTGTCAAAACACCACCCCGAACAATACAGGTGCTGTTAACCCTACCCCCATTGCCAACAACACGGGTGCAGTTACCCAAACCACCTCAGCTACTACCCCAGCAGCCAGCAGTGCCAAGGACGGACTGAAAATTGGCTCCTTGCTACCAGCTACAGGCGACTTGTCTGCGATCGGACAGCCGATGATTGCGGCAGTGCCGTTGTTAGTCCAAACAGTCAACAAGTGCGGCGGCGTCAACGGTAAACCAGTCACCCTAGTTTCTGAAGACGACCAAACCGACCCCAAAGCCGGTGGTGCGGGGATGACCAAGCTAGCAGAAGTAGACAGAGTGGCAGGCGTAGTTGGTTCCTTTGCCAGCAGCGTTTCTAGTGCCGCCGTGGATATTGCCGCACGGAACAAAGTGATGTTAATTTCTCCAGGCAGCACCAGTCCAGTCTTTACCGGAAGGGCGAAGAAGGGCGATTTTCAAAGCTATTGGGCACGCACTGCACCTCCCGATACCTATCAGGCACAGGCACTCGCCAAACTTGCCAGCGAAAAAGGCTTCAAGCGCGTTTCCACCGTTGTCATTAATAATGATTACGGTGTCGGCTTTGAAAAAGAATTTGTGCAAGCCTTCAAAAAACTGGGTGGAACCGTAGTCAACGAAAACAAACCTACTCGCTACGACCCCAAGGCAACAACGTTTGACACCGAAGCTTCTGCCGCCTTTGCAGGTAAACCGGATGCTGTAGCTGCCGTTCTCTACGCCGAAACGGGCAGTTTATTGCTCAAGTCTGCCGCCGAACAAGGTTTGAGTCAGGGAGTCACAGTAATGCTGACCGATGGCGTATATTCCCCAGATTTTCCGGGTCAAGTGGGCAAAACCAGTGACGGCAAGTTTATTCTCTCTGGGGCTATAGGCACTGTTCCGGGTGCCAACGGTAAAGCACTTGCAGATTTGACCCAGCTTTGGAAACAGAAACAAGGTAAAGAAGTAAGTGCCTATGTTCCCCACTCCTGGGATGCTGCTGCCCTCTTAGCGCTAGCGGCAGAAGCTGCTAAATCCAACACAGGCGAAGGCATTAAGAGCAAGATCCGCGATGTAGCCAATGCACCAGGGGAAGAAGTCAGCGATGTTTGTAAGGCTTTGGAGTTAGTGCGACAAGGCAAAGACATTAATTACCAGGGAGCCAGCGGCAACGTGGATATTGATGAAAGCGGAGATGTCGTAGGTAGCTACGATGTTTGGGCGGTCAAAGACGATGGCAAACTGGCGGTTACCGGCAAAGTCAGTCCTAAATAGTCATCAGTCATTAGACTTCTCCAAAAAAGAATGTAGAGACGTTGCATGCAACGTCTCTACTCTACTCAAGATACAAACTTACTAGAATCGGAATCCGGTACCAAAGTTGTAACCGATACCGAGCATGATTCCCAAATCGGTCGTATCGATAAACCCAGCAGTCACAGCAGCGGTTGCCGTAAATTGAGTGGTTAAAGGGACATCGACACCGCCAGTCAAGGCAAAGCCAACATTGCTGCCAGCGTCAGTGGAAATGATCACGCCAGCGCCAACGTAAGGAGCAAAATTGATCCTTTCAAAGGGTTCCGCCTGGATGGGGAAATCGTAAGTCAGCGGAATAATGAAGTCAGTATCATCTCCTATCACCACAGAGGGGCGCACCGAAAAGACTCTGGTTAGTCCGATTTTGCTGAAAATAGCAAAGCCGGTATCGCCCAAAGCAGTGTCGCCCGTCAGACCTAAATTGCCACCGACCCCGATATAGCTCGATCCAGAACGAGTCGCACGACCGGGTGCTAGTTCCATTTGAGCAACTTGCCGCTCTTTTCTTGCTGGAGTATTTGCAGGAGCATTTGCTGGAATTCGGGAAGAAGCAGACCGACCCAAAAGAGCCGAAGCCGAAGTCTCAGCCGTACCTGGAATTGGCTGCTTTTTTGTCGTACCATCAGATGTTATTGCCGATTCTACAAGCAGATCGGACACCTCATAGCTATCCAGTTCGCCTGGAGACACTGCGAATATACTTGAAGGTTTTAACTGTGACAGTTGGGTCGGGCGCTGGGGAGGGCTTGACAGCACCTCGGCAGACCCAGCAGCGATTGGTGACTGGGCTGAAGGCAGCGGAGCATCAATAGCGGTGCCAGTGGTTTGGGCAACAGCAGAGAAGCCGCTGCTTACACCCGCGATCGCAGCAAGACTGACTATGAAAACTGTACGCTGGAAACAAATTGTATTCACATTCACTCCTCGACAAAGATTGGCTCAAGACTAATGCCAGCGAAATTTTATATCATAATTTAACTCTAGTATGGCTAATTTAGGCGAAATAGAGAACTTTTGCTACTTAATATAGGATAAAACTTACGGGGGCAGCCTCTACAAATTGGTTGATTTTGGGGCAGACCAACCAACACTCGGTTAACTTTCACCAAAAAAGCGGCTTGGGGCTTGGTCATTAGTCATTGGTCATTGGTCATTGGTCCCCCACTCCCCCACT
>CASBRD010000054.1 GCA_949128025.1 Oscillatoriales cyanobacterium PMM_0008 | reverse complement strand
CCCCTAGCCCCCTCCCCAGATTTATGGCTTAACCGACGAGAGCGGTTGCTATAGTTTTGCGGAAATTAAAGCCAATCCCAATCGCCTCACGATTCAGACACAAATGAACAATAACGAGTCTGTGACGATTCACATTGCCGACAATGGCATTGGTATGAAAGAAGAGGTGAAGCAGCGCATTTTTGACCATCTGTTTACCACTAAGGGAGTGGGTAAGGGAACTGGATTGGGATTGGCGATCGCACGTCAAATTATGGTAGAAAAACATGGAGGGACAATTGAGGTGAATTCCGTACCCGGACAAGGAACTGAATTTGCGATCGTTTTGCCTGCGAACAGATAGAGCAAAGTCAGTTGTATACTATCCACAGACTTGGGGAAAGTGATGGCAAATCTGAAATTTGCAAGCACCATTATTTTACTCTGCTGTGATAAACCACTCCACAAATTGCTGCTAATAGCAACCACCCCAATGTATTGACCCGTAAATCAAATAGCGTTACGTCTACAGTGTTGAATAAAGTACAACCTAAAAAAGCAACTATAAAACTGAATAATATTAATCTATCTTGACTATTTCCAGGCCAATCTCGCAGTAACAAAATGCTTTGTGCAATTACCCAACCGACTAAACTAAAAAACAACATTGCTATAGGAATGCCGATTTCTGCTGTTAGCATCAAAAATAAACTATGGGGATGACCTAACCAAATTTGCATTTCAGGAGTAGAATATTTTGCTACATAAAGCGGTGTGAAATTCCTTAACCCCCAACCTGTCCAAGGACGTTGCTGTGTCATCCATAAAGCAAAATTCCACTGAGTTGTTCGGAGATAAGGTAAAGGTCGATCGGGAAAGTTTCGATCTGTTAGTCGCGCCCAAAAGAAAACGGGTACAATTTTTCGCAGTAATTGATTTATTGGTGATGGAGCATAAGCTGCTGAAAGAACAATACCACCTATTCCAGCAACTGCGGCTACTAGCCAACCCCAACCAAGGTATACTGCAAAAGCGAGACAGGCGAGGGGTGCTAGAGCCCAAGCATTGCGAGAATTGGTGAGTATGAGTGCGATCGCATTCCCAATTACAACCAGAATTAAAAAGAGGGACTCTTGACTGGGGACTCTTGACTGAGGACTGGGCAATTGTTCTGCTTCCCTAATTTTGTACTTCTTGCTCCCGATTATCGAGTTTTCAATCAACAGCCCCAGTGCTAGAATGAAAACGATCGTGAGATAAGCGGCGAGGATATTGGCGTACATGAAAACTGACGCCATTCTACCAGGGGGATTGCCAGTTGGTATCAGTCCCCAGCCTACAATACTTTCTAATAAACTTGGACTACCCCAACCTAAAAATAACTGCCAATAGCCCAGAATTACTATTGGCAGAGAAGGTAAAACCAAAATCCAAGCTAACCGCCGCAGTCGATCTGGTGTCTGTATTAATTCGGCGAATGACGCAAACAGAAGGAAAAAAGGTAGAAAATTTCCTAAACCCAAGAAAGCTTCTGGGCGATTAAAGGCTAAACTAGCTGAAAAGACGAGTAAAACGCTTAAAACAGCGATGACCCAGTTGAGTGGGCGTTTGATAATCGTGTTGAACTTTTGCTTTCCGGTTCCCAATATTGCTAAAGCGATCGCAACTGCACCCAAAGCTGGAAATAAGGGAAAAATCAGCAATCCTAGCTGGGCGAAATTCCAGCATAACTGCAAACTCGGATCGAGAATAGATTTTCGATTTTCGATTTTGAATTTTGGTTTCATCTTCAATTCTTTAATCTAAAATCTAAAATTTTCATGCGATTTCCCAACATTCCGTGCGAGTGAGACGAATTTGTGCAAGAGCGAATATAGTAGGAATGATGCGGGCGTAGTTGGTTGCGATCGCTCGCCAACCCAGATCCGCAAAGAACCAAGTCCACAGCGCTGGGCCCAAAAAGGCAAACACGCCGCGAACAGCACTATAGCGGGCAGCACTCAAAGCCATCCCTTGTTCGGCAGCCTGAAGCATTGTATAGCTTTGAAACTTCGTCACAGCCGCTAAACCGCCAGAAACGACAGCTTCCCTGGCAATTTGATATCTGGCAAAATGAAGCGCAAACTGACGTGCGATCTGTTGCAGCAACATCGGTTTTAGGACGGAACTGACTGCAAAAGCACTACCACCCTTGACAAGCCAACCCAAAGGATCGCGCTGTACCGAAAGCGGAAGCGGTTCAGAAAGCTTAGTTTCAGCAAGCGACTGCTGCACTCGCAGAGTCAAAGCGTCTCTATCTGCGGTTGGCAATTCTTTCCACGCCCGCTTGAGCAAATTCAGAAATATCTCTGCTTCTATCTCTGTCGTGGAAAGCTTATTGGAGTAGCGAATTTTGAGATAACGACAAACCTGAATCAAAGTTTGGCGGTAACTCACTTCCTGGGTGCGTCCCCGCAATACCGTTAAGCCATCCGCCGCCAAGAAGCGAAATCTATCCTCTAGTATATCAAGCCAAGCTTCGCGATCGTGGCTTTGTACCTCTATAGGATCGGGTGTGCCAACATAGTCTAGGGGATTAAACCTACGACAGAACAGAATTGCGGTTAGTTGTTGCAATTCTTCTTCTGTTGCTAATTCCAGCGCCGATCTCAGCTCATCCAAAGTGGAACCCTCCCAGACCCCAGATTCGTTGCTGTCCCTTATTCTACTTCTATTGTCTCAATGCGGGAGATAAAGTCGTGTTTGATGTTGCCGTTATTGGTGCTGGCGTAGCTGGATTGACTGTGGCTCAACAATTACAGCAATGTGGATACGCTGTGGTGGTGGTGGATAAATCTCGTGGTGTGGGGGGACGTGCGGCGACGCGGCGGTTACACGGTACTCGTGCAGATCATGGGTTGCGCTATCTAGAACCAATTGGGGAGATGTCCCAGCAGCTGGTGAAGGTGTTATGCGATCGCAATATTCTCCAATTATGGACTGACACAGTTTACTCCTGTGAATCCAAAATGCCCCGTTATGTGGCGTCAGATGGGATGAGTGCGATCGCAAAATTTCTCGCAACTGGTTTAGAGATTAAGCTAAATCAGCGAGTACAAGCAATTACCACCACGGATGATAAAATTTGGCATCTAGGTTTTGAGGCTGCTGAAAATATAACCGCCAAAGCAGTAGTAGTGGCAATTCCCGCGCCGCAAGCTTTAATGTTACTGGAACCATTAACTGAAAGTATTTTACCAGCGGGGTTTGTGGATAAATTGCGATCGGTCCAGTTTGACCCCTGTCTCAGTGTAATCGCTGGTTACCCATCCCAGCAGCAGCCGAACCTAGAATGGAAAGCTGTAGTTTTTCCAGACAATTCTGATTTAGCTTGGATCGGTTTAGATAGCAGCAAGCGCCCAGATGCACAGATGCCAGTTTTTGTCATTCAAAGTAGTGCTGCATTTGCCAATCTTTATTTAGATGCCCAGGATTTAAACCCCGCTGCACAGCAGTTGTTAGGATGTGCAGCAGCAGAGTTGATGATTCCTTGGCTTGATACTCCCGACTGGTTCCAAGTCCACAGGTGGCGCTATGCTTTTCCCAGTCATCCTTTAGTGCGATCGTACCTTAATGCCGAGACACCTTTACCTCTAATCTGTTGTGGCGATTGGTGTGGCGAAAATTTGCTGGAAAGTGCTTTGAATTCTGGACTGGCGGCGGCAATGGAAATCGATCGGCATCTTAATAATCTGCCCCTACCCGGTATCAATTTTTTAGATAACCTTTGAACAGTAAGGTGCGTTGCAACGCACCTTACAGCCCTTATCGTGAGGAAAAATACCATGAATCTTAGTATTATGGGCGATAAGTTGCTCCTTGAGTTAGAATGGTACGAGCAACTTTGGGCATTTACACTGAACAAAACCTTTGAAATTGCGATCGATCGCATCGAACGAGTCACATCCGAAGAACCCCAAAGTAATTGGGCAGAAATTCGCGCCCCCGGAACTTTTCTGCCCGGAGTCATTAAAGCCGGAACCTACTACACACAGAAGGGCAAAGAATTCTGGTACGTCACCAAAGACCGAGATTATTTAACTTTGGAATTGAAAGATGAACCGTTCAGAAGAATTATCCTAACAATTGACAATAGCGAATCTTGGGTAGAACGAATCAACCAGCACAAGTCTACAACACCTAACATTTGAGAGAAAGAACGGTTCTTCCCTTGTCCATTATGCTGAGAAAGGACACGGCATAATTAAAATTTTCATTTATACCGACATATTTATCATGCCGTGTCCCTACAAAAATGTTCACCATAAACAACTTATATCATGTCCGGTTAATCACTTATGATATTTGTAGGTTGGGCCCTTTGAACGAAACCCAACCAGAACTTAAAGCTAAAGTTGGGTTTCACTACGGCTTATGATATTTGTAGGTTGGGCCCTTGGAACGAAACCCAACCAGAACTTAAAGCTAAAGTTGGGTTTCACTCTGTTCAACCCAACCTACGGCAATAAAATTTATTACAAGTATTCAACCGGACATGATATTACACCTCAGCATCAAATTGCGACATTCATGAGACAAAAGCGATCGAATTAGGAGTAATCGAACTAGCTGAAACCCCAATCAGAGACGCCAAAAGTTCATTAGTAGCGGTAATCCGAATGAGAGTATTTGCTGCTTGATTCCCATCACCTTGAGTAATATTCAGATTGCTGAAACTGAGATTGTTGGTGAATCTCAATAAATCTTGACCCACAACAAAGTCGGTAATCATGTCAGAACCATTACCAGATTTTAACACAAAAGTATCGCGACCTTCACCACCTGTGAGCCAATCATTTCCTTCACAACCGCAGATAGTATCGTTACCCATATCTCCAAAGAGAGTATCATTTCCAGTTCCACCAGACACTAAATCATCATCCTGACCCCCTCGTACCAAGTCATTACCTTCGCCGCCGCAAACCGTATCTTTACCTTGGTTTCCATTCAAAACGTCATCGCCTTTATTACCAAACAAAACGTCATCACCTAGCATTCCCAAAACGGTATCGTTACCCGCATCACCGGAGAGAGTATCGTTACCTAAATCGCCGGAAATATAGTCATTACCTTTACCGCCTCGCACAAAATCATTGTCTTTTCCGGCAAAAATGATATCGTCTCCTTCGTTACCGTTAATTATATCTTGTCCTTGGTTGCCAAAGATTAAATCGTCGCCGCTTCTCCCGAAAATAGTATCGTTACCGATACCGCCGACGAGAAGGTTAGAATTGGCATCGCCAACAATAAAGTCGTGGGGGGGATTGCTAGCAGAAGGTTGTCCGGAATAGCTGTTTTTTACGATTTCTTCTAGTTCATCGCCACCGCAACAATCATCTGGTGTTGCTATATCGTTGTCGGTAATTAATGCGATGACCAATGGGATGGACAATCCGTTATAATTAGCGTCGTTACTGATGATTTTGTGACTGACCGTTCCTGCGTGGGTTCCTTCAACTGCTGTGTCGTCTACCGCAGCAACGGTGATGTTTTGCGCGATATTCCAGTTAGTTGGTGTGAAGTTAATGCTGGAAATGGGATAAATTTGCGTACCAGTATTAAAGCTAATTCCAACCTCAGCACTTGGTTGAGAGTTGAGGAAAATGGAGTAGCCAGATATTGCACCTCCTTCTGCCAAATTCAAACCATTGGGAGGTTGAATAATTGTTACTCCCGCTGCATCGTTATCGGTGACAGTTACATTAGCAATAGCGTTAGTAAATCCATTGGCGGCAGAGGTGATTGTGGCTGTTTGAGAACCATCAACAATGTTATCTTCAACCGCAGAAATACCAAAGTTCGCAGCAGTCTGTCCGACGGGAATAATGACAGAATTCGGTACGGTTGCTTCGCTGGTGTCATTGCTGGAAAGATTGACAGTTAACTGAGAGGTAGTGCTACCAGTACGAGTAATTGTAGCGGTTGCTGCATTCCCACCCGCACCTTCCGAGAAACTATTCGGATTGATAATTAAACTCAAATTCAAAGGTGCTGTATCATTGTCGGTAATATTAACAGCAACGTTGCCAATATTTATGTTATAATTGCTGTCGCTGCTGGTAGCACTGTGACTGATATTGCTGGTGTGATTTCCTTCAATTTGGGTATCGTCTACCGCTGTCACCGTTACTGTTTGGGCAAGATTCCAAGTATTCGGCGTAAAGTTGAGAGAAAGTGGATTTCCCGCACCCGCACCCAGGTTGATTTGATTGTTGTTCGGAGTAACATTAATGGTAACAGGTGCAGTTGGTTGACTCGTCAGAACTACCGTGTAATTATCGTTAGCGCCGCCTTCGGTAATGTTGGTATTCGATTTAGAAATTGTGACGCCGGAAATATCGTTATCGGCAATTGTCACCGTAGCGGTGTTGGTAGCACCCAAATCATAATCAGCGGTATCGACTAAATTCAGAGTTACTGTTTCACTGGCTTCGACGACACTATCATCAACTGGCGTAATAGTGACATCAAGAAAAGATTGACCAGGCGCGATTGTAGCAACACCCGTTAAAGCAGGATTGTAATCATTTGAAGTAGCTTGTCCGGCGACTGTATAACTTACATTCAAACTAGCAACCACACTCCCAGTGCGAGTAATTCGGAAAACTCCCACATCATTACCAGCTTCCGCCGCATTCGCATCAATTGCCTGAATTGTGACAATTGGTGGTGTTAAATTCAACCCAACGATTACGGGGTCGTGGTCAGAAGCACGGAACTGGTCAGCATTGTATAAGCTGGTTTGTTGACCTGCCGATTTGAACTCAGTGTTATAGTCTAAAACATTAGGTTCGTCAGCATTAATGTGCCATTTTTCTGCACCTGTTACTTGAGTCGCTAAACTGCTTGTAGCTAAGGCATGGTCGAGGGAACCAACTTGACCATCAAAAACAAATGAATAGGAAGTTGGGGATATTAAATTGTTATACCCTGCACTTGCCAAAGTTGTGAGCGGGTTTTCTTGGGCATAGGCATTAAGGTCGCCCAAAATTAAGTAGTCGGGGTCAGTCGTACCTGTGGGATTTGTTGCTAACCATGTTGACAAATCTTGTGCTTGACGAGTGCGAGTTCCATTAGAAAAACCTTGACCATCTCCTGCATCAGCATCGCCAACACCTCCTGCACTGGAACCTTTAGACTTGAAATGATTGACAACCGCAGTAAATTTCTCACCATTTGAGTTTTGTTGGAAAGTCTGGGCTAAAGGTTTGCGTCCAACTAGGTCAAATGCGCCTTGACCATATCCATTTGGCATTGTTGCGGCTGCACCAACTGGCGTAACTTTGCCCGGTTTATAAATCATACCAACTGCAATTTGGTCAGTTCCCAAACTGTTTGCAGGATTGACAAAAGCATAAGTTCCTGCACCAGCAACTCCATTGAGTGCGTTGACTAAATCTGCAATGGCGCTAGTAGACCCGTAGCCATCATTTTCTAGTTCCATCAATCCAACAACATCTGCCCCGGAATTGACAAGTTCTTGGACAATTTTGGCGCGTTGACGGTTCAATTCGTTAAGATTGTTAGCACCGCGTGCAGTTGGGAAACCGCCACCTGCACCATCACCGTTAAAGAAGTTGAGTACGTTCGCGCTGGCAACTTTGAGGGTCGCGCTACTACCTACATCTGGTGGTGTGTTGGGGCGAGAATTAGTTGGGTTAAAGTTTACAGGTGTGGAAGTTTGGATGCGATAGCCTTCAAAACGTTGGTCTAAAATACCTGTGATGTTGGCAACTGTGTCACCGCTGCGTAGGGTGTTAGTAGCACTGAGGGGATTACCACCACGACCGAAGAGAATGGGGTCAGGGTTTGATGTGCCGCTACCGTCATCGAGGTAAATTTTGCGCTTGGCAATGTCGGCTTGATATGCTGAGTATGCACTGACGCTGGGATTATTGAATTGGGTATATTGGTCAAGTCGGGCATCAGTTCCGGGTTGGTTGCTGGAACCTGTGGCGGCGAGAACAATTTGCCCGAAACGACCTAACTGAAAGTTCTCGGTGACGGTGAGTTCCCCACTAGCTGCACTAATGTTAACTAACATTCCTTCGTAGCGTTCTAAATTGCTGACATTAGCAACAGGGAATTGAATGTTAGTAATAGTTGGTAAAGTGCTAGCGCCTAAATTCGTAACATTAGTTAGGCTAGAAAGTTGAGTGAGACTATTTCCAGTACCGCTAGTGTATTCGCCGACAGTTCCCGTAATTCGGACTTTATCGCCAACATTACCACTAAATAATCCCGATGGGTCGTAAACAAAAATTGCTTCTGAAGTTGTCGGGTCAGCATCAGCATCGGCATCTTCTTCTTGAATGTAGAAGCCATTTAGTTTGGTGGAACCTTGGAAAGCACGGGTAACAATTCCTTCTATAGTTTGAGTACCGCCAAAAGTAGGATTGAAAGTTGCGCCAGTTCCTTGAATATCGTGAATTTTGGTTTGTGCGTCGTTATCGGTGATATTTGCGGTGATGTTAGCAATTAAAATTCCGTTGTAATTGTTATCGCTGCTATTAGCAGTATGACTAATTATTTGAGTATGATTTCCTTCTACTATTGCATCATCATTGGCGGTGAGGGTGACTGTTTGTGCTGTATTCCAATTCGCCGTAGTGAAGGTAATATTTGTGGTATTGCTGGTAGTTTGATTACCGGAATTGATGGTAATATTTACGTCAGCAGTTGGTTGATTGTTGAGAACAATTGTGTAGGTATCTGTTG
>CASBRD010000053.1 GCA_949128025.1 Oscillatoriales cyanobacterium PMM_0008 | reverse complement strand
GAGTGGGGGAGTGGGATAAAAATCATCTACCTCATACCAAATCCGGGTTAAGTACCCCCTTTTTCTGGAAGCCCGCGCAGGCGGGCTTTGTTTGTGTAGCCGCGACTTTAGTCGTCGGGTAAAAAAGGGGTTAAGCTTAACTTTTTCCCACATCTAGCTGCTTTTCCAAACGCTTACTCGCCAGCGACATCGAATAACAAAACACCCAATAAATCAATCCTACAAATAAATAAACTTCTGCATAACGACCGAGAAATTGGGGCTGTGCCAAAATAGAACGAGAGATACCAGTTAACTCTACTAGCGCAAAAAGCGAAAGCAGCGAAGTATCTTTAAATAAACCAATAAACTGGCCGACAATTGCCGGAATAACGGCACGCAATGCCTGCGGTAACACGATGAACAATAATATTAACACAGTGTTGAATCCCAGCGATCGGGCCGCCTCCACCTGTCCTCTTGGCACCGCTTGCAGTCCGCCACGCACGTTTTCTGCCATGTATGCGGCGCTGAAAAGCACAAGTCCTGCGATCGCACGCAGCACCCGATCCAATCTGATTTCTGTTGGCAAAATCAAAGGTAGCATTACCTGCGCCATAAACAGAATTCCAATTAACGGCAATCCCCTGATAATTTCAATGTAGAGGATGGAAAACCAACGCACTACCGGCAGCGTACTTTGTCTTCCCAAAGCCAACAAAACTCCGAGAGGAAACGACAGAGAAATACTAATTACCGTCGTCAGAATTGTTAACAGCAAACCGTTCCATAGATTTGTTGATACAGGCGTTAAACCAGCACCGCCTCCAATCAACCACCAAATGACGGCGAAAACTATCACCCATGTCCAAAGTAACCAACTATTTAACTTGCTGGGTAATTTGTGTGCGATCGCGCCCCAAGATAGCCCAGCCATAATTACTAAAATACCGAATAATATCCAAATTCGCCATGACTGGCTAACGGGATATCGACCTATCAAAAACAGTCGTAAATTAGCTTGAACAACTGCCCATTTTGCATTGGTAAAAGCCCAAATTAAGAAGTTTCTAATAATTTGATAAAGTATCCAGACGCAACCTATTGTCAATAAGCTATTGTACCAGTTATTAAACAGATTCTTACGCAGCCAACCCAAGGGACTGAGGCGGACAGCAGGAGGAACGTTGTAACTTTCAGGCTGATTCATATTAAATATATTTAATTATCTTTCTTTTAATTGGACAGACTTGTTAAAGAGATTCATAACTAGGGAAATAATCAGGCTAATTGTCAGATATATTGTCATAATTAATAACATCACTTCTACTGCCCTACCAGTTTGATTAAAGGTGGTGGAAGCAACTAAATAAATATCTGGGTAGCCGATCGCAACTGCCAAACTAGAATTCTTTGCTAAATTAAGATATTGGCTGGTCAGCGGTGGAATAATCACTCGCAAAGCTTGGGGAAAAATCACCAATCGCATCGCTAATCCGGGTTTCAAACCAAGGGATGCAGCCGCCTCCCACTGTCCTCGCGACACTGACTGAATACCACCCCGGACAATTTCGGCAATGAAGGCACCCGTGTAAAGTGTTATGCCTATTAACAATGTCGAAAACTCTGGCGAGAACTGTATCCAAGGTAGTTCTAAACCATTTTGACTCAAGCGGATAAATCCAAGCAGCGAAATCGGGTTTTCTACTTTTGGCAAAGTTAGAAAAACAGCAAAATACCAAAATAACAATTGCAGAAGCAATGGCGTATTGCGGAATATTTCGACGTAAACTAAAGCTAGTTTACGCACTAACCAATTATCGGAAAGGCGGGCAATTCCGGCGGTAATTCCGACTATAGTTGTGAGGATAATTCCGGCAACCATCACTCGCAGAGAATTCACAAATCCTACTAACAAAGCACGACTGTAAGTATCGGAAGGTGCGTAGGAAATTAGGGTTTCGCCAATATCAAAAGCTGCCTGAGAGTTGAGAAAGCTAAATCCCGGTTGAATGCCTAGTTGTTGCAAGTTGCGGTTGAGGTTTCCCCAAAGTATAGCGACAACAATTGCGGCAATGAATACAGCCAAGAATTGACCAGCGAAACGCCAAAACCGAACATCACGCCAGATATTCGATTTTGGATGATTAGACTGCTGGTTATTACTCATGATCGCAAATTTTCAATCTAAACATCATCGAAAAGGAGGAGAATATTGCAGCCCGCCTTTTGTCCATAGGTTGTTTTGACCGCGTGGTAGGTTGAAGGGTGTTTTTGGGCCGAGGTAGCGATCATAAATTTCGCCGTAGTTACCCACATTTTTAATAATCCGCACCGCGAAGTCGTTCGACAAACCCAATCCTTCGCCTAAATTTCCTTCCTTACCTAGAAATCGCGTCACTTCTGGGTCTTTGCTATTGGCAAACTGAGCTATATTTTTGGAATTAATGCCCAGTTCTTCGGCATTGATCAAAGTATAAATACTCCACTTCACTACATCGAACCATTTCGAGTCACCATTGGCAACTGCTGGTGCTAGAGGTTCTTTGGACAGTACCGCATCAAGAATTATATGGTTTTGGGGTTGTGGTAGAGTGGCGCGGCGGGAGAGTAGCTGGGAACGATCGGATGTGACCCCTTGACAGCGACCTTCTGCATAGGTAGCGAAAGTGGTATTAATGTCTTCAAAAACAACGGGTTTGTAGGGAATGCCTAATTTTCGCATCTGGTCGCCCAGATTTTGCTCGTTAGTAGTGCCTGTTTGGGTGCAGATGGCTTTACCTTTCAGGTCTGCTAGACTTTTAATATCGCTATCTTTTTTGACCATGATGGCTTGACCGTCGTAAAACATGACGGGGGCAAACTCCAGACCTACGGAGGTATCGCGGCTGAGTGTCCAGCTGGTATTGCGGCTAAGTATATCTACTTCGCCTGTCTGGACGGCGGTAAACCGTTCTTTGGCGTTGAGGTTGCGAAATTCTACGGCGTCTGGGTTATCGAATATGGCAGATGCGATCGCACGGCAAACATCCACATCCAGTCCGGCATATTTGCCGTCCGAACTGACAAAACTAAATCCCGGTAATTCTCCACTCACACCGCAGATCAGCTTACCGCGACTTTTAACCGTATCCAACCTACTCGTGGCCGGATTTGAGCTAGGCGGCCCACCACAGGCTACCAACGAAAATAGTACGGGTAAAGTTGTAAGTAGTACTAAACACCATTTACGCATAAATTCCTGCGAACATTCTCCTTTAGGAGCGTAGCAGAATCAAAGCTGAACGTGGATATTGCAACTTGTGGCCTCAAGCCATTTATTTGCGTTATAAATTATACCGATACCAACAAGTATGGGGCAGCTTGTCTGAGACTAATTGGTTTCTTGCCAGGTAGATTGGCGTTCTAGGGCGAGATCTCGGATTAGGGACAATTTAGAGTAGAGGTAGTCATTCAAGAGATTGGTTTCGTGATTGTCGAGCGATCGCTGATTTTTCAGCTGCTTGAGCAACCACTGCACCAGACTGGCATCATCGAGCTTTAACAGGATTTGGGCTTGGGTGGTCTCAATTACAGACCACAGTTGACGCAGCATTGTGGGAGTCATACTGACCTCTTCTTAATCATTGCTTCATATTTCAAGATACCCAAACTTGTTCATACCAGACATTGATGCACACAAGATGACACAAGAATTACAAAATGCTTAATAAACCGACCAATAACTTGACGCAGATGAGATTACCTCCATTCGCCTTGCACCACGAAAGCGGCCCAGTAATAGGGTGCTTTCCATTGTTGTGTTTGCATCATTTCTAATTGTGCAGCCCTCATGGCGGCTACGGGATTTAACCCTTTTTCCAGGATTTGCTGGTAAAATCTCTTCATCAATTCTGATGTTCCCGCATCGTTGACACTCCACAAACTTACCGCTACATCTTTCGCACCAGCATACATAAAGCCTCTTGTCAAGCCCATCAATCCTGAACGAAAGACTCAACATTAAAGTTTTTTTCAAATTCAGGGTCGCGGGTAGTAATTTGAATTCCCTCGGCAGTTTCGGTGATAAAAATGCTATCTCCTTCACCAACTTGCAGTTTTTGTAATATTTCTGGTGGCAAAGTTATGCCTAAAGAGTCTCCAATTTTTTGAATTGCAATCGCATACATAAAAACACCTCAAATTTTGTGATTTTAATTAATCTTTGTAAACCCAACAGCCGCTTCACTTTCGTGCTTGTAGCACTTGCATTGCACTTAAGTTCAATTCTGGGAAAATCTGAGAAATAATGCGTTCTTCATCTCGGAATGAGACAGCATCATAGAATCCTTCTGATAGACAACATACTATTACTACCTCATCTATTGGATCGATAATCCAATATTCGGAAATATTCAATACCGCATATTCAGAACGTTTGCTGCGATAATCGGTAGTTTTGGTTGATTCGCTGACTACTTCTACTACTAGGATGGGTGGAGGTTCGTCTAGTTCAATTATGGCTTCGCGATTAGCAAGCGCTTCCCACTGCTCGATCGGCAATACGGTAACATCAGGTATCCTGGATGTGTCCCAACGTCCTCCACGGGGCGATCGCACGCCTACAGAAAATTTTTGTGACGTCCAGTTGATTCCGATTCTGACAATTTCGTCATCGAAGGATCGTTCTATAAATTTTGTAATTCCGCCATGTTTACCAGTTCCAAGACTCATCGGAATCAATTCTCCATTTACTAATTCATATTTAGTATCAGTGCCATCGTTGTACTTGAGATACTCTGCTAACGTCAGTTTCTTGGTTGTAAGAACCATTGCGATGACCTCCTACTTTCTAATAACTAAATTAGCCAATTATTGCCCAACTTTAAAAATTTGTTCCGCTGTCAAATTCAATTCTGGAAATATTGCCGATTGAATGCGATCGCTTCCCCTAAATTGACTAACGATATACTCCCCATCAACCATTTGGTAAACTGAAATTGTTGGCTGTTTAGGATTGCCGATATAGCGCCTACCACCCAAACCTAAATAATCAACAATCCAATATTCGGGAATTCCCATTTTTTCATATTCAGCTAACTTAACTAGATAATCATCCTGCCAATTAGTGCTAACTACTTCAATGACCAATCGCGCTGATTCACCCTTGGTAATTAAAGATCTTTTCTTCCACAGTGGTTCATTTTCTAGGGCATTTTCATCCAAAATAATCACATCTGGAATATAGCATGATTTATCGGAATCAACAGGCTTAACTACACATTGCCTAGCAACGAAATAAGGAAGTACTAGCCGTTCAATTTCGATTCCCTGTTTAAGAGAGAGAAATGATGTTACCCGTTCGTGTGTTCCTGTTGGTTGCATTTCAATAATTTCTCCATTATGCAGTTCAAAACGACCGTAGCCATCTGGATACCAATCCAGAAACTCATCGAGAGTCATCAGTTTTGTGTCTGTTTCGATTGTGACAAGTTCTTGAGTCATATTAAATTGTCCGCGCTTTTGATAATTTTTGTTATCCCTATTGTATCACTAATTTTGGAAAAGCTAAAGACAGGGTACTAACGCAAGTTGCGGCGTTATATAATTCAGGCTGAAATTAGGTACGTTGTTGCGCTTTAGCGCTCTTATCCCAGTTATAGTAAGAGCGCTAAAGCGCAACAACATACCCTTATGCAATCCAATAGAAATTGAGTTACTATTCTACTTTTCTCAACAAATACCCAACTTGCACAACTGCCTCCACTATTCCAATTCCAACTAATCCATTACAGGCTGCCTATAATAGACCACCTATAAAACTAAGCGATAATGAATATCGACATATGTACAGTGACTAATTATTTGACATGATGACAGATTAATGTAGGTTGAAAGGTTGTGGGAAATGCTGCCACCAACGGGGGAGGGGATGAAGTGTGAGCCGATTCGGTTATGTAGTGCTTGTTATGCTGAGTCCCCTTGTCATCGGATTGAGTGGCAGTACAAGTCTGCGTGGAAGTGCGTAGGCGATAGCCGAGGCGTTAGCCATCGCCATCAGCTTAAGCTTGTAGCCAAGTGTCCCCAGTGTGAAGTACAATTTAAGATGCCTGCACTGTGGGAGAATGGGAGATGCGATCGCTGTCGAACAACATTTGGAGAATTAGCTGCATATCAAAAATCAGCTTAACTAGCTGGTTTGATATCAGTTGAACTCTCCCCCGTGTTTCAACCGGGGGAGAGTTCAAGGGAAAGACTAATTGTAACGCTCACTTAGTCCTTTGAGTGTCATATTTTCAGCGATCGCATCATGGGGAATCAAGACATATTGCCAAGGTTTGCCACCGTGATTGAGCATATAGTCTGAAGCATTTTGGCACCATTGAACAGCGACATCTTTCTTAGCAAGCACTTGAAGATTGTCCATTTCATTTCGAGCTTTTGGTTCAAGCATATAGATAACTTCTTC
>CASBRD010000052.1 GCA_949128025.1 Oscillatoriales cyanobacterium PMM_0008 | reverse complement strand
TGAAATTGGTCATTAGTCATTCGGTTTCAAGATGGTGACGGCATACCGCTCTGGAGAGAGATACTGCTGCGCTAGCTGCTGGAGGTCCAGGGCCCCGAATGCTTGAATCTGCTGCGGATAGGTGACCGCTATTTCCGCCTCAGCGATCGTATTGTAGTAGCCATACAGTCCCGCCAACTGCCCCGGCGATTCTGTAGAAAACGCATAATCATTACACAGCAGACGTTTGCTACGCTTCAGTTCTGCCTCTGACATCGGTGACGAGTGCAGCTCGGCGAGCCTAGAGCAAATCAGCCCCTCCACTAGCTGCAAATGTTGTGGTTCCAACCAAGCACTAATCGTAAATAAACTCGACTCCTGCTGTAGAGAGAAACTGCTACTAACATTACTTACCAATTGTTCTTCTTCCCGCAATTGCTTCACCAATCGAGAACAGCGCCCATCTCCCAACAGCGCCGAGAGCAAGTCCAACCCGTAGGCGCTGCCTAGTTCTTCCACCCCAGGCCCCGCCCAAGCCATCATCAAACGAGCTTGCTCTAGCCGGGGCAAACAAAGTTCCTGGCGGCGAATTTCTGTGAGCGGTTTAACGATTTTTTTTGGCACCAATTGGTTCCAAACAGACGGAGCTTTAAACTGCTGAAATGACTGCTCCACCATATCCAGGGCTGATTCCCGGTCTACTCCCCCCACAATTACCACAGTCATATTTTCTGGTTGGTAATGGCAAGAGTGAAACGATCGCATCTCCTCCGGCGAGTGCTTTAACAAGTGCATCTCCGTACCCAGCACCGGACGGCTATAAGGGTGGCACTCATAAACGCTCTCCATCAGCGCTTGGAAACCCAACCAATCGGGATTGTCCTGCGCTTGGCGAATTTCCTCTAGCACCACATCCCGTTCCCGGCTAAATTCATCTGCTGGAATCGAGGCATTCAATAGCAGTTCCGCCAAGTATGGCAAAGTATCTGCCAAATACGGCACCGCTGTAGTGATGAAGAAGTGAGCATAATCGTGGCTTGTGGCCGCATTCGTCACACCTCCCCAGTTTTCCACCATTTGGTCAAACACGCCTGGAAGCACTTGGTCGGTGCCTTTGAAGATCATGTGTTCCAAAAAGTGGGCCATACCAGACCAATTATTCGGTTCTCGTATAGCACCCGCCCGCACCCAGACATCCACCACTGCTACCGGAGTAGCCGGTATGTACTGATGGATAACAGTCAATCCATTCTCTAGCCTGAATACATCAGCTGGGAACTCTGATACCTTCGGCAGTTGAGACAAAACGCTTAATCTCAAACCCGCATCCCACTCGTTTTCAATTATGTTAGCGCTTCTTGTTCAACTTGCATTGGAATTTCACTTTTGAATGAGTGACTTTTGCATACAAAAATACCCCTGTCAAGCAGACAGAGGTATTTTAGTCTTAACAGATATTCCGCAACGCCGTCTTACCTCAGTTTTTGACCTGGAAAAATCCAGGTGGGCACTCTAGGCTATAGCTTAAAAGTTTCCGGGTACAAGCCCGGTCTACTGCTGCTCAAACCTTTTGGTTCCCTTTAGAAAAGGCATAGTCAAAAAACATTATTGGCAGTCACCAACGCCGCAGAACAACCTGTTTCATATTCTAGCGTACAAATCGAGAACCGTACCAGATGGATTCAAGTGTTTGCGCCACGGCTTGTAACTCAGACTTGGTTGCCCCATCCAAAAGAACGGTAACGTGGCCAAGTTTGCGACCGGGGCGGGATTCGCTTTTACCGTACCAGTGGACGTGAGAGTTGGGCAATTGGGCTAGCTGTTGCCGTTTGGCGAGGTAATCGTTGTGGGAATATTCGTAACCCAAGAGATTTACCATGACTGCTGCACTGCACTTTAGGGCAGGATTGCCCAAGGGTAGGTCGCAGACGGCTCGCAGATGTTGCTCAAATTGGGAGGTATAGCAGGCATCAAGGGTGAAGTGTCCGGAGTTGTGGGTGCGGGGTGCGATTTCATTGACCAATACTTTGCCAGCAGTGGTCAGAAATAGTTCGATGCCAAATACTCCGACGGCTTGTAGGCTATTGAGTAGGGTATGCGCGATCGCCTCAATCTGTCCGGTTACTGCTGGGTCGAGTTCTGCTGGCACCAGCACCCGCCGACAAACCTGTTCTTCCTGCTGGGTTTCTACGACAGGATAAATCGCCATCTCTCCACCACTAGAACGAGCTGCAATTACCGCCAGTTCCCGTTCAAAGGGGATAAATTCTTCTAGCAATACGGGGGTATGTCCGAGTCGCTGCAAAGTCGTTTCCAGGGCTTCCCGGTCTTTGATGATGAAAGTTCCCTGACCATCGTAGCCGTGACGTCGCACCTTCAGCACCACCGGAAATGGAATGGGAGATTGGGGCCCAGGGCATTGCATATTCTCCTCTGCCCCTCTGCTCCTCTGCTCCTCTGCTCCTCTGCTCCTCTGCTCCTCTGCTCCCACTCCCCCCCTCTCCTCAAGGGCGACAAATTTCGGTACTGGTAAACCCAAATCCCTTAAATAGCAGCGTTGGTCGTATTTATCCAGTAGGGGTGCTAACGCTTCTAGCCTTGGACGAAACAAAACGCCTTGCTCTTGTAGCGGCATTAAAGCTGCCAGGTTGATAAACTCATTCTCAAATGCGATCGCATCGCAGCGAGTTGCTAGCTCAGCTGTAGCCGCAGAATCATCCACTGGTGCAAAAATGGTGAAGGCTGCAAATGCCACAGCTGGATCGGTGGGATGGGGCGTTTGAATCCCTAACTCAACTCCCAACGCCTTTGCTGCACCCACCATCATCCAAGCTAGCTGTCCTCCCCCAATCACCCCAACTCGCTTAATATTGTTCATTGATAATTGTCATTCGTCATCGGTCATCGGTCATCGGTCACTGGTCATTACCAGGACTTAATCGCTTATTTCTCATTATGAAACAAATTTGGATTATTATATTTAGCTTTATTTTACGCCTAATCGTAAGATCGATTTCTGCTTTAACGGGTAAAGGAGGTGGGAAATTCGTCGCCCTACTACCCAAAAAACAAACCTATCTTGTCAATAAGTATTCCGGTCAATATAAATTTAAGGTTGATACAACATATCCAATCGAAGCCTCTGTTTGGCTGGGCGGCGTGTACGATGTTGTCACAACAAACTTTTTACGCAAGGCTATCCGTGCAGATGATGTATTTTTGGATATTGGCGCAAATTGCGGTACGCTCACCTTAGTAGCTGCCAGTTTAATAAATAATGGTAAAATCTACGCTTTTGAACCAGCGCCAACTATCCGTCCTCGTCTGCAAGCCAACATCGAGTTAAATCCTCAACTGAAAAATATAGTAAAAGTTGTACCGTTGGGATTAGGATTAGCCAAAGGCCAACTTTTTTATCACGAAGACCAAGAATATAGAGGAAATGGAGCTTTACAGGGAATTTCTGGCATTCCGGTAGATGTAATTTCTCTAGATGAGTGGGTATTACTGGAAAACATAGACAAAATAGATGCAATCAAAATCGATGTTGAAGGCATGGAATATGATGTCTTAGTGGGCGGTAAGGCAGTACTGGAGAAGTATCATCCGCTAGTTTATTTTGAAACGCTGCCAATTTTCTTTAAGTATACTCCTCATAACATTAGAAGCATATACGAATTTCTCGCCAACTTAGGTTACCGGATAGTTAGCCCTATACAACCTTACCATCAAATCCCATTTGATGGGCCTTATCCTGCTAATTCAGTGGCGATTCATCCAAGTCAAGCAGACAGATTGGAGTTGCACTAAGTCTGGGAATTACCTGCAACCGAGAGAATCGCGAGTCACCACGCCTGTTTTAGAATTTACACCGCTTGCTTGTTGGCATAATTGTCTAATTTGCGCTCCATCTAGTAGGGCATCGGTGAAGTCTGCACCAGTAATATTAACACCATTAATAATAGAGCGCAGTAAAATTGCCTGGACTAAAACGGCATCGCTTAAATCGACATCGGTAAGGATGGCTTGATCCACCATTGCGTTAGTCAAATCTGCTCCGTGCAAATTTGCGCCAGTCATGATAGAGGTGCTAAAAATGGCTCCTCGTAAGTCAGCATTGGCAAAGTTCGTATGTTCCAAGTTGGCGCTGGAAAATTCAGCTACCCGCAGAGTTTGACCGGAGAAATCTTCTCCTCTCAATCCTGCACTGGTAAAAGATGGCGGAGGAGGATAGTCTAGTGCTTGCGCTGGTAAGGCAGAACAGCAGAGAATAAGAGCGAATAGGAATGCAGCCAGTTGCCGGAAAATCATAAAAACGTGGTTTGATTCGTTGATTTTAAAGGCTATATTTCAGATTACTGCATTTTACTACAAATTACAGAGATAGGGGTAAAAATGACGCGCATCTGCATTTGAGGATACTGTTGGCGAATCTAATGTAGGGTGGGCAACACTTCTGTGAGGTTATACCAAATCCGCAACGATTACCCCCTTTATGTCTCTAGGCTGTAGAGACGTTTCATGAAACGTCTCTACAATGTTTAGGCCAAAAATTCTCATGGGGTAACAAACCCGGATTTGG
>CASBRD010000051.1 GCA_949128025.1 Oscillatoriales cyanobacterium PMM_0008 | reverse complement strand
TCGCGCTTGATGCCATCATAGTTAAGTTCGGGCCGATCGAGGGAGTTGAGATAGTTGCGGATTTGGGCAAAAATGTTGTCGATCGCTTCTTGGATACCGCGCTGGATGCTCCGCACTTGCTCGACGAACTGGTCGCGGACGGCGAGGACTCGATCTACAGTCTGAGCGGCTTCTTCTTCAGAAATATCTGAGCGCTGGGATAGCAGTGATATTAATGTATCGCGGTCTATGCGAGAAAGGCGATCGCCCAAACTCTCCATGCCCGTGCGGGGGTCATTCAGCACGAGAGACAAATCGCGCTTAATGCCTTCTGGATTGAGAGCGTCCTTGCCAGTGTTACGCAGATAATCTTCCAAAGTAGTTTGGAAATTCTGTACACTAGCTTGAGTCCTTTGAGCGAAACGGCGAGGCGCTTTGACAATGCTGCGAATCGTATCTTGCACCTGATCGATAACTTGATTAACTTGCTCCTCACTCAAGTCTTTGCGTTGACTGAGCAGTTTCACCAGAGTGTCGCGATCGACCTGAGACAGCCGACCGCGGATTGCCAATGCTCCTTCTTTCGGGTTATCGAAAAGTCTCACCAAATCCCGCTGGATGCCTTCTGGATTCAGTTCTTCCTTGCCAGTGTTACGCAGGTAATCGGCAATAGCGGTTGTAGCTCGATCGTACTGTTCCTTGGTTTTATCAACCACGGCTTGCGGTGCTTGGACAACATTATGCCACCTTTCTTGCACCCGATCGATGATTTGATTGACTTGTTCTTCGCTCAGGTCTTGGCGCTGACTGAGCAGTTTAACTAGCGTATCGCGATCGAAACGAGACAGTCGCGATCGGATCAAGTACATTCCCGCTGTGGGATTATCCAGCAGGGTGCTGAGATCCCGCTTGATGCCTTCGGGATTGAGTTCTTGCTTGCCAGTGTTACGCAAGTACGACTCTAAATTCAACCACAGCGCTTCTACTTCAGCTTTAGCTCGGTCTTGCAGTCCTTTAGCTTCGGTCAGGGCGCGATCGCGGTTTTCTTCCAGATTGCCAACTATTCTATCTGCTTCTTCCGCAGTGATGTCTTGACGCTGACTGAGGAGTTGCACCAAGGTGTTGCGGTCAAATTGGCGCAAGCGATCGCGAAATTCTTCATACCCAGCATCGGAATCTGATAACAGAGCTGTGAAATCGCGCTTAATCGCTTCTGAATTCAGTTCTTCTTTACTCGTGTCACGCAGATAATTTTCCACTCGCGTGCGAATATCCTGCGATTTTTCTTCCTTCTCCCTATATTGAACCGCGTTTATAACATCCAGCCGAATTTCTTCTAGTTGGTCGGCAATTTCGTTGATTTTATCTTGGGTAAGCAGACCCCGCGACTGAAGTAAATCTGCGAAATCCGATCGTTTTAGTTGTTCCAACTGTCGTAGCACAGTTACCGGATCGGCTTCCGGGTCGTAGATTACCTGTTTGAATTCTTGCTTAATCGTTTCCCGGTTAAAGTGCCAGGGATAAGTATTCATCAGGTAATTTTCCACATCCAGCTTAATAGTATTCGGAGTACCCGGTAACGCTGGGATATTCTGTTTCACCTGAGCAGTGAGTTTGTCTGTTCCAGATGCCAGTTGCTCTCTGAACTGTTGCAGCCGATTCAGGATAGTGTGGATATCGAGATCGGAAAGATCGCTTCGGCCCAGAAGTACTCCGGCGATCGAGGTCATAGCCATTTGCCGTGCCTGATCCATCAAACCGGGAGTTTTCTCTGTTTGGTCTTGAGTTACCTGGCGTGAGGATCGCATTTCTGCAATCAGCTGGTCGAGTTTAGTGTTTAGTTCCGGCGACTTCAATTCCTTAGCTTGTGCAGACTTGAGATAGTTGAGCAATTCGCCCATCACGTCGCCCTGCGGCCCCTTACTGGTGACTTGCTTCCAGGCATCTTCCAGCTGGTCTGCGATCCGATTTACATCGCGTTTGGAGATATTGGTGTTGCTGCTCACCAAGTCCAAAAATGTCTGACGATTGATGTTGCGGAGGTTATCGGGTGCGATCGCTTTCAGTTCCGGGGTATTCAGCAGCTTTTCAAATTCTCGGCGTACCCCTTGCACATCTAATTCTGGCGGACGCAGCGTCTCCAAATAATCCTCCAGCGTTTCCCGCATACTCGTGGGATCGATCGCCGAACCGAGTTGCCGACCCACTGCGGCGGCAGCAGCTTCGGCAGTGGCAACTACCTGCTGGTTAACAGCTTTAGCGCCCAAAGCGGCGGTTGCGGTTCCCAAAATCGCTTGAAAACCTGAAGTTGCCGTGTTTACAACCGAACCGATCAGAGAACCCACTGTTGTGGAACTCACCCAAACCAATAGGGAGAAATACGCCCCCCAGATCACCAACCCCAGAATAGCACCCAAACCCATATCAACAGGGCTCAGGAGGCTGAGATTCACTGCTAGAAAGCAGGCAAAGAATAAGGCTATAGTGACGGTGACTAGAGTCCAAATCCCGACTGTATTGCCAATTTTACGAATCGTGCCACCGAAGCTACCGCTCTCATCATCGTTATGATCGTCCGAGTTGTGTCCGATGTATTTCATACCAACAGCTAGCGAGAGGTTCGTTAACAGCAGTTGGAAGGCAAAGGCCAGCACTACCCCAGCAATCAAGACCACAAAAAATTGCGGCCCAGAAAAGAGCCCTGCTGCCTGTGCTGGCGTAGTAACGGTGCGATCGTCTGGAAGAACCTGGGCTAGAGAGAATGGCAGGCTGTACCATCCCAGCGTTTCTCCCGCAATATGAAACATAGTATTTCCCTCATTCCATCTTAATTTGCCCGCCGAGATAAAGATTATGTGAGTATAAACTCTATATTTCGGCAAAACTAACGTCCTATGGCTTAGAATCGCCGGATCTGAAACTCTTTTACATCCCCCCTAAGTCTGAAATCCATATGTGATAAGTAGGTGGGCATAATTAAACGTAAAACTGCGGGCTCCAGAAACCCGGTTTCTCCAACAATACCTTCGCCATTTCTTTGCTTTGTTGGGTTGAGTGCCTCAACCCAACCTACAAATTAAGCTGGAGTTTAGGTAGTCACAGTATCGTAGAAATTGTCCAAAGAAGCTCTGCCCCTCTGCCCCTCTGCCCCAGCCTAAAGGCTGCGGGCAATTTGCTTTTAAATTAAAAAGCGAAATACAACATATATTGCTGCCGTTATCAGTTGCAGCGTCATCACTGGTATACCATAGTGCAGAAAAGTTTTAAACGAAATTCTGCGTCCGTGCAGTTCAGAAATTCCTGCCGCTACGATGTTAGAAGATGCTCCTACCAGAGTGCCATTTCCTCCCAAAGTTGCACCGAACATCATGGCATAAAACAGCGGTAAAACTTCAGGTGGAAATTGCCCCTGAAAGTTGGGAGATAGCACTTCTGAGCCTACCAATCCTACGTTAACCAGGTACTGTTTGAGTAATGGCACCATCGCCACCACAAGCGGAATATTGGGAACGACACTGGATAGAATTCCGACAAAAAAGAGGACTATTATCGAAGCAAAGGCAATATTTTTGCCTAAGATTACTGCCAATAATCCTGACAAACTATTAACCACACCTGTTTTTTCCAACCCGCCAATTAGCACAAAAATAGACATGAAGAATATCAATGTACTCCAGTCAACATCCCTCAATATGTTATTAACAGAATCTATTTTGCTATGGTGGGAAAGTAGCAATGCTAGAGCCGCCCCCAACAAAGCAACTGTAGCCGGAGAAATAGGGATCGGCAGCATTTCTCCGACTACGAAGAATATTAATACGAAAGCGACAATTAAGCCCCCGACTGCTAAAACGCGGGGGTGATTAATTTTTGGATGTGGTAAGTGTTCTAGATCGTCTAATTTTTTATGCCATATTTTGCGGAATAAAAATGGGAGCGTTGCTAGCAGAGTTAAAATGGCGATCGCACCCCCCAAACTCAAGCGAACTAGGTAATCTGTAAAGCTGATATTGACTGCATCGCCCACAATAAAAGTTGCCGGATCTCCAACAAGTGTTAGCAAGCCTGCACTATTAGCCACAAATACCATTAAAATTAACAACGGCACAAAATCTACACCTACTTCTGCTGCCATCGGTGGAATTAAAGGTGCTAGCAACATCACCGTTGTGGCATTTGGTAAAACGGCACAGATGGGAGTTGTAATAGCCACAATAGCCAGAAGTAGGCGATTGCCTTTTCCCTTAGCCAACAAAACTATCTGAGTTCCTAAGTAATCAAATATTTTGGTAGGTTCAAAGGCTCGCACGAGTACCATGACTCCGAAAAATAAACTGAGTGTTGCATAACTTTGACCGATGTATTCTATAGCTTCTGTTAAAGTCATGACGTGGGCAAACACCAGTAGCAAGGCCCCCAAAAAGGCAGCGATAGTTAGATGTATCCACTCAGTCATTATTAAGACAATCACACTGACAAATATTGTAATACTGATGATAGCTTGCCAATTTTCCACAACATTCCTCTCCACTGATTTAGATACTTGGTAATCCTACCTGCAAATTCACTAGCTTAAAGGTGAATTTGCAGGTAATGATGATATTTGCTAATGGATTTCCTAATGACTAATTTGAAGTTCTAGGACAGTATGACGACATCCCGGAGAACAACAGGTTTAGCGCGTCTCCAAGCTGTCTGTCCAGCAATTGCGATCGCAGACAGATTCAATTGAATATACATAGTGTCAGAAGCAGGTACAAGAACGCTGAGCAGTACCAGCCGGGGACACTGACGAGTTCAAAACATTATGAATAATGCTGACTCTTCAGTCTCCTCTCAATGCCTACGAAGTTAGCTGACGGGCTAGGACTGAGAGATGTCCTTTTCTGCCTACTTCCTCACAAAAAAAGGCAGAAATGCGCCCCAAAAGTTGGTTCCTCCGCTCCAGGTTTTGAAACGCTGGATTAGGCTGACTTACTCAAAATTTTCACTACCATAGCATGATATTTTGGAATAATCAACCTCTCCCAAGGCGTAGGCGTTTCCGGCTTTTAACAATGAACAATGAGCAAACCGATCGCGCTGGGCAAAGTCTGCGTTATGCTGAAAAGCTGGACTAAAAACGCACAAAGCTATGCCAGCCCTTATTAGCACATCGGCAAATAGAACATTTCCTCTAGCTGCCGTCGTAGGTCAAGAAGCAATCAAACTAGCACTGCTGCTGGCGGCGGTAGATCCGGGATTGGGGGGAGTTGCGATCGCAGGTCGTCGCGGCACAGCCAAATCCGTTATGGCACGCGCTTTGCACGAACTCCTACCACCCATCGAAGTCATCAAAGGTTCTTTCTGGAACGAAGAACCCAACGATCGAGATGGGGCGATAGAAACACAAATTATACCCTCCCCCTTCATCCAAATTCCCTTGGGAGTGACAGAAGACAGGTTACTTGGTTCAGTGGATGTCGAACAATCAGTCAAACGCGGCGAATCAGTATTTCAACCAGGATTGCTCGCAGTAGCACATCGAGGCGTTCTCTACGTAGATGAGATTAATTTACTGGATGACCAAATTGCCAACCAACTGCTGACAGTATTATCGGAAGGACGCAACTTAATTGAGCGGGAAGGCATTAGCGTTGTGCATCCTTGCCAAGCGCTATTCATTGCGACCTACAACCCGGAAGAAGGGGCGCTGCGGGAGCATTTACTCGATCGCATTGCCATCACCCTTTCAGCTGACGCCATACTCGGATTAGACGATCGAGTACAAGCAGTAGATCAAGCTCTAGAATACTCCAGATCTCCCCAAGAATTTCTCGCACAGTACAGCGAAGACATCGATAACCTCAAAACTCAGATAATTCTGGCGAGGGAATGGCTCAAAGATGTCCGCATCAGCCACGATCAAATTACTTACCTGGTAGAAGAAGCCATTCGCGCTGGCGTACAGGGACATAGAGCCGAATTATTTGCCGTCCGAGTTGCCAAAGCAGCAGCAGCTTTAGATGGACGTACAGACGTTACAGCTGAAGATTTGCGCCGTGGAGTAGAACTGGTCATAGTCCCAAGAGCGACAATTG
>CASBRD010000050.1 GCA_949128025.1 Oscillatoriales cyanobacterium PMM_0008 | reverse complement strand
GGTTTGGGGGTGGGGTCTTACGAATACGCCTCCATCGGTAAACAAGAACAGACAAAATTGCGATCGCCAAACGCATTGTCAACGCGCCCCACCGCAGGCCAGAATTTATGTTCGCGAGTCCAAGGCGCGGGATAAGCAGCTTGTTCGCGAGAATAAGGATGATTCCATTGGGAAGTAATCAGACTTTCTGCCGTGTGGGGTGCATTTTTCAGCAGATTATCGTGAATATCTGCCTTACCTTGTTCGATTTCCGCAATTTCTTTGCGAATAGCAATCATCGCATCGCAAAAACGGTCTAACTCTTCCTTAGATTCGCTTTCCGTCGGTTCTACCATCACCGTACCCGCCACAGGCCAAGATACAGTAGGGGCATGAAAACCGTAATCCATCAGACGCTTAGCAACATCCTCCACTTCAATAGAGGCAGATTTTTTGAGCGATCGCAAATCCAAAATACACTCATGCGCCACAAAACCAGCCTTTCCTTGATAAAGAACTGGATAATAAGACTCTAACCGACGAGCAATATAGTTAGCATTCAGAATTGCCACCTTAGTTGCTTGGGTCAAACCCCCGCCACCCATCATCGCGATGTACATCCAAGAAATCACCAGGATACTGGCGCTACCCCAAGGCGCAGCGGAAACAGCACCTATCGATTTTGGATTTTGGATTTTGGATTTTCGATTTTCATCTCCAATTTGGACAACAGAATGACCCGGTAAAAACGGCACCAAATGCTGTGCCACCCCGATCGGCCCCATTCCTGGCCCACCGCCACCGTGAGGAATACAGAAAGTTTTGTGCAAATTCAAATGACAAACATCCGCGCCAATATCACCCGGACTGCACAACCCAACTTGGGCGTTCATATTCGCCCCGTCCATATAAACTTGTCCGCCATTCTCGTGAACAATAGCGCAAATTTCCTTAATTTCTGACTCAAAAACACCGTGGGTAGATGGATAAGTCACCATCAAACCAGCAAGTTGATTGCTATGTTTTTCAGCCTTATTTTTGAGGTCATTTAAGTCAATATTCCCCTGCGTGTCACAAACAACAGGAACAACCTTGAAACCGCACATCACCGCACTAGCAGGATTAGTTCCGTGGGCAGATTCAGGAATCAAACAAATATGCCGATGACTTTCACCCCGACTTTCGTGATACTGACGAATTACCAACAGTCCCGCATATTCGCCTTGAGATCCCGCATTTGGTTGTAGAGAAACTCCTGCAAATCCCGTAATTTCAGCCAACCATTCTTCCAACTGCTGAAACAAAACTTGATAACCCCGCGTTTGCGATTGAGGTGCAAACGGATGAATCTTGCCAAATTCCGGCCAAGTTACAGGTATCATCTCCGCCGTTGCATTCAGCTTCATCGTACATGAACCCAACGGAATCATTGATGTAGTCAACGACAAATCTTTACTTTCCAAGCGATGCAGATATCGCAAAAGTTCTGTTTCAGAATGATAGCAATTAAAGACTGGATGGGTGAGATAAGTACTTTGGCGATCGAAAGTTACTGGAAAAGATAGATCGACAGCAATTTCATCTACAGTAAAGGGAACATCCCCACCTGCAAAAATCTTCCAGATATCCAACAAATCTTTAACTGTAGTAGTTTCATCTAGAGAAATTCCTACAGTAGTTGTATCCAATTTCCGCAGATTAATACAACGAGTTTGGGCAGTTTCGATAATTTCTTCTTGACTGCGCGTTCCCAGTTCCACTCGCAAAGTATCAAAGTAATGCTCAGAACCGATACTATACCCTAAACGCTTCAATCCTTCTGCCAGAGTTACTGTCAGTTTGTGGATATTTTCGGCAATTTTCTTAAGCCCTTTTGGCCCGTGATAAACTGCATACATAGAAGCAATTACAGCCAGCAAAACTTGTGCAGTGCAGATATTGCTAGTTGCTTTTTCGCGGCGGATATGCTGTTCGCGAGTTTGAAGTGCTAGACGCAATGCTGTTTTGCCGTTTGCATCTTTGGATACGCCTACAATTCGCCCTGGAACTTGTCGCTTATAGTCTTCTTTGGTGGCGAAATAAGCTGCGTGGGGCCCCCCATATCCCAAGGGAACTCCAAGGCGCTGGGTGCTTCCTACCGCAATATCCGCTCCAAATTCGCCGGGGGGTGTAAGCAGAGTCAGGCTCAAAATGTCTGCTGCGACTGTGACTAAGGCACCGGCGGTATGAGCTTTTTCGATAAAATTTCGGTAATCGTAAATTGTGCCATCGCTGGCAGGATATTGCAAGATTGCCCCGAAAATTGGTTGTTCAAATTGTGAAGTTGTTTGATGATCACCAACAATGATATCAATGTCTAGGGGTTTGGCACGGGTTTGCAATACTTCAATGGTTTGGGGATGACAGTCTTTGGAGACAAAGAAGGCTTTTGCCTTATTTTTGCACAGACCGTAACTCATGGTCATGGCTTCTGCGGCTGCTGTTGCTTCATCTAATAAGGAAGCATTGGCAATTTCTAAGCCTGTCAGATCGATTATCATTGTCTGGAAGTTAAGCAGCGCTTCGAGTCGCCCTTGGGCAATTTCTGCTTGATAGGGCGTGTAGGCGGTGTACCAGCCAGGATTTTCTAGGATATTTCGACAAATAACGGGTGGGGTGATGCAGTCATGGTAGCCCATGCCAATGAGCGATCGAAACACTTCATTTTTGGACGCAATCTGTTTTAATTGAGCTAGGGCTGCATATTCACTCTGGGATGAAGGTAGTTGTAGAGAATTTTTCAGCCGAATTGCTTGCGGTACTGTTCGATCGATCAGGGCGTCAAGGGTCGGAATGCCCAGTATTTCCAGCATTTGCTCGATTTTATCCGGCGTCGGGCCTATATGCCGCCAAAGGAAGGAATTTGACTCTAGTTCAATTTGTCCTAATTGCTGCTGATTGCTAGACTGCGTATGAGTGGTGTAATTGACCACAATATCCTCTCCAGAATTGACTCCTTATTAGGTTGTAACAAGAATTCCCAAGTCATATCATGTCCTTACGCATCGGGGGATTTTAGATTTTAGATCGAATTGGCAATCTAAGGCTACCACCTATCGGCGGGGCAAGGGTTCGACTGTCCCGCCGATAGTTGGTAGCCCAAGCTAAAATCTAAAATCGCTACTCGCCCTCCACCTCGGCGCGATACTCATCAGCCGACATAGCTTCATCGAGTTCGCTTGGGTCATTGATGCGAACCTTGATTAACCAGCCTTCGCCGTAGGGGTCTTCCGACACTAGGTCTGGTGATTGTACCATAGGCTCGTTGCGTTCTACAACGGTGCCAGTGACCGCAGAGTTAAGGTCTTCGACGGCTTTAACCGATTCAATGGTTCCAAAGGCTTCTCCTTTGGTCAGGGCTTCGCCGATATCTGGCAATTCGAGAAACACAATATCGCCTAGTTGGTTTATGGCAAAGGCACTAATGCCGATCGTAGCAATCTCGCCATCCAGTCGTACATACTCGTGGCTGTCAAGGTATTTGAGGTCATCGGGATATTCTAAAGACATTTCACTTCCTCACTCTTTCAAGTAAAAGATTATACTTTAGGTAGCTTCGCAAACAGATGGCGCGATCGCACGCAGGCGGAAACTGGCAGATGCTGATTATTAATACAGATTATCGAGGTCTTTTCTACTGAAAGCGGACTCGAACAGCTTTTTAGTGTACAACGTTTCTTTAAGCGATCGCTCTGGCTTTCCCGAAATCTTTACTTGGACGATCGATCCGATGGACAAGAAAACCCTCAGACGCCTGCTAATAGGGGATTTTTCTCTTAAACGACTGGTGCGTTCCGTCATCTTTGTTTACGCTTCTTTGTGCATATACGGCTACTTTTTTACGGACTGGATGATCTTTAAGCCTCAACCCTCCACTTATCAAGACACCAAGGATATTCTCAAGCTGACTGCTGCTGATGGCGTGCAGATCTCGGCTGTTTACTTGCCCAATCCTAAAGCAACTTACACTATCCTGTACAGTCACGGCAATGCTGAAGACTTGGGAGATATGTTACCGATGCTGCGCGAATTGCAGAAGTTGGGATTTGCGGTGTTTGCTTACGATTATCGCGGCTACGGTACGAGTGGGGGAACACCTTCCGAAAGCAATGCCTATCGGGATATCGACACCGCTTACGATTATTTGACAACTAAGCTGAATGTGCCAACTCAGAAGATTATAGTCTATGGGCGATCGGTTGGTGGAGGCCCGACCGTGGATTTGGCTTCTCGCAAATCAGTGGCGGGTTTGATTGTGGAAAGCACATTTACCAAGGCGTTTCTTGTGGTGACGCGCATCCCTATTGTACCTTTCGACAAGTTCGGCAATATCGATAAAATTAAAAGGGTACGTTGTCCTGTTTTGGTAATTCACGGAACGGGTGATTCGGTGATTCCTTTTTCCCACGGACAACAACTTTTTGCTGCTGCAAATGAACCGAAGCGCTTTTTGTGGGTGGAGGGTGCAGATCATAATGAGGATCTTAGTTCGGTAGCTAGCTATTCTAAAATGCTCCGCGACTTCGGTCAACTGGTTAGTCAATCTCGAACATCGCCAAATCGGAAATAACTTTTTCTAATCCAGCAACTACCCGCGCCAGTCGATCGAAATTAATTTTATCTGCGGTATCTTGTGCGGTATGATAATAAGGATAGCGATAGGGAGCGGTATCTGTTACCATGATTCCCGGATAGCCTTCTTGCCAGAAAGACCATTGATCTGACCAACCGACACCTGGAATTTGCGCTGGTAGTGCTGCACCTTCCGAGGGGAATTGGACATGGCGGCGGAAGGATGCGATCGCATCTCTTACCAAGTCTCCAGATTTAATATTACCAATAAATCCAATAAAGTTGCCACTTGAAGGATAAACAAGATTAAGTGGAAATGGATATTTCTGAGTTCCCGGTTCATCAGAATAGTAACCCATTGTCTCTAAACTGAGCATAGCGACGATTTTATCACCGGCTTTGTGGCTGCGTTTCGCATAAACTACGCTTCCCATATCGGCAGTTTGGAAAAAAGGCGGTTCCTCATTCACAAATTCAACAAAACGCAGAGTGCGTGCTGGTTTTTTAAGAGCCAAAGCACGAGCCAATTCTAACACAGCAGCCGCACCAGTAGCGTTATCATTCGCACCGGGACTGTCGATTACAGAATCATAGTGACCGCCAATTACTACAATCTCATCTTTTCTGTTAGATCCTAGTATTTCGACTTCTATATTATCATAGTTATACTTACCAAATTTATATGTTTGTCGCTTTACTTTATAACCAGCACTTGCCAGAGAGGATTCTAAATAATTAGCTGCTGCTACTAGGTTTTTGTAGTTGGAAAAGTTATGTTCTCCCAACTTAGTAGAAAGTATTTCCACATCCTGCCGTAGTGCTTTGTCAAGACTGATTTGCTGCTGATTCAGGGGTGGTAATTGTCTGCGATAGCTGCTGAATGGCATCCTTATCATTGTAAACCAACCCCAACCAAGGATGACGCCAAGGATGATGCTGAAAATCCCTAACCTGGTCAACGCGGCTCGACTCAATAACTTCATTTTAAACATTGTTTTGTGATTAGTTTATTATGTTGTTACCCAGCCAAGTTAGTTTTGATTTATTGTGTTACCAGGTTAAACTAAGAAACTCGATTAGCAGCGCGATAAAAAGGTTTTTTGACCACAACAGCGGGATAAGCCTTACTGCGAATTTCGACTTCTAGTTGCTGGCCCAGTTTAGATAACTCAGTCGGGACATAGGCAAGTGCGATCGCTTTTTCCATTGTCGGCGACCAACTGCCACTTGTCACCTCTCCCACCTTTTCCCCATTGTGCAACACCGGGTAGCCGTGACGCGCAATATTGCGTCCTTGCATTTCCAAACCTACTAACCGACGCTGCACCCCAGCAGCTTTCTGTTCCTCCAAAACAGAACGACCGATAAAGTCGCCTTTAGTATCGAGGTGAACCAGCCAACCTAAACCAGCTTCCAGAGGTGTGGTACGATCGTCAATATCCTGCCCGTAAAGTGCCATTGCCGCTTCCAGGCGCAACGTATCTCTGGCACCCAAACCGCAGGGAACCACACCCGCCGCAATCAGACTGCGCCACAATTCCATCCCCACCGCTGGGTCTACCATCACCTCAAACCCATCTTCGCCAGTGTAACCAGTCCGAGCAATGAAAGCCGGTTTATCTAATATCGTGGCTTCCAAATGACCGAAAGCTTTTATAGGCGTAAGATCTTCCTTGACAAATTGCTGAAGATGTGCCACAGCTTGCGGCCCCTGAACAGCAATCAAAACTTGGTCTTTGGAGATATCCTGTAAAGTAACATTAGCTGATTCCAAGTTTGCCAACAACCAAGCTTTATCTCTTGTTCTAGTGGAAGCATTTACAATCATCACTCCCCATTGCTCCCCAGACTCATCCTGTCCTTGGTAATAAAAAATTATATCATCCAAAATCCCGGCGTCGGTGTTCAGCAGAACGGTATACTGAGCTTGACCTGGTTGCAAGCGACTTAAATCTGAAGGCACCAAGTATTGAAGTTTGGAAATTAAATCTTGACCCCGCAAGGTAAATTTGCCCATGTGGGAAATATCGAACATCCCCGCATTGGTTCGGATTGCGTGATGTTCTTGCCCAATACCAGTGTACTGCACAGCCATCTCCCATCCGGCAAAAGGAGTTAGTCGCGCTTTCAATTCTACCGCTAGTTCAAATAGGGGAGTGCGTAACAGAGGTAAAGGTGTTTCGGTTTGATTGCTCATCGTTTTTGGGGAACTCATTGAGGGTGAGATTGTATTGAGATTATCTCGTTAAATTTATTAATAGACTTTTTGGAAAAATGTTTAGAACCCCACCCTAACCCTCCCCGTCCACGGGGAGGGGACAAGAAATTTCTCCCCTTCCCATCCACAGG